>NZ_JBEZED010000044.1:0-52282 GCF_040648675.1 Micromonospora sp. NPDC049101 | reverse complement strand
AGACCGTGCAGGTCTCCGCCTACCCCGACGCCTACGCCCAGTGGGAGCAGCAGGCCACCGACCTGGTCGGCCAGCACTGGAACAGCTGACCCACCGCACTACCGCAGGACATCGACCGCTGGCCGGCACCCCACAACTCGGGTGCCGGCCAGCGGCGTTTCCGGCTTGTCGGCGGCTGCGCATGGAGCGTTGGGTCCGCGACGCGGACTGCCGGCGTACCGGGGAGGTGACTACCCGGCCTGGTGGACGGACGGTCGCTCGGAGATCTTGGACAGTTTCCGTTCACGCAAGACGGAAAGTGTCCAAGATCTACGCGTGGCGACCAGGAAGAGTGCCGAGTGACTCGGGTGGCCGGCGGGCGCGTACCTGCCGGCCCGGTGACCGCCGTGAAGGGCGGCATGGCGGCGGGTGGCGGCAGCACGGGCACGAACGCGGTCCGGCTCTCGGTGATGCCCTGACCAGGAAGCGCTGCGGCGACGGGTGGGCGTGCGCGTACAGTCGGGCGGTGGAGCGTACTGAATCAATGCTGGCGCAGACCCGGCCACCTGGCGTGGCCGACGTGGATCCCGGCAGTGTGCTGTTGCCCGGCCACGACGTGCCGTTGGGTCGGTACACCACCGTGCGGAGGTTGCTGCCGCAGCGGGCCCGCCGGATGGTCGGCGCCTGGTGTTTCGTGGACCATTTTGGCCCGGACGATGTGGCGCAGCGCCCGGGCATGGAGGTGCCGCCGCACCCACACACCGGCCTGCAGACGGTGACCTGGCTGCTTGACGGTGAGATCCTGCACCGTGACAGCCTCGGCAACGTCCAGCCGATCCGGCCCGGTCAACTGAACGTGATGACCTCGGGGAACGGCATCGCCCACTCCGAGCGGTCACCGGCCGTCCATCCGCCGGTGATGCACGGCGTGCAGCTCTGGGTGGCACTGCCGGACCCGGCGCGGGCCGGGGCCGCCGACTTCGCGCACCACGCCGACCTGCCGCGTTGGCGCCACGGCGATCTGGATCTCACCCTGTTGGTCGGCGAGTTCGCCGGGCAGCGGTCACCGGCGGTGGTGCACACCCCGCTGGTCGGCGTGCAGGTCGAGCTGCGCGGCGAGGCGCCGACGACGCTGGCGCTGCGGCCCGATTTCGAGTACGCCGTGCTGGCGATGTCCGGTTCCGCCGAGGCCGCCGGAGTCGGGTTCGAGCCGGGGGCGCTGCTCTATCTGGGTTCGGGCCGCCGCGAGCTGACCGTGCGGGGCGGGGTCGGTGCGCGGTTGCTGCTGCTGGGCGGTACGCCGTTCGAGGAGCCGCTGGTGATGTGGTGGAACTTCGTCGGCCGCTCGCACGAGGAGGTCGCCGCCGCCCGGGAGGACTGGATGGCGGGCGACGGACGCTTCGGTGTGGTCGCCGACGATTCGGCGCCACCGCTGCCAGCCCCCGCCCTGCCCACCACCCGCCTCAAGGCCCGCGACCGCACCGGCACCCTGCACGGCTAAAACCACCCAAGCCCGGCGTGGGGCGACGGGCGCGGGGGCGGGGTGGGAGGGGCCGTGTGTGGGGGTTGGTGGTGTGGGTAGGCGTCGGGATGGCGACCACTCTGATGACGTCCGTGGCGGACCGGAAGCGCCTGGCGCGCCGGCTTGCCGGCAGCGGGCGGGGCTTCGCTGAGCAGTACGGCTTCCGGGTGACCAACAACCCGGCGAGCCTGTTCCAGGTGCTCTACCTGGCGGTGTTGCTGGGCCGTCGGGGCGACTTCCGCCGGGCGTTGGACGGTGCGCGGGCGGTACGCGACGAGGGATGGGACAGTGCCGCCCGGTTGGCGCGTTCGCTGCACGAGGACCGGGTACGGGTGCTGCGTGCCAGCGGTCAGCGTGGCGACGTGGACGCGCTGGCCGACGTGTTGGGCGACCTGGCGCGCACGGTGGTCGAGCGGTACCGGGGCGACCTGCGCCGCCTGCGGGCGGTGGCGCGGCACGACCCGGTCCGGGAGCGGGCGCTGCTCGCCGAGCTTCCGGGTGTGGACGGGCAGGTGGTGGAGCTGTTTCTCCGCGAGGCGCAGGCGTTGTGGCGGGAGGTGGCCCCGGTGGCCGACCGCCGGGCGTTGGCCGCCGCCCGCCGGCTCGGGCTGGGTCGGTCGGCGGACGACCTGGCGGGCCTGGCCAGTGGCGAGTCGGAGCAGCTGGCCTGGCTGGTGGGGGCGCTGGCCCGGGTCGACCTGGAGCACCGGTACGCGGAGGTGACCGGTCGGCCATGACGTGCCCTGGCCCACACTTCGCAAAATTCTGACCAAACGGAGGATGTTCTGTCGTATGGTTGGACCCGGCAGTGCTGGCCGCTCGGTTCGAGCGGACATCCACCGCCTGGTGACCGCGACCGGTTCGGACGTGGCTCACCGCCTGGGCAGGCTTGCGTGGCGCCCTGGGTCGCGGTTCGTGACCAGGGGCGCCCGCCTGTCCCGGCCCTTCCTCCCCGTGCCGTTCCCGGGGCCGCACCAACGCCCCGTGCCGTCCCCGGGGCCAGCGCAACCCTCGGCCTGACGCGCCCACTCCGCACCCCGCCCGCCCGGACCAGCCCGGGCGCACCCGGCCGGACGGGCAAAGCCCTCAGCGCGCCAGACCGGCCAGCAGGTTCACGGTCACGGCGATGATGAAGGCGCCGAACAGGTACGACACCATCGAGTGCCGCAGCACCGTGCGACGCATCTCGTTGCTTGTCAGGTTGGTGTCGGAGATCTGGAACGTCGTCCCGATGGTGAACGCGACGTACGCGAAGTCGGAGTAGCACGGCGGGTCGGGTTGGTTGAAGTTCACCCCGCCGTCCGGGCCCGTGTAGTAGATCCGGGCGTACCGGGCGGCGAACACGGTGTGCACCACGAACCAGGAGAGCACCACGCTGAGCACGCCCAGCCCGCCGTGTGCTTCCCGGCCGAGGCCGGGTGGCGCGCTCTGGGCGCTGGCCACCACCAGTCCCACGGCGAGCAGGCTGGCCAGGCAGGCGACGAGCAGCACCGCGTCCCGGATCGCCCGGTTCGGGTCCTCGTGTACGGCCAGCCGGGCGGTCCGCTCGGCGTCCATCGGCCAGAGCTTGCGCCAGACCAGCGTGAGCCAGCTCAGCGCGCCGACGTCCCAGCCGGCGAGCGCGGCGAGCGGCAGCGGCAGCAGCAGCGCGAAGAGGCAACCGGCGATGACGCCGACCACCGCCACCACGGCGAGCTGCACGGCGGCCGGGAAGCGCACGTCGGGCGGGCGCGACGGCGGCCGGGTCATCGGTGTACGCCGTGTGTCGCAGCCGTGGCCGCCACCGTCGGGTCAGATGCCGCGTAGGTGCTGCGAGACCCGGTTGTGCGTCTTGTCCCGGGCCTGCTCGGCCCGCTGGGCGGGGCCCACCTCGGGCGCGGCCTCGATGCCGGCCGACCGGGCCACCTCGGTGCCGTTGGCGTAGTCCACCGGTGGCAGGGCCCGCAACGCCTTCAGCACGTCCGGCGGGGCACCCTCTCGTTCGGCCTCGCGGACCACGTCGCTCTTCTCGGCCGGGTAGTCCAGGCTCGACAGGTACTGCAGGACGTCGGCGTAGCTCGCCATGGCGTGGGCTCCCTCGGGGCATCGATGTGGTCACGACCGGCGGCGGTTACCCGTCCGCCGGCCGGTCACGCCCACCCCAGGGAGAAATGCCGGCGCCGTTTCCCCGCGGCCGCCGCGGGTACCCGCAGGCGCCGACGTGAGCCTCAAGGGAGTACGCGATGAACTACGACACCTTCATCGACCAGGTTTCCCAGCGCACCGCGACGTCGTCCGAGCGGGCGGTCGAGCTGACCCGGGCCGTGTTGGAGACGTTCGCCGAGCGGCTGACCGGCGGTGAGGTCCTGGACCTCGCGGCCCAGTTGCCCCAACCGTTGCAACTCGTGCTCAAGCCGAGCCCGAGCACCGAGCAGGCGGACCGGTTCGGGGCGGCCGAGTTCGTCGCCCGGGTGGCGTTGCGCGCACGCGTGCCGGAGCCGGCCGCCGGGGACGCCACGCGGGCGGTTTTCACCACGTTGCGTGAGGCGATCACCGGTGGTGAGTTCGATGACGTGGTCACGCAACTGCCGCGTGACTATCGGGGCCTGGTGGAGCAGGCGATGGCTCCGGGGGCGACGCTGCGCCGCGCCTGACCGGGGCACACAGCGGTTTACCAGGGCAACCATCGATGTCCCGCTTGGCATGCCGATTCGGCAGGGCCTAACCTTGTCATGCGAGGGGAGTACTTCCCACGAACCATTCCGGTCAGTACGGCGCGCCCGGCGCGCCTCGGGTGGTTGCCCATCAGGTGATGGGTGAAGGAGACCTCGAACATGACGGTGTTCGAGGAGACCCCAATGAGTGACGTGTCATATCTGTCCGCCGCCAGCGACCTGGCGTCGGTGGGCACGCCCACGCTGTGGGCGGTGACCATCGTCGGCGTACTCCTGCTGTTGGTGCTTGATTTCCTGGTCACCCGCCGCCCGCACGAGGTGTCCATGCGGGAGGCCATCGGTTGGTCGGCGTTCTACATCGCCCTGCCGCTGGCGTTCGGTGGCTGGCTCTGGGCCCGCTTCGGCTCTCAGCAGGGTGTGGAGTACCTGACCGGTTACCTGGTGGAGAAGTCGCTCTCGGTCGACAACCTCTTCGTCTTCATGCTGCTGCTGGCCGCGTTCGCGGTGCCGGCGGTGCTCGCCCAGCGGGTGCTGCTCTACGGCATCGCCGGCGCGCTGGTGCTGCGGGCCGTGTTCATCGCCCTCGGCGCGGCCGCCCTGCAGACCCTCGACTTCGCCTTCCTGCTCTTCGCGATCATCCTCATCGCCACGGCGGTGAAGCTGCTGCGCGACGCCATGTCCGGGCACCAGCAGGAAGTCGACATCAACAAGATGCGCTCGGTGCGGCTGCTGCGCAAGGTCATGCCGGTGGTCGACGAGTACCACGGCACCAGGATGACCGTCCGGCAGGGCGCGAAGCGGGCTCTCACCCCGTTCGCCCTGGTGGTGGTGGCGGTGCTGGCCACCGACATCGTCTTCGCGGTCGACTCGGTGCCGGCGGTCTACGGCATCACCGAGGACCCGTACCTGGTCTTCGCCACCAACGCGTTCGCCCTGCTCGGCCTGCGGGCGCTCTACTTCGTCCTGCACGCGGCCCTGAGCCGGCTGGTGCACCTCAGCTACGGCCTGGCCGTCATCCTGGCGTTCATCGGCCTCAAGCTGGGTCTGCACTGGGCGCACGGCATCTGGGACAGCGTGCCGCAGATCCCCACCCTGGCCTCACTCGGCGTGATCATCGGTGTGCTGGTGGTGGTCACGCTGACCAGCCTGCGCGCCACCCGGGGCGGCGACGTGCCCGAGGACCGCGAGGTCGTCACCGAGCGGCGCTGACCGCGCCGCGCCGCGCCGACCGGGAGGTACGCCGGAAAGCTCCCGTCCGGGCCGGCGCGGGTGGTACGACTGTGCCATGGGAATCGTGTCACCGGGCTTTCAGGGTCGGCCCCGAACGCAGGAGCCGGCCCTGCCACCCGGTCAGTACCTGACCGAGGACTTCCCGGTGCTCTCGGCCGGCCCGACACCCCGGGTCTCCCTGGACACCTGGGAGTTCGTCATCAGCGCCGAGAACGGCAGCGAGCACCGGTGGTCGTGGCAGGAGCTGATGGCCCTGCCGCAGGAGACGCCGATGGTGGACATCCACTGCGTCACCCGCTGGTCCAAACTCGGCACCACCTGGCAGGGCGTCTCGCTGGACACGCTGCTCGACGGTGTCGACACCGGCGCGCACTTCGCGCTGGCGCACTCCTACGGCGGGTACACCACCAACCTGCCGCTGGACGACCTGCGCGGCGGTCGGGCCTGGGTGGCGCACACCTTCGACGGTGCGCCGCTGCCCGCCGAGCACGGTGGGCCGGCACGGCTGCTGGTGCCGCACCTGTACTTCTGGAAGTCCGCCAAGTGGGTCCGCGGCCTCCGGCTCAAGACGATGGACGAGCCCGGTTTCTGGGAGACCGCCGGCTACCACGACTACGGCGACCCGTGGCGCGAACAGCGGTACCAGGGTGACTGAGCGCGCCGTGGCGACGAGCACGCCGGCCCGGGCGCCCAACAAGTGGCACGTCAGCCGGCTGGTGCAGCGGCGGGTGGAGACACCGACCGCGCAGACCCTGGTGCTGGAGGTGCCGGACTGGCCGGGGCACCTGCCGGGGCAGCACGTCGACGTGCGGCTCACCGCGCCGGACGGCTACCAGGCGGCCCGGTCGTACTCGATCGCCGGGCCGGTGGTGGACGGCCCGGGCGGGCCGCGCATCGAGGTGACCGTGCAGCGGGTGCCCGACGGCGAGGTGTCCCCGTACCTCATCGATGTCTTCGCCGACGGCGACCCGGTGGAGGTCCGCGGACCGCTCGGTGGCTGGTTCATCTGGCGGCCCGAGGAGACCGCGCCGGTGCAGCTGGTCGCCGGTGGTTCCGGCATCGTGCCGCTGATGGCGATGATCCGGGCCCGGCGGGCGACCGGCAGCAGGGCGCCGTTTCGGCTGATCTACTCGGTGCGGACGCCGGGCGACGTGATCTACGCCGACGAGCTGCGCCGCCGGGTCCGCGACGACTTCGGCCTGGACATCGCGTACGTCTACACCCGCGAGGCGCCCGAGGGCTGGCGCGGTGAGCCACACCGGATCGGGCTGGCCGACGTCAACACGCACGGCTGGCCGCCGGACCTGGAACCGCTCACCTACGTCTGCGGCCCGACCGCGTTCGTGGAGACCGTGGCCGACCTGCTGGTGGGGCTGGGTCACCCGTCGCGGCGGGTCAAGACCGAACGCTTCGGCCCCACCGGCTGACCGCCCGCCCGCTCCCGTACCGCCGAGGAGATCCGATGACCGAGATGTCGTACCTGGACGGCAACATGCTCGACGGCCCGATGCGTGAGCTGTTCACCGTCGACCTGAGCACCGCGATGGGCCGCTGCGAAAACTGCGGGACGACCGGCTCGATGGCCAGCCTGCACGTCTACTCGCACGCCCCGGGCCTGGTCGCCCGCTGCCCGTCCTGCGAGGCGGTGATGCTGCGACTGGTCCGCGGCCCGGACCGGGCCTGGCTGGACCTGCGCGGCACCACCTTCCTCCAGGTGCCGATGCCGATGGAACAGCCGTTCCCCAGCCCGCTCTGACGGATCGACCCGGCTCACCCGCGTCCGCGCCCGATCCGCGTCCCGCGCGTCCGTGACCGACCCGCGCCCGGCGCGTGCCGCCGGGCGGTCGTTTCGAGGCCATCCGGCGCTTGCGCGCCCAGACGATACTGCGGTCGTGTGGGCAACCGTATTGGTGCTGCTGGCCGCCTTTGTCGCCCTGAGTCGGGTCGGTATCGCCGAGGAGCGTGCGGCGGATTGGGCGGCCGCGGCGGCGGCGTTGGTCGGCGTGTTGATGCTCTGGCGTGCCGTCCGGGAGAATGTCGTGTCGACAATGGAGCCCGTGCCGCGTTCGAGGCTGGCCCGTCGCGTGCTGGCGCTGGTCGTCCTGACCTGGTTCGGCAACGCCATGGTGAGCGGGCTCGTCGCTGGGTTCGTGCCGTCGATCCCGCCCGGTGGTTCTCCCGACCACGCGGTGGCCCTCGCCGCGCGCCTGCACACGACAGTGGCGCTGCCGATCATCTTGATCATCATCTACCAGATCGGGCGTCTGTCCGCGACGTGGCTGGCCGTCCGGAGGCCGCTCCGCTGGCTGGCGCTCATCTCGGTGGGCCCGGCCCTGGTCGCCATCGCGCTGCACCCCACGGCCGTCGCCTACTCCCAGGACCACGGCACCCTCCCAGTGCGAAGCATCGCGGAGAGGTTTCCCATGATCGTCGCGTTGACAGTCCTGTTCTACTGTGCCCTGGCGCTGGGCAACCTGAGCAGGCGAGAATCGCTGAGCCGCAAACCTTTCCCCGACCCGCTCTGACGAATCGGCCTGGCCGGCTCAGGATCTGGCGACGGTCCTGATCGCGCGGATCGCCTCGGCGACACCACCGGACCACGGCGTGCCGTGACCCGGTAACACCCACGATGCCTGGACGTCCTCCAGGTGGCGCAGCGACGCCAGCGCCTGGTGGGGGTCGTCGGTGAAGGGCGCGGGTTGCGGGCCTCGCTGGCCGGTCAGCACGTGCCGGGTGGTCATGGCGTCGCCGACGAAGACGGCGTCGGCGATCGGCACGTGGATGGCGATGCTGCCGGGGGAGTGCCCGGGGACTCCGATGACGCGCGGCGCGCCCGGCAGGTCGAGCACCTGGCCGTCGTGCACGGCGACGACCTCGGTGAGGTGGGTGGTGCGAAGCCCGCCCCTGCGCATCGCGTACCAGAAGAAGCCGGCCGTCGCGCCGAGCTTCATCGTGCCCCACGAGGTGTCGGCCTTGACCTCGCCGCGCGCGCGGGCGGCGTCCGCCTCGTGCACGTAGATCGGCACACCGTGGTCGCGCCGGAGCCGTTCGGCGAATCCGAGGTGGTCGGTGTCGCCGTGGGTGAGGACGACGCCGCGGATGTCGTCCACCGAGCGGCCCAGGTCCGACAGCTCGGCCAGCAGCTCGCGCCAGTGCCCGGCCAGGCCGGCGTCGATGACTGTCACACCCTCGTCGGTGTCGACGAGGTAGACGGCCACGATGTCGTTGCCGATGCGGCGCAGGTGCGGGCCGAGCCTCATCGCCACACCGGTGCCGGGATTGCTATCGTCTGCATGATGGCTATGCTACGTAGCCATCATGGCTATGGTCAATAGCCATCGCATCGACCTCACGATCCGGAGGGAAGTGGCATGCCGACGCCCGATCGGACCTCCCTCGACGCCATCGTCCACGCGGGACGCGACATCCTGGAGGCGGCGGGCGTCGCCGGCCTGACCATGCAGGCCGTCGCCGACCGGGTCGGCGTGCGCGCACCCTCGCTCTACAAGCGGGTGCGAAACCGCGACGACCTGGTCCGCCTCATCACCGAAGCCACAGTCCGCGACCTCGGCGAACGGCTCGCGGCGATCGGTGCCGGCACTGACCCCCGCCGTGAACTGGCCGAGCTGGCCCGCGCCTTTCGGGCGTTCGCGCACGACCGGCCGAGGGGCTACCAGTTGATCTTCGCCCCACGATCGGACCTCGCCGGGCCCAGCATCGAAACCCTCACCGCCGCCGTCGAACCCGTGCTGCGGGTGACCACGAACCTCGCCGGCGAACACCACGCCCTGGACGCCGCACGCACGCTCACCGCCTGGGCGAACGGATTCGTCAGCATGGAACTGGCCGGAGCCTTCACGTTGGGCGGCGACGTCGACCAGGCGTACGAGTTCGGCATCGCCCGCCTCGCCGACGCCCTCGCCCGATGAGAGTCGGTCGCTGGCGGGGCACGCCGCCCTGACGGATCAACGTGGCCCGCGCAGCGCTTCGGTCAGATCTGGTTCGCGCCGCCGTCGACGAAGATCTCGCCGCCGGTCATGAAGCTGCTCTGGTCGGTGGCCAGGAACAGCGCGGCGTTCGCGATCTCCTCCGGCTGGCCCATCCGGCCCATCGGCACACTGGAGGCGAGCGTCTGCACCAGCGCGGTGGCCTCCTGCGGGCTGGCGGCCAGCCCGGTGATGCCCGGAGTCTCGGTCGGGCCCGGGATGAGGGTGTTGACCCGGATCCGGCGGTCGGTCAGCTCGGCGGCCCAGGTGCGACCGAACGAGCGGATGGCGGCCTTGGAGGCGGCGTAGACCCCGAAGGCGGGGGTGCCCTTCGTCGCCGCGGTCGAGCCGGTCAGGATGATCGACGCGCCGTCGTTGAGCACCGGTAGGGCCTTCTGGACGGTGAACATGGTGCCGCGCACGTTGCGGTCGAAGGCGTCCGCGTAGTGCTCGACGGTGATGGCGCCCAGCGCGGCGAACTCCCCTCCACCGGCGTTGGCGAACAGCACGTCCAGGCCGGCGCCGTGGGCCGTGATCGCCGCGAAGACGCGGTCGAGGTCGTCGAGGTCGCTCACGTCGCTGCGAATTCCCGTGGCGTTCGGGCCGATGGCCCGCACGGCCTCGTCCAGCTGCTGCTGGCGGCGGCCGGTGACGAAGACGTGCGCTCCCTCGGCCGCGAAGCGGCGGGCCGTGGCCAGGCCGATGCCGGTGGTGCCACCGGTGACCAGGGCGGTCTTGCCGTTGAGCTGAGCCATGATTCGTACTCCTCGGGGTTGGTGTCCTAGTCGCTGTTCTGTACCGCTCGGTACGAAATGAAAGCTAGCAGGGTCCGCCGCCATTCCCCAAACTTCTGTACCGATCGGTTTCGCCCGACGGTAGAGTGGGGCGCGACGAGAGGGCGGAGGGCATGACCCAAACCGGACGACCGCGTGGTTTCGACACCGACGACGCCCTGGACCGGGCGATGGAGGTGTTCTGGCGGCACGGCTACGAGGGCGCCTCGCTGACCGAGCTCACCGGGGCCATGGGCATCAACAAGCCCAGCCTCTACGCGGCATTCGGCAACAAGGAGGGCCTGTTCCGCAAGGTGGTGACCCGCTACGCGGACGTCGAGATGGCGTACGCGCGCGACGCGTTGGACCAGCCCACCGCCCGGGACGTGGCGGCCGTGTTGCTCCGGGAGAACGCGGTGGCGCTGACCCGACCCGAGCGTCCCGCCGGTTGTCTCTCCATCCAGGGCGCCACCGCCTGCAGCACCGACAACGCGGCCATCGCCGAATTCCTGGCGGCCAGCCGGCTGACCGGCGAGCATGCGCTGGCCGCCCGTTTCGCCCGCGCCGTCGACGAGGGTGACCTCCCCCCCGAGGCCGACCCCGCCGCCCTGGCCCGCTTCCTCAGCGTCGTCACCGAGGGGCAGGCCGTGCACGCGGCAGCCGGTGCACCACGCGGCCATCTGGAACAGTCGGCCGAGATCGCGCTGCACGCCTTCACCGTCGCGGCGTATCCCGTCCGCTGACCGGAGCGCGACCTCCCGACGCGCGCCCGCCGCCGCGCCGGAAACTCGGGTGCGGGTGACCCGGCTCATCCCTAGGCTTCCGCTCCAACGGCCGGCACGGCGTCCGGTCCGAAGGGGAGACGACGTAGCGATGACGGCACACCTGTTCGCGATCACCTTCGACGCGCGCCAGCCCCTGCGACTCGCGGGGTTCTGGTCCGGGCTCCTCGGTCGGCAGATGGTCGACGACCCACACGACGGCGTCCTGGTCCTGCCCACCACCGACACCGAGTTCCGGATCCGCTTCGCCCCGAACGAGCGGCCCAAGGTCGTCCAGAACCGGATGCACTTCGACCTGACGAGCAGCTCGCTGGAGGACCAGCGACGGTCGGTGGCCCGGGCACTGGAGCTCGGCGGGCAACACATCGACATCGGCCAGGACCCGGCGGACGACCACGTGGTGCTCGCCGACCCCGAGGGCAACGAGTTCGACGTGATCGGGCCGGGCAACAATTTCCTCGCCGGCTGCGGGCCGATCGGCGCACTCGCCTGCGACGGCTCGCCGAAGGTCGGCTACTTCTGGAGTGCGGCGTTGGGGTGGCCGCTGGTCTGGGACCAGGACGAGGAGACCGCGATCCAGTCACCCCAGGGCGGTACGAAGATCTCGTGGGGCGGTCCGCCGTACATGCCGAACGGGGGCCGGGACCGGGTGCGGTTGGACATCGCCCCGGCCGCCGACGTCGACCGGCGGGCGGAGATCGACCGTCTGGTCTCGCTCGGAGCGACGGTCGTCGACGCCGACCAGAGCGCTGCCGGCGGCCGGGTGCTGATGGCCGACCCGGACGGCGGGGAGTTCTGGCTCCGGACGCCCCGCTGACGGGCCGGGAGCGCCCGCCGGGCTGCCACCCGGCGTGGGCCGCGACGGCGTACGTCAGTCGAAGACCGAGACGCGGGTGCGATGGTGCCGGGGGGCTTCGATCTCGTCGATCACCGCAACCGCGAGGTCGGCGTACGACAGGGTCGTGGATCCCGACGGGGGGACCGAGTCCCCGCCGACCTGGTACCGGCCCAGCCGGGGGCCCGCCGCGTCCAACATCGCCGGTGGGGTGAGCATGAGCCAGTCGACGGCGGTGTCCGCCGCGCGGAGGCGGTCCAGGCCGGCGGTGTGCGACAGGGCGAACGGGCGCAGGTGGCTCGGGAACGCCGCGGGGTCGTCCAGGATCAGGCGGCCGTGCTCGTCGCGGAGGTTGGCGAAGAGTCCGATGAGGACGAGGCGCCGCACTCCGGCCTCGGTCAGTCCGTGCAGGAGCGCGTCGACGGCGTCGACGTAGAACTGGTCGTCGAGGCGGCCGAGGGCGGCCAGGGCCTCGGGTCCGGACGCGGGGCTGACCGTGCTGACCACGGCGTCGTGGCCACGGGAGATGGTGAACGTGGAGCGCGGGTCGGTGACGTCGCCCCGCACCACCGTGACGCCGTCCGTACCGATGTCGCTTGTCGTTTCCGGGTTCCGGACGACGGCGGTGACCCGATGTCCACGGGCGCGCGCCTCGGCGGTGATGGCCCGTCCCGCTCTGCCGCCGGCCCCGAAGATGGCAATGCTGCTCATGGATCCGTCCCTCGTGTGGCTGCCGGTGTGGACCACAGGGACGGTATCTACGAGATACTGGTTACTGCAAAGGAACTGGGATAGGTTGGGGCATATGGTGACAGATCTGGATCCCGAGATGTTCGATCCGATGTGCCCGTCCGGTGCCCTGCCATTCCAGATCGGTGACAAGTGGACCGGAATGGTGGTGCTCTGTCTGCAGAACGGGCCGCGTCGCTTCACCGAGATCCGGGTGCCCCTTCGCGCCGTCACGCCGAAGGTGCTGACGCAGACCCTGCGGGCGATGGAACGCGACGGGCTGGTGGTGCGCACCGCGTACCCGGAAAATCCGCCCCGCGTCGAGTACGAGCTCACCGAGCTGGGGCGCACCCTGTTGACGCTGATCGAGGCGGCGCGAGCCTGGAGCAAAGATCATCTCCCCGCCCTGCTCCGGGCGCGGGAGGAGTGGGCAGCAGCGACACCGACCGGTCAGCGTGGTCGGCCGTGAGATACCTGCGTGCCGGTGGTCCGGCCGCGATCCGGCGGCCCCGGCCCACCGACTCCGACGAGTTCGTCGCCGCAGCGCGGCGCAGTCGGGACCTGCACCACCCGTGGCTGGTCGCGCCTTCCAGCCCGGAGGAGTACGACCGTTACCTACGGCGGATCCGTCGTCGGGACAGTGCCGGTTACCTGATCTGTGACCGGGCCAGCGGTGCGATCGCCGGCTACGTGAACATCAGCGGGATCGTGCTGGGCGCGCTGCGCGGCGGTTACCTGGGCTACGCGGCGTTCCAGCCGTACAGCGGGACCGGGCACGCCTCGGCGGGTGTCGCGCTGGTGCTCGACCACGCGTTCCACACGGTCGGGCTGCACCGGCTGGAGGCCAACATCCAACCGGGCAACGAAGCATCCCGCCGGCTCGCGCGCAAGCTCGGTTTCCGGTTGGAGGGCTTCTCGCCGGACTATCTGTTCGTTGACGGCGCCTGGCGCGACCACGAGCGCTGGGCGATCACCGCGCCGAACGTGTCCTGACGGCTGCCGACCGGCCGGCTCGGTGGAGCGAATAACCGCCCGTAATGCCACCAAATCGGGACGGCCGTAATGACGGGGGTCAACGGATATGACCCGACTCCATTACCCTCAGCGAGGTGGTGAACAGTCGTGGCAATGAGCCATGGCTGGTTCGTGTCCGAAGTACGGATGGCGAGGTCCTGGGTGCCGGGCTGGCGTTGGGTGATCGCCGCATCCTGACCTGTGCCCACGTCGTCAGCGCGGGCGGCGACACCGAGTCATCCGGCACCGAGCCGTCCTGGGAGGTCCTTGTCGACCTGCTCGGCCAACCGGGCAGCAAGACGGTGTCGGCCCGGGTCGTGCCCGGCTGCTGGTGGCCACCCACCACCGACCAACGGGACGACATCGCGTTGCTCGAGCTTGCCGAGCCGATGTCGCAGGGCCCATTCGCACCGCTGCGCCGCACGGTGACGGTGGACCGCACCGTCATGATGTATGGCTTCCCGGCGGGAGTCGAACACGGTCTGTACGTCCAGGCCCAGCTCATGGGCCGGTCCGGGGCAGGTTGGGAACGGTTTCAGATGAACTCGGGCCCGACCCAGCCCCGGGTCCGGCCCGGCTTCAGCGGCGCGGCGGTTGTCGATGTGGAGTCCGGGGACGTCGTCGGGATGGTGGTCAGCACATACCTGGACGGCGACCGCAGCCAGCACGCGATCGGCGGGGCCGACCAGGGCGGGGTGTCCTGGATGATCCCGGTCGAGACGATCCTCAACCGCCTCCCGTCCATCAGCGGCCAGGTGCCCGGGAAGCCCGCGGTCGACCCGAGTTTCCGGTCGGCCGGTGACACGTCGGCGAACCGGGAGGCCACCGAGCGGATCACGGACTTCTTCGGTCGCGGCTCGCCCGGCCATGTCCTCGTCCTCGTCATCGGCCATCGTGACTCCGACATCGCCGCGGCGGTGCGTCGGGCGGCCGTGCTCTCCAGCCGGGAGCTTCGGCCTCGGACCGACCCGGATCAGGACCCCACCGCTCCACCCATCGGCAGCATCGACCTCGCGGTGGACGCGACCGGCAGAAGTGCGCGAGAGGTGTCCCAGCGGCTCGCCGACTGGGCCGGCGCCACGAGCACGGCGCCGGACGGCTACCGGTCCGCCGAGACGACACCGCACTCGATGATCATCAACAACATCGACGGGGCCGCCGACCCTGAGGCGCTGCTGTCCGAGGTGATTCTTCCGCTGGTCGACCAGGCACCCAGCCAGGATCTGCGGATAATGCTGACCTTCAGTGGCGAGTCGATCGCGCTGCGCACCACCCTGCTGGCTCGTCGCGTCGCCAGCCTCCAGGCCGCCGAGGAGGCCGTCCGCCGGGCATATCGCGCGGCAGCCGCCCTGGTCGCCGACGTGCCCCGGCTTCAGCCCCTCGCCACCGACCTGCGCATCCAGCTGACAAAGCTGCGTGCCGCTGGCGGCGACACAGTGGCCGCTCGTCTCGCCTCGACCGAGCGGGCCGCCGACCGGGCGCTGGCCAGGGTGGAGTCGGTCCGGCGAAAGATCGCGGCGCGCGAGGGCCTCTGGTCCGAGTTGGACGGCCGGGTGGGTGCCTACCGCGCGAGGGCCGTGCAGCACGGGTTCGCCGAGGATCCCGCGCTCGGCACCTCGTACCGGCGGGCGCACGACCTGCTCCTGGCCGTGCCGTGCGAGCTGGTGGCCGCCGAGGCGGCGGTACGCGAATACGCCGAAATGGTTTCACGCCGAGTTGGCGGCCAACGCGGAGGGGACGCGTCGTGACACCACAGTGCGACCGGCCGGGCTGCACCGGCACCGTCGACGAGACCGGGTTCTGTGACGTCTGCGGCCTGGCGCCCCTTCCCACCGACACCGACACCGACACCGACACGCCGGCTGCCGCCCCGAGCCGGTCGACCGCTCAGGACACCTGGACGGTGGCCGGCCTCGTCTCGCTGCCGGTGCTGACCTTCCCGCCCGACGCGGTGACCACGCACCTGCGCCGGGTGCCCGAGGAGTCCCGCTTCTGCCCCAACGGGCACCAGGTCGGTCGGAGCCGGGGCGCCCGACCCGGCCGAGACAAGGGGTTCTGCCCCTACTGCCCGACCCGGACACCGTTCAACTTCGTGGTCAGCCTGCGACCCGGCGATCTCGTCGCCGGCCGCTACCGGGTGATCCGCTGTGTGACCTATGGCGGTCAGGGTCTGCTCTACCTCGCCCAGGACACCCACAAGGATCAGGTCAACGTCGCGTTGAAGGGTGTGTTGCACGCCGCCGACGAGGCATCCCTCGATGTCGCCGTCGAGGAACGCAAGTTCCTCAACGCGTTGGACCACCCGAACATCGTGCGGAGCACCGACTTCGCCACCGTCGACGACCCGGACGCCGGCCCCACGAGCTACATCGTGATGGAATACCTCGACGGCATGTCGCTGCGCAGGTTGCAGGGTGCCGCGAAGGACCCGCGACAGCCGGATGTCTCGCTGCCGATCGACCACATCCTCGCCTACGGTCACGAGATCCTCGCCGCACTCCACTACCTGCACCGGCGCGGGTTGCTCTACACCGACATGAAGCCCGACAACGTGATGCGCACCGCCGACCGGATCAAGGTGATCGACCTCGGCGGGGTCCGTAAGGCCGACAGCGGGCCCAAGAGGGTCGTGCACTCCGACGACTTCTCGGTCGGCCACACCGAATTCCAGACCCTGGGCCCGACCGAGCGCTCCGACCTGTTCGCCGTCGGTCGTACCCTGGAGGAGCTGTACCGGTACCGCACGCCAGGCCCGGACACCCCCGGCGCGAGCCCGGACGCCCTCGGCATCGAGTCGTTTCGCCGGCTCGTCGCCCGCGCGGTCCGCTCGGACTGGGACCGGCGGTTCGCCTCCGCCACCGAGATGTCGGAGCAGCTCCTCGGAGTGTTGCGGGAGATCCTGGCGGGCCAACCAGATCGGCGTCAACCCGAGCCCATCTCGCTCTTCCAGCCCTCCGCCCGACTGCTCGACGCGGGGCTCGGGCTCGCCCTGCCCCTACGCACCTGGATCGACGCGCGCGACAGCACCGCGCTGGACGACGGCCTACCGCCCTCCGTCGACGTGGCCCTCGGCCTGGCGGTGCCCCGACCCGACCCGGACGACCCGGCTGTCGACGTGATCCGCACTGTCGACCCGGCGGACCCGCAGGCGCTCCTGCGGGAGTTGGCCATGGTCGAGCAGAGGTCGGTGGAGATCGAGCTGAGCAGGTGCCGGGCACACCTCGCGCTGGCCGATCCCGGCTCGGCCGCAGCGGCGTTGACCGCCGCCGAGACGGTGCCCGACACCCAGCCCGACGTCGACTGGCGGATCGCCTGGCACCGCGGGCTGCTCGCGCTCGCCGCCGACCGCGTCGACGAGGCCGAGCAGCGGTTCGACGCGGTCTACAGCGACATCCCGGGAGAGGTCGCCCCGAAACTCGCGCTCGGCTACTGCGCCGAGCGAGCCGGCGACCACGTGCGGGCGGCCCGCTACTACGCGGCCGTCTGGCAGCGCGATCCCTTCCAGGCCAGCGCCGCTTTCGGGCTGGCCCGGCTCCGCCTGGCGGCGACCGACCGGACCGGGGCTGTGGCCGTACTCGACGAGGTGCCGGCGCTGTCCCGGCACCACGACGCCGCCCGGGTCGCCGCGGTACGGGTGCTGTCCTCCCGGTTGCCCGGCGGTCCACCCACCGCGATCGAGCTCAACCAGGCCGTGCACCGGCTGGCCGCGCTGACTCTTGACGGCGAGGCGCGCGACCGGCTGACCACGGCGATCCGGGAGATGGCACTCGACCTGGCCCGTTCCGGCGACGCCGCCACGCTGACCGGCGGCCCGGTGTTGGGTGCGCCGCCGACCCAACGCGCCATCCGTGAGTTGCTGGAGCTGTCCTACCGGACCCTGGGCCAGCAGGCGCAGCACGCCGATCTCCCGGCCCCGGTGATCGCGCGCCTGGGCCGGACCCGGCGGGCTCGTCCCACCCTCGACGCTGCCCGGCGGGCGGCTCACGACCTGCTCGTCGACCGGGCGAACGCCGTCCGACCCCGAACCCGATGGTGACGAAGCCGACCCGGAACGGAGCGTGAACCGGTGGATGCCGTGATCCAGTTCGACCTGGAGGTCAACCAGAACAAGTTCCTGCGTGTGGGTGGTCGGGAGATGCACGCGATCCTCTCGGTGACCGGACGCGGACCGGCGGCCGAGGACGACACGCCAGTCCGTGCGGATCCGTCCCAGCTGGTCGAGGTGCTGGTGATCGACTGCTCCGGGTCGATGGCGGACCCACCGACCAAGATGGCCGCGGCGCAGCAGGCCGCCGCGGCGGCCATCAACGTGTTGCCGGACGGTGTCCGGTTCGCCGTGATCCAGGGGACCCACGAGGCCAAGGTGGTGTACCCGCTGACCCGGACGCTCGCGACCGCCTCGTCGGCCACCCGGAAACAGGCCAGAGCCGCCGTGGCCCGCCTCGACGCCGGCGACGGGACGGCGATGGGCAGCTGGCTCGCGGCGGCACGTGACCTGCTTCCGCCGTCGTCGACGATCAACCACGTGCTGCTGCTCACCGACGGCATCAACGAGCACGAGGAGAAGGAGGATCTGGAGCGCGTCCTGCGCAGCTGCGCCGGTCTGTTCGTCTGCGATCCCCGAGGCATCGGCGAGGGCTGGCACCCCGCGGAGCTGCTGCGGATCGCCGCCGCGCTGCACGGCACCGCCGAGGCGGTACGGCGGCCTGCGGACCTCGCTGCCAGCTTCCGGGAGTCCGTTCTCGCCGCGCTGTCCAAGCTCCTGCCGGACGTTCGGATCCGGGTGCGGACCATGCCATACGCGCAGCTGGTCTTCTTCAAACAGACAAGTCCCACCATCCAGGACCTCACCGAGTACGCGGAGCGGGTCGACGAGCGGACGTGGGAGTTCGCCACGGGCTCGTGGGGTGCGGAGCGCAGGGAATACCACCTGTGCCTGCGGGTCGAGGCACCCGACGACATCCTGGAGCAGGACCGGTCGGCCGCCCGGGTGGACCTGGTGGTCGACGGGGAGGTGCGGGCCAAGCCCGCGGCCGTCCTGGTGAACTGGACTGTCGACATGGCCAAGTCGGCCCGAGTCGATCTCAGCGTCTCCCAGGTGACCGGGCAGGTGGACGTCCGGCAGGCCATCAACGCCGGCTGCGACGCGTACGACAGCCGCGACTGGGACCAGGCACGCGAGCAGTGGGCCCGAGCGGTGGCGCTGGCAACCGCGACGCGCGACGAGACCGCCCTGGAGCAGCTGCGGCACCTGGTGGACATCGAGCCCGACGGCCGCGTCCGGCTCAAGGACAATCTCAGCCAGACCGACCTCAAGGTCAGCATCGTCGACTCGGTGCAGAACCCGCTGCACCCGCCGGTGCCACGCGGGCCCGCCGTCGCGGACATCATCTGCGGTGTCTGTCTGGAGAGTTCGCCGCCCGACTCGGACCGGTGCGAGAAGTGTGGCAACTCGTTCAACGAGGATCCGAAGCCGAGAGTGCGGCGATGACGGCGGACGCACGCACACCACCCGGGGTCAGCACCACCCGGCAGACCCTCGTGCTCCTGCGGCGGTGGCTGCTCGCGCTCACGGTGGTGGCGCTGGCGACCAGCCTGGCGGTCTTCCTCGGTGTCGCCGGCAACGCCGACGTGGCCAAGGAGCGGTCCGTGCCGGCGATCCTCGCCAGCTACGACGCGCAGGACGCGCTGCGCAACGCGCACCTCGCGGCGGTGAACAATCTCGTCGAGGGTGGTGCCGTCCTCGGTGGCCCCGGGGTGGATTACCAGCGCCAGATCGCGGCCGCCGGCCAATACCTCACTCTGGTGGCGGAGAACAACGCGGCCGGCGACGAGGGCACCCAGGACATCCAGACGATCGAGGCGCTGCTGGTCACGTACACCGGGCTTGTCGGCCAGGCCGACGCGCGCTTCCGGGACGCCAGCCTGACGGCGCTCGGGGTGGCCGCTCTCCGGGACGCGGCGAGCCTGTTGAACGACATCCTGGTCCGGCTCGAGGATCTGCGGGGCAAGCAACTGATCGCCCTGGACGGCCAGGTGGACAACGGCTGGACGAACAGGCTGACCGCGGCCGTCTGGTTGCTGCCGCTGCTCGCGCTCGGCGTGTTGTTGGTGCGGACACAGCTGCACCTGACCCGCCGCTTCCGCCGGATGGTGAACGTCCCCCTGTTGCTGGCCACGGTCGCGGTGGTGGGGATGGTGGCCCTCACCGCGCTGAGCCTCTGGTCGGCGGACAGGTTGGACCGGACCCGTGCGGGAGTCCACGCTGTCGACGACAGCAGGAAGCGGCAGCTCTTGGAGGTCGGTGCCCGTGCCGCTTACGGCCTCGCGGACCAGGTGGAGAAACAGTGTGTCGAGGCCTGCGTCGACACCACCGAGGAGCTGCGCAGCCCGTTCCCGCCCCCGCCCCCGCCCCCGACGCCCGGGGCCGACGCGGCCGAAGCTGCCAGCACGGACAACGCCGAAGTCAGGGCCGATCGCGACATCACGAACGATGCCGACGAGGCGGCCAACAGCCGTTTCGGTGAGATCGTGCTGTGCGTACTCGCGCTCGTCATCGCGGGGCTGGTCCTCCTGGGCCTCTACCCCCGCCTGGCGGAATATGAGAAGCGGTGACCATGAAGCGCAGCGGACGGGTGGCTCGGACGGCATTGGCGGTGGTCACGGTGCTGCTCGCCGGTGTCGCGCTGAACGGGCACTCTGCCGAGCCCACCGAGGAGCTGACGGTCCTCGGCCCGTGGACCGATGACGAGGAGGTCGCGTTCCGGGCGGTGCTGGAGAAATTCAGGAAGAGTTCCGGCATTCACGCCCGTTACCAGGGGCACCGGGACGTCAGCCAGGTGCTCCAGGTGGCGATCGAGCGCGATCGCCCGCCCGACGTCGCGGTCCTGCCCCGCGTCAACGACCTGCAACGGTACGTCAACGCCGGCCGGCTGGTGCCGCTGGAGGGCCCGATCACGACCGACCCGGGTGCCGATCCGCAGCTGGTCAAGCTCGCGCCCAAGGTGGGGGAGGTCCGCGACAAGCTCCCCTACGCGGTCTCGGTCACCACCCATCTGAAGAGCGTGGTCTGGTACGCCCCGACCGAGTTGAAGAGGTTCGGCCAGTCTGCACCGAGCACCTGGGACGAGCTGGTCGGCCTGACCCAGCGCAGGATCGGTGCCGAGCAGGTGCGTTGGTGCCTCGGCATGAGTGCCCAGTCGGTCTCCGGTTGGCCGGGCACCGACTGGATCGAGGACATCCTGTTGCACCGGTCCGGTGAGGACTCCTACGAGAAATGGACGCGCGGTGACCTCCACTGGAATTCTCCGGAGGTCAAGGGTGCCTGGGAGACCTGGGGCGCCCTGCTGGGGGTCTCGTCGGAGCAGACGGCCCGAGCCAGCCTCTACACCACTTTCCAGACGGCTGCCAAGGGGCTGTTTCCCCGTGAGGTGGAAAATGGTGATGGGGAGAAGGTGGTGATTCCCCCACGCTGTCACCTGGACCACCAGGGTTCCTTCGTGGTCCGGAAGTACCCGCGCAAGCCGTCCACCCCGACGAATGCCGATCCGCCGTTCACCTTCTTCTCGACACCGCCGATCGGGCTGAAGGCCACCCAGTCGCTGCACGAGGTCTCCGACGACGTCGCGGTCATGTTCCGGCACACCAGGGACAGCAAGGACGTCAAGGACAGCGACAACACCGAGCGGGCCAGGGAGCTGATGAGCTATCTCGCCTCCGCGCAGGCCCAGACGGCCTGGCGTGAGCCCACCGAGGGCGTGGCATTCAGTCGGCGTGGCGACGCACCCGAACCCCAGGACAGGGTCCTCGCGGCGGTCGCCGAGCAACTGCGCACCGGCACCCTGTGCTGGGACGCGTCGGACCTGATGCCAGCGGCGATGGCCACGGCGTTCGAGCGGGCGATCCTGGTCTACCTGGAAGCACCGGAGCGCCTCGACAGCCTGCTTGCCGAACTCGAGAAACTCAGGGACAAGGGGCCGAAGGCCGAGTGGCTGGATCTGACGTGCGTGTCGCCGCGGGAGAGAGGACCTGAACGATGACTGAACTGCGCAGATTCGACCTCGACGGTGGCGGCTCGGTGGTGGTCGAGGTCGACGGTCGGGCCGGCGTGACGCCGGCCGGTAACGCCGGCAAGGTGGTTCGTGAGGCGCGGGCGACGTTCGACCGGGCGCTGTCGGAGGTCCGCGACGCCGCCTCCGCCGCGCTCGGCCAGTTCCAGTCGATGGCCCACAGTCCGGACGAGATCGAGATCAGCTTCGGGGTCCAGTTGACCGCGGAGGCCGGCGCGGTGATCGCCCGGACCGGTGTCCAGGGCCAGCTCACGGTGACGGTGCGCTGGCAGCGGCCCCCGACCCCGTAGGCCGGTCGGGACCTTTCACCCGGACCGGGTGATGACGCCCAGTTCCGCGCTCCCTACGGTGGGTGTCATGGCTGCCGTTCGCGCGACCCCTGCCAATCCCTTCCCCGGCCTGGCTGTCGCGGATGCGGACAGCGCCGATCAGCGGGCCATGCCGCCCGATTTGGGCCCCGGCTCCCTCGCGGTGCTCAGCGGGCCGACGTTCCTGTACTCCAACGCGTGTGGGGATGTGCCGACGGGCAGCATCGGTGGGCTCGTGCACCTGGACACCCGCCTGATCAGCGGATGGAGCCTGACCGTCAACGGCGGCGAGTTGTTGGTGTTGCGCTCCGAGACGATCGACCACTACTCCGCGCAGTACGTGCTCACCAACCCGGAGTTGCCCGGGCTGCCGCCGAACACCCTGGGCCTGCGGCGCCTGCGCTACGTCGGCGACGGGTTTCACGAACGCGTGGAACTGGTCTCCTACCGACTGGAGCCGGTCCGGGTGGAGCTGCGGCTGGCCGTCGCCGCCGACTTCGCCGACCTGTTCGAGGTCAAGTCGAGGGTCCGGGACCGCTCCGCCGAGATCAGCCGGGACCACGCCGCCGACGGGTCCGAGCTGTGCTTCTCCTACCAGCGCGGTGACTTCTCCGCGCAGACCCGGGTGTGCTGCACGAAGCCGGCCGACCGCATCGAGGGTGACGATCTGGTCTGGGAGCTGGAGCTAGGGCCCCGCGAGGAGTGGCACGTCGACCTGAACGTGCCACTGCCGCCCGGGATGGGGGTGGTCGAGCCGGTCCGGGGCGACATCGCCGACGTCATCCACGGCCGGGCCGACGACCCGCTGCGCCGGTGGGTCGAGGACCGGGCGTTGCTGCGCAGTGACAGCGCGGCGTTGGAGCGCACCGCGCGGCAGTCCCGCAACGACCTGGCGGCACTGCGGCTCGACCTGGAGGTCAAGGGCCAGCGGATTATGCTGCCCGGTGCCGGACTGCCCTGGTTCCTCGCCGTCTTCGGCCGGGACACCCTGATCACCGCGTACCAGACCCTCGTCGCCGGGCCCGCGCTGGCGAAGGGCACCCTGCTCGCCCTGGCCCGGCTCCAGGGCGACACGTGTGACGACTTCACCGACGAGGAGCCCGGCAAGATCCTGCACGAGGTGCGCAGCGGCGAGTTGACCCGCAGCGGCGAGAAACCGTTCGGGCCGTACTACGGCAGCGCCGACGCCACCCAACTCTGGCTGATCCTGCTCTCCGAGTACTGGCGCTGGACCGGCGACGACGAGACCGTCCGGCACCTGCGGGGCAACGCGCTGGCCGCGTTGCGCTGGATCGACGATTACGGCGACCGGGACGGCGACGGCTACGTCGAGTACGCGACCCGCTCGCCGGAAGGGCTGGGCAACCAGTGCTGGCGGGACTCCCCGGACGGCGTCTGCTTCGCCGATGGCCGAATCCCGGTGCTGCCGCTGGCCACCTGCGACCTACAGAGCTACACCTACGACGCCAAACTACGACTGGCCGAGTTGTTCGACGGGCCGTTGGACGACCCCTCGTTGGCGCGCCGGCTGCGCGACCAGGCCAACACCCTGTACGAGCGGTTCAACACGGACTTCTGGATCGAGGAACGGGGCGGCTACTACGCGGTCGCGCTGGACGGCGAGAAGAACCGCGTCGATTCCAAGACGTCGAACATGGGTCACCTGCTGTGGAGCGGGATCGTGCCGCCGGAGCGGGCCGACGCGGTGGTGCGGCAACTCATGTCGCCGGACATGTTCTCCGGTTGGGGCATCCGCACGCTGTCGCGGGAGGAGCGGCTCTACAACGCCCTCGGCTACCACCTGGGCACGGTCTGGCCGCACGACAACTCGATCGCCGCGCTCGGCCTGGCCCGGTACGGCTACCGGGCCGAGTCGAACCGGATCAGCCTGGCGATGATCGAGGCGGCCGACCAGTTCGGTTACCGGCTGCCGGAGGCGCTCAGCGGGTTCGACCGGGAGCGGCTGCTGTTCGCCATCCCGTACCCAACCGCGTGCAGTCCGCAGGCGTGGGCGGCCGGCACGCCGCTGGCCCTGATCCGCGCCATGCTCGGCGTCAACCCGGTCAACGGCCGGTTGGTCCTCGATCCGGACGTCCCGCAGGAGCTGGGCCGGATCGCCGCCGAGCGGGTGCGGGCGTTCGGCCAACAGTGGGAGTTGGAGGCGATCGGCCGCAGCGGCCAGGTCCGGCTTCAGCCGAGCTGACCGCGACTGACGTTTGTTCGGGGCTTCGACGGGAAACGGCCCGCAATGACGAAACCTCGTGTGGTGATCGTGGGGGCCGGGTTCGCCGGTTACCACGCGGCGAAGACGTTGAGCCGGATCGCCCGGGACCGGGCCGAGATCGTGGTACTGAACTCCACCGACTACTTCCTCTACCTCCCGCTGCTGCCCGAGGTGGCGGCCGGGGTGGTCGAGCCGAAACGGATCGCGGTGCCACTGACCGGCACGCTCAAGGGCGTACGGGTGGTGATCGGCGAGGCGGACCACGTCGACCTGCAGAACCGCTGGGTCGGCTTCACCCAGGCGGAGGGCGAGAAGAACCGGCTGGCGTACGACCGGCTGATCCTCGCCGTGGGCAGCGTCAACAAGCTGTTGCCCATCCCGGGGGTGACCGAGTACGCGCACGGCTTCCGCGGCCTGCCCGAGGCCGTCTACCTGCATGATCACATCGTCCGGCAGCTCGAACTGGCCGAGCAGGCCGAGGACCCGGCCGAGCAGCGGGCGCGCTCCACGTTCGTGGTGGTCGGGGCGGGTTACACCGGCACCGAGGTCGCGGCGCACGGGCAGTTGTTCACCGACGCGTTGCATGCCCAGCGGCCCCGGCTCCCGGTGCGGCCGCGGTGGATGCTGCTCGACGTGGCCCAGCGGGTGCTGCCCGAGATGGACGAGCGGATGTCGCAGACCTCGCACCGGGTGCTCAACCGCCGTGGTGTGGAGGTGCGGATGGGCACGTCCGTGGCGGAGGCGACCTGCGACGGGGTGAAGCTCACCGACGGCGAGTACGTGCCGACCTGCACCCTGGTGTGGTGTGTGGGGGTGCGCCCCGACCCGTTCGTCAACGAGCTGGGTCTGCGCACCGACCGGGGGCGGCTGGTGGTCGACGAGTTCCTCAACGTCCCCGGCTATCCGGAGGTGTTCGCCTGCGGCGACGCCGCCGCGGTGCCGGACCTGGTGAACCCGGGCAAGATCTGCGGGATGACGGCCCAGCACGCGCAGCGGCAGGGTAAGCGCGCGGCGCACAACATCGCCGCGTCGTACGGCTTCGGCAAGCGCAAGCCGTACAAGCACCACGACCTGGGCTGGGTGGTCGACCTGGGCGGCAAGGACGCGGCGGCGAACCCGTTGCAGGTCAACCTGGCCGGGTTGCCGGCCAAGACGGTCACCCGGGCGTACCACCTGATGGCGATGCCGGGCAACCGCACGCGGGTCAGCGCCGACTGGGTGCTGGACGCCGCGCTGACCCGCTCGGCGGTCCAGTTGGGGCTGGTCCCGGCGAACGCGGTGCCATTGGAGAGCACCACCCCCGAGGTGGCGACCCGGGGCCGCTGAAACGACCGCACCGGTCAGCCCGGTGGCGCCCCGGGCCCGCCGGTCAGCCCTGGGGTGCGGGACCGGCCGACCGCGCACCCGGGCCGGCCGGCGGGGCGGGCCGCAACCGACGCGGACCGTACTCGCGCAGCAGGGTCTGCACCATGCCGGCGGCGGGGATGGCCAGCAGCGCGCCGAGCAGGCCGGCCAGCTCCGCCGCGAGCAGCACGCTGACCAGCACGGTCAGCGGATTGAGTCGGACCGCCCGGGACAGGATGAGCGGCTGGAGCAGGTGGTTCTCCACCTGCTGGTAGACCACGAAGAAGACGAGCACCACCACCCCGGCGGTGGGGGAGTGCAGGAAGCCGGCCCCGGTCGCGATCACCGCGCCGAGGGTGGCGCCGACAAGCGGTATCAGGTCGGCCACCGCCACCAACAGGGCGATCACGGCCGCGAACGGCACCCCGGTGACGACCAGCACCACGAAGGTCAACACCCCGCAGATCACGCTGATCACCAGGTTGCCGGTGAGGTAGCCGGTGACGGTGCGCGACACCTCCCGGCCCACCCGACGCAGCCGCTCACCCTGACCGTCCCCGGCCACCGCGAGCAGGCCGCGGGTGATCCGCGGTGCCTCCAGGACCATGAGGTACGCCAGCACGATGACCGTGACCAGCCCGGCGACCGTCTCGACGACGCCGCGCAGCACGCCCACAGCGGGTTGCCGCAGCCGGGTGCCGAGGTCACGGAGCTGCTCGGAGTGTTCGCTGACGTAGCGGCGCACGCCGGTGCGCTCCAGCAGTTGCCCCAGCGGGCCCCGGCCGGCGCGGGCGTCGTGCAACAACCCCGGTGCCCGGTCGGCGAACCGGCCCACCTCCCCGAACAGCGGCGCCAGGATGAGCGCGGCCAGGATCGCCAGCAGCACGAACACGACGAGGAACACCAGCAGCGTGGCCAGCGACCGCCGCCGCACGAGACGGCGTTGCAGCCGGTCCACGAGGGGCTTGAGCGCGACGGCGAAGAACGCCGCGACCACGGCCCAGACCAGCACCCGGCGGGTCGCGTACACGAAGGCCAGCGCGAACGCGGTGGCCAGCACCAGACCGATCACGATCAGGGTGCGGCGGGCTGTCACCCGGTTGTCGGCGTTGCTCATTCGCCGCGCCTTCCCCGCACTCGTCGTCGAAAACCCGGCATTGCGGACGCGGCGACCGCGTCACCCACCCGGCCGATTCGCTCAGCGACGCCCCGGGTGTGCCGTTCCACGCCGGCCAAGGCGACGAGGGGCCGAAGTCGCTCAGCCGTCCGCGTCGGTGAGCGGGTGGGCACCGGCCACGAACGTGTCGAGCGCAGCGGCGTGCAGCAGCCCGCCCGGCACCGGGTCGCGCAGCGCGGCCACCGCCAGCTTCCCGACCGGCAGCCCGCCGGGCCGGGACGTCGCGGCCAACACCAGGTTGCCGTAGCGGCGACCGCGCAGCATCCGCCGGTCGCCGAGCACGCACACGTCGGCGAAGACGGCCCGCACCGTGGCCACCTGCACCCGGGTGGCGACCAGGGGAGGCAGGTCCGTGACGTTGACCAGGAACATCCCGTCCGGGCGCAGGGCACGGGCCACCTCGGCGGCGAACTCGACGGTACGGACGTGCCGGGGCATCCGGGCCGCCCGGTAGATGTCGGCGATGACCAGGTCGCAGGAACCGGCCGGGGTGGCGGCGAGGGCGTCCCGGGCGTCGGCGATCTCCACCCGCACCTGCGGCGGCAGCGGCGGCAACTCCCGGGCGACCAGCTCGACCACCGCCGGGTCCCGCTCGACGACCCGTTGCGGGGAGCCGGGCCGGGTGGCTGCCAGCCAGCGGGGCAGCGTCAACGCCCCACCACCCAGGTGCAGAACGCTCAGCGGTACGCCCGCCGGTGCGGCCGAATCCACCGCCGAGGCGATCCGCCGGACGTACTCGAAGTGCAGGTGCCGGGGGTCCTCGACATCCACGTACGACTGCTCGACGCCGGCGGACAGCAGCGTCCGCCCGGTCCGCCGGACCGGATCGGCGACCAGCTCCAGCCGGTCGGCGGCGCGGTTCATGCCCGGCACGCTAGCTCAGGCCCACCCGCCAGCCGGCGCGCGGCCGGCACGACCGACGGGCCGGCGGAGCGGAACCACCCGCGTCCACCGGCCCGGCACAGCCGTCGCGGCCGGTCAGCCGCCGGCCATCCCGGCTCCCACCTCGTCGATCGCGTCGTCGATCCGGTGGGCGAGGTCCACGTCGAGCGCGGTCACCCCGTCGGCCTGGCTGGTCCGTACGGTCAGCACGGCGGCGGTGTCCCCCGGACGTCCGATGCTCGGGCCGCGCCCGGTGTCCTGGCGCATCCGGTCGAGCCGGTCGAGCACCCGGTCCAGGTTGTCCGGAGGCAGCGCGACCACCCGGTAGAGGCCCTGACCGTCGCCGGTCCAGTAGGGCAGGTCGTCGAGCGCCGCCTCGATCGCGTCCGGGTCCAGGGTGGGTGTGGTGGTGGAGGCGCCCACCAGGCCACCGCCGGCCTCCGGCGGGTTGAGCAGGTCCCGCAACCCGTCGGGTACGTGCAACGACTCGACCAGGTCGCCGTCCTGTGCGGCGAGCGCGGCGATCGTCGCCTCCGCCTGGTATCGGGCCTGCTCGGGGGTGTTGCCGCTGATCCGGCCCACCTCGGCCAGGAAGCCGGGCAGGTCACGGTGCCGCTCGATGCCGTCGACGGGCAGCACGTCGTGCAGCGAGTTCGGGACCGCGGCGAGCAGTCGTTGCCGCTCGGCGGCCTCCAGGGCGAAGGCGAGGACCAGCACTGTCGCTTCGGTGCCGACCTTGGCCGTCTTGAAGTCGACCCCGGCCCGACGCCCTACCTCGTCGACCAGCTCGTGGTAGCCCATGGGGCGTACCCCGGCCGTGCCGCTCGGCGGGGACGGTTGCGGCCTCGGATTGTCGGCGCTGCCGACCTGCGGTGGTGCCGGCCCGCCGCGCGTACTGTCCGGCTTGTGCGGCCCGGCCGGCGGTGGGCCGGCCCGCTTGCCCTGGTCGAGGCTCGTGAGCTGCTTGGAGGCGCTCAGGCTGGCACCGAACTCGCTGGGCTGGCGATTCTGTTCGCGGGCCTGCCGGGCCAGCGCCCGACGCCGCTGGTTGTCGCCCTCCATCTGCTTGCGCATGGTGGCACCCCTTCCGCTGGGGATCGTGGCTGTGCCAGTCGCCTTCCCGCCGCCGCGGGAGCCGAAACGGCCGCCACCGGGCCGGGTCGGTTCGGTGTCCGCGACGCTTCATCCGGCGGGGGTGAGGGGTGCTCACCCACCCGGCCCGCATGCTCAGGTCAGGACCGAAGTTCTTCCGAGGTACGCGGAAGGAAGGTCGTCATGAAGCAGATCGTCGAGATCGTCCCCGCCCGACGCGGCTGGTACGCGCGCTGGCAGCTCACGCCGGAACTCACCAGGTGTTACCCGGTGAGCCTGTGGGCGCTGCTGGAGGAGGCCGACGGGACCGGCCGTGAGGTCATCGGGATGGACTGCATCGGCCAGTGGCCCGGCGCGGACGACAACGAGGCGGGTGGGCAGTTCGTCCGTTACCTGTATCAGACGCCCGATTCGGGGGAGCCCGAGGACGTCGATCCGGCCCCGACCGGCGAGCTGCGCGAGGACGGGCCCCGACTCCAGCCGATGACGACACCCTAGACATTCCTCCGGCCCCCGACCCCAGGTCCCAGGGTCGGGGGCCACCCCGCCTGGGCGAGACCCGAAGGGTTGTCGCCACAGCCGGCCGCTCTTTGCCGGGAAGGCCCTTGCGCCGGCGCACGCTGGTGCCCGGCGATGTGCTCCTCAAGCCCGAGACGTGATCGCACCAGCAGACCCGCGTCCCGCAGGCGACGGACGAACTGCTCGACATTTTCGTACGTCGGCGCTTCCCATGCCTCGGCGCCGATGACGATTCGGCCCGAGTCCGTCACGGGGAAGGGCACGTACCCGTCGACGAGCGAGGATGCGGGATGCGGCCGAAGCACGGTGCCGAGCGTGAGCCGGATCCCGAGGAACTCGGCGTTCGCGGGGACCGGCGCCGTGGTGGCCCTGGTCTCCGGCCCGCGCAGGCTGGCGAGGAGTTGCCCCCGCATCCGCGTGAGGATCAGTTGGCTGCACGTGCGCGCCGCGGATGTCATCGTCGACTCGGCGTCGCTGCCGGTGCGCCACACCCGATCGACGATGCTCGCGTCCGTCTCGGTGGCACGGTGCTCGAAGCGCAAGCGTGGGCCCCCCTCAGACGACGCGCGACAAGTGTCCCCTGCCGAATCGTCGGGCGACGGCGCGGGCAGCGGGTCAGCCGATGGCGCGCAGGTCGTCGGTGGCGTGCTCCACGGTCAGCAACTCGGTCAGGCCGGTGCGGTCCAGCATCCGTTGCAGGTGCGGGGCGGCCCCGGTCAGCCGGATCGCCCCGGCGGCGCGGTGCACCACCAACAGCGCGCTGAGCCCGGACGAGTCGCAGAGGCTGACGCCGGTCAGGTCGATCAGCACCTGCTGGTCGTCGCGCAGGTCGGCGGCCACGGCGATCAGCTCGGGCGCGGAGGCGTAGTCGAGCTCGCCGGTCAGCCGCAGTCGGACGTGCCCGGCATCGAGCCGGATTGTCTCGATGGTCAACAGCTGGTCGGACATCCCACCATGGTCCCAGCCGGACGGAGGAACGCAAATCGGGGGCCGACGCCGCCTCCGCCGGCCCCGCTCAGGCGCTGGTGACGGTGCCTCGTCTGCTGCGCTGGGATGCCGCTTGCCGGGTACCGGCGTAGGCTGGCCGCAGAGTTTTGACCATAGACGCCGGTTCCGGTACGGGTTCGGGTGGATGACAAGGAGTGAGGCTCAGCTGGTGACTGCTTCCGACGTCAGGGACTGCGACCCGGGCGACGGACGGCTCTCCACGCCGAGCACACCCCGGTCTGCGGCGTGGCCCGCCGACCGGTCGCCCCACCCCGGTGCGGCCCCGTTGCCTCGTTCCGGCGCGGTGCAGCCGCCTCGTTCCGGCGCGGCAGAGCCGCCGATGGACCTCGCGCGCGATGCGGCCGCGCCCGACTGGTTCGAGGTCGTCGAGCACCTCCGTGAGGGCCTGGTGGTCTGCGACGCCGACGGCGTCGTGCGGCACGTCAGTCCGGTGGCCGAGCGGCTGCTGCCCGGCGTGCGACCCGGCGAGCTGCTCAGCGCCGCCGGTGTGCCCGGCCTGAGCGCGGGCAACCCCGGCGGCTTCACCTATCGTGGGCGTCGACTGACCGGCCGCCCGGTGGCGCTCTCCGACGGCCGCTGCTGCTGGTACGTCCAGGACGTCACCGACAGCGTCCGCCGCGCCGACGCGCTGCTCGCCGAGCGGGCCCGCTCGACCTTCCTGGCCGTGGTCGGTGACAAGCTGGGCAACCCGCTGCACCCCGACCGGGCCGCCGCGGCGATCGTCCGACTCGCCGTACCGACCCTGGCCGAGGTGGCCGTGCTGGTCCTCGCACCGCGTGCCGGTCGGGCCCGCTGGTGGCGGGCCACGCGCACCGACGACGAGCCACCGTCGGTGGACCACGGGGTGCTGCCCGGCGGCGAGCTGCCCGGCGCCGTCGCCGACGGGCTGACCGGGGTCGAGCCGCACGCGGTGGACTGGCTGGTCGAGCAGGCGGTCGACGCCGGCTGGCTGCCCGAGTCCGCCGAGATCGGCACCGCCGCACGGGTCGTCCCGCTGCCGGGCCGGGACGCACCGGTCGGTGTGCTGCTTGTCGCCCGTCGCGCCCCCGGCTCGTACGACGGAGACGACGTGGAGCTGGTCCGCGCGTTCGCGGCCCGCGCCGGCGCGGCGCTGACGACAGCTCTGCTCTACCGCGACCAGACCGAGGTGGCCGACACCCTCCAGGCCAGCCTGTTGCCGGTCGAGCCGGCCGAAGCCGCGGGCGTGCAGTGGGGCACCGCGTACCGGCCCGCGCAGGCGGGACTGCGCATCGGGGGTGACTTCTACGGCTCGCACCGGCTCGCCGACGGTGGCTCGGTGTTCTTCCTCGGCGACGTCTCGGGCAAGGGGGTCGAGGCGGCCGTCTTCACCGGCCAGTTGCGCCAGTGCCTTCAGGCGCTGCACCGGCTGGAGTCGCACCCCGGGCGGTTGCTGCGGCTGCTCAACGACGCGTTGCTGGAGACGACCCAGGCGCACGGCCAGGGCCGCTTCGCCACCATCGTGCTCGGCGTGGCCCGTCCACAGCGCGACGGCGGCCTCACCCTCACCATGGCCGGCGGTGGGCATCTGCCACCGCTGGTGCTGCGCGCCTCCGGCGCGGTGGAGTCGGTGCCGCTGCGCGGCATGCTGATCGGCGTCGTGTCGGACCCGCGCGTCGGCGAGGTGACCGTACGGCTGGCACCGGGGGAGACCTGCCTGCTCTACAGCGACGGGGTGACCGAGGCCCGCGGTGGCCGGCGCGGCGACGAGCAGTTCGGCACCGAACGGCTGGTCGCCGCCGTGACCGACTGTCAACGGATGCCGGCCCCAGCCCTGGCCGAGCGGGTCGAGCAGGTCACCTGCGACTGGTTGGCGCAGGGCGACCACGACGACATCGCGGTGCTGGCGCTGCGGGCGACCGGCCCGGGTGGCCGCGCGTCGCGGCACCTGCACTCGGTGCCCGCCCCGGCCGGCGCCGACCAGCGCGGCGAGGTCGACTCGCCCGCCACCCCGACCGCCATCGACCCGGGCGACGCGTGACCGCCGCCCCGGCCCGCGGCCACCAGCGCGGCGAGGTCGCCCCGACCGCCATCGAGCCGAGCGACGCGTACCTCGGCTACCTGGACCACCTCGCCGACGCCGACGAGGACGCCGCGATCGACCTGGCGATCGGCCTGCTCGACGCGGGCGTACCGGCGGAGCGGGTGCTGCTCGACCTGGTCGCGCCCGCCCAGGCCGAGGTGGGCGAGCGGTGGGCGCGCAACGAGTGGAGCGTCGCGCAGGAGCACGCGGCCACCCACATCAGCGAACGGGTGGTGGCGGCGGTGGCCGCGCACGTCAACCCGCGCCCGACCGGCGGCCGGGTCGTGGTCGCGTGCATGGACGGCGAGTGGCACGCGCTGCCGCCCCGGCTGGTGGCCGAGGTGCTGCGGTTGCGCGGCTGGCAGGTGACGTTCCTGGGTGCCAGCGTGCCCGCGGCGCACCTCGTGTCGTACCTGCACCGTTACGACGCGCACGCCGTCGCGTTGGCGTGCGCGCTGCCGATGCGCCTGCCGTACGCCCACCGCATGATCGAGGCCTGCCGCCGCTCGGACGTGCCGGTGGTGGTCGGTGGGCGCGGGTTCGGCACGGACGGCCGGTGGGCGCGTCGGCTCGGCGTGGCCTGGGCGCCGGACGCGCCCTCGGCGGCCGAGCTGATCGCCGACGAGCGGGCGTTGCGGGGGGTGCCGCCGGCGCGGTTGTCCCACCTGGCCGACGACGAGTACGCCAGCCTGGTGCGGCGTCGTGCCGAGCTGATCGACAGCGCGTTGGCCGACCTGCGGGAGCGGGTGCCGGTGGCGCGCACGTACACCGCCAGCCAGCTCGACTCCACGGTCAGCGACCTGGGTCACGTCGTGGATTTCCTGGCCGCGGCGGTCTACGTCGACGACGCCTCGTTGTTCACCGAGTTCGTCGAGTGGCTGTCGGAGATCCTGCGCAGTCGGGGTGTGCCCGCGGGGGCCGTGGCCCGCCCCCTGGAGCACTACGCCGTCGCGCTGCGCGACTTTCCCCGGGCGGGGCGCGTGTTGTCCGTGGGGCTCGCCGCGCTGTCCGACGCCGGCCGCTGAGCGTCCATCCGTCGATGCCGGTGTCGATCACCGCGCCCTGCGGTTCGCGGGGCGACCCTGCGTATACTTGCCGCACCGCAAATGTCCCACCCGCGGGTGGAGCGAGGGGGAGAACGGTGACGTTCAGCGTCAGCTACGTCGAAAGCGACGGCGGTGGCGCCTGCCTGCGTCTGGCGGGCGAGCTGGACATGAGCACGGCCCCCCAGCTGACCGCCGCGATCGACAGCCTCACGGCCGACGGCGAGTCCCGGGTGCTGCTCGACCTCACCGACCTCACGTTCTGCGATTCCACCGGGATGGCAGTGTTCGTCCGGGGGGACAATCGGGCGGCGGCCGACGGCGGCTGGCTTCGGCTCGTCGGTGCCAACGGCCGCGTCGACCGGGTGTTGCGGATGACCGGCCTGGCCGACGTGTTGCGCTACGAACCGGAATCGGTCGACCCCGCGTCCCGCAGCGCCTCCTGATGGGCTAGATTTCCCCGCCAACGCGGTGACCGTCAGGTCCCGTCCCCGCCGACCCGAAGCAGGTAGTGATGGGCGTAGACAGCCCGCAGCCGGTACGCATCCTGGTGGTCGACGACGACCCGGGCGACGTCCTGATGATCGAGGAGGCGTTGGCGGATTCCGACGTCGAGAAGGTCATCGACGTGGTCAGCGACGGCGAGGAGGCGATGGAGTTCCTGCGCGCCGAGGGCCGCCACGAGCACGCCCGCCGGCCGGACGTGATCCTGCTGGACCTGAACATGCCGAGGATGGACGGCCGGCAGGTGCTCGGCGCGGTCAAGCAGGACGAGGACCTGCGGACCATCCCGATCGTGGTGCTGACCACCTCCAACGCCGACACCGACATCGTCGGCAGCTACACGCTGCAGGCCAACGCGTACGTCACCAAGCCGATCGACCTGGACGACTTCAACGACGTGGTCCGTCGCATCGACGAGTTCTTCGGCCGGGTGGTCGTGCTGCCCAAGCGCGCCTGACGCGAGCCCTCGCACGCGCATGCTGAACATTTTCCCCGAACCTCCTCGGCCGTCGCGGTCGCGGCCGAGGATCCAGGTGGGGAAGTAACAGCAGCTGCCTGGGGGGCGACAGTATGAAATTCTCCGTCGTTGAGTCCGGTTACGACACGCGGCAGGTGGATTCGTGCCTGGACGAGTTGGGGATCCGGCTGTCCCGGCTCGCGGCGCGTGCCGAGGGTGCCGCCGAAGCCTCCCGTGAGTGGGACGAGATCCGGCAGGAGGCGGCCTGGCTCAGCGGGCTCCTGCAACGGCTCGACCTCGGCGACACCGCCGGCACCCGGCACCTCGGCGACACCGCCGGCACCCGGCACCCCGACGACGACGTGCGGCGCGAGGCCGCCGAGATCCTGGCCCAGGCCCGTGCCGAGCTGGACGAGGCCCGCGCGGAGGCAAGACTGGTGCGGGAGCGGGCGTACGAGGGGGCCGTGCAAGCCCGGCGCGACTTCGAGGCGGCGCTGTACCTCCGGCGGCGGCGCGAGGCCCGGGTGGACGAGATCCTCGCTCAGGTGACGCCGGATCAGGTGCCCGCCGACACCCCGACCGCCGCTGCCGGCGTACCGGGGAGTCGGGTGTCGGCCGGCGGGCTGGATCCGGGCGCGGAGCCGCCATCCGGCCGGCGCTGAGAAAATGAGCCTCAGGTGAGCGCCGCGGCGACGGTGGCCGCCCGATCCTCGTGCTGGGCGTACGCGTCGGGGTAGGCGGAGATCTGTACGGCCTGGGCGGCGGCGGTGACGCTCATGTCCTGCCAGCCCGGGATCTCGTTCAGGGCGCTGTAGAAGGCCCGCGCGGCGTACGACGGGCGCATCAGTTCGGCCACCGTGCCCCAGCCGCTGCTGGGCCGCTGCTGGAACAACCCGAGCGAGTCGTGGTCGGAGCCGCTGCCCTGGTTCGGGTAGTCGGCCGACTCGGGGAGGACGTCGCTGGCCAGGTTGTAGAGGTTGCTCTCCTGCATGGCGGTGGCCAGCGCCACCACCAGGGCGCGGCGCGGCATCTTCATGCCCAGCCCGACGTCCACGATGATCTTCGCGTTGTCCATCTGTGCCTGGTCGAGGCCGGCGACCGGTCGGGGTCGGCGGGGCTTGACCGGCTTCTTGGGCGCCTTGCGGGCGACGGTCGGCGCGGGGGTGGGCGTCGCCGTCGGGCTGGGGAGGATCCGCGTGGGGGCGAGGTCACGGTCCAGCGAGCGGGAGGCGCGTTCGTCGGCGATGGCGGCCCGGTCGGCCACCGCCTCGGCGAGGGGCTCCACCGTGCGGGGCGTGTCGTCGTCGTTGCCCCGGGCGGTGGCGACCGCGACGAGGCTGAGGCAGCAGGTGACACCGGTGGCCAGGGCCACCCGGACCGGGGTCGAGCCCAGCAGGGAACGCCGGGGCGGTTCGGGGACGCGGTGACGGCCAATCGTCCGTTCGGTTGATGCGGCGTCGCCGGAAGGGGTGGTCGGGCGCGCGTCGGTCAGCTTCTGGTCGGTGGGGTCGTCGGGATGCACCTGACGAGGCTAGAGAAGCGACCGCCCGATGCCATCGGCCCTTACGGTGGCATGCGCCACAATTTGCCCCGATCGTGGCGACTTCAAGCACCAAAAGTGGAGCAGAGCCACAACCCTCGCGGATCGGGCCAGACGGTTATTCCCGATTTGCCGGTCGGTTGTGGTCGGGTACTCACGCCTGCCGTCGATAATCCAGCCGCGCCCGCCGGATCCACCGATTGCCCGATGTCGAGTCCACCGAAAGGTCAGCACCGCCTCACGCAGTCGCATGATCGTGCTCGATCCTGGAAAGAGGGGCCTCAGCGACGAACGATGCCACTACAACCAGGACAACGCGGTTACGTTAGGTGGAACGGCTGTTCGTCAACCAGCACTGCCTCGCCGATCATGGAGTTGGGGTGGGTAACAGAACGCCCGTAAACCCCCAAAGTCGGCACCACAACTCCATGATCGCCAAGCCGGGCCCAACCCGCTCCCTAACGCAACGGCGTTGACAACCAGGATCGAGCACGATCATGCGACAGGGCGGCCGAGTGAGGCCGGGGCGTCGGCGAGCGGCGGATCTCAGTGTCGGCCGTTCTCCGCCGGTGTGACAGTCAGTCGATGCCGGCTGGCGTCGCCGCTGGAGAACGGCCAGAGCCGGTCGGCGTACTCGACCAGGTCGGCCAGTTGATCTCGGCTCAGGCCGGCCGAGGAGATCGAGGCGTGCACGTCGGCCCGGTACAGGCCGTCGTCGTCGCGCCCCAGCTTCGCCTCCGCCCGTACCTGCACGGTGTGCGCCTCGTCGGTGATCTCCCCGGCCGCCTCCACCGCCGCGTGGTGCAGGCAGGACGCGAAGGCGGCGGCCAGCAACTGCTCTGGTCTCAACCCCGTGCAGTGCGCCGCCAGCGGCGAGGCCAGCGGGGTGGAGAGCCCTCCGTCGTCGGTGCGTACGTGACCGCCCTCGGCGGTCGCTGTGGCCTCACGCAGCCAGGAACTCTGATCCGGCATCGCGTTCTCCCGTCGCTCACCGGCTCGGCTACCCGGCCGCCGCCCGCCGAAACGCCGTTGAGCCCACGTCAGCGCCCGGAGGCCCCGTTCGGCTCGTCGAGCATGGCCACCGCCTCGGTCACCTCGGCCGCCGCCCGTTCGGTCCACGGCGACGTCGAGGTCGGCCGGCGGGGCGCCGGGATCGTCATCGGGACGTACACCCGGGCGTCCACGGCCTCGGCCAGCAGCAGTGCCGCGACCATGCTGGTCGGGCGCTGGTCGGGATCGTCGGCCAGGCAGGAGTGGCACAACTCGGCCACCTCCGGCGGGAGCCCGTCGATCTCGGGCAGCGGGCTCGGCGGCTGCTCACGGCGTACGCCGAGCAGTTCGGTGGTGGTGGCCGCGTGGTACGGCAGGCGGGCGGTGAGGCAGTAGTAGAGCAGCACGCCGAGGGCGTACATGTCGGCGGCGGGGGTGGCCGGCGCCCGCTGCAGCTGCTCGGGCGCCAGGTAGGCCGGGGTGCCCAGCACCATGCCGGTCGGGGTCGAATCGGGTGCGCCGGCGGGGACGGCGATGCCGAAGTCGAGCACCTTCACGCCCGACGGGGTGAGCATGACGTTCGCGGGCTTGACGTCGCGGTGCACGATGCCCTCGGCGTGTGCGGCGGCCAGCGCCGCGGCGACCTCCGCGCAGACCCGCACCGAGATCCGCCAGTCCAGTGGCCCGGCCCGCAGGTGCGCGGCGAGCGTCTCGCCCTCGGCCAGCTCCATCACGATGTAGGGCACCGCCCGCCCCGGCCAGGTCGAGGCGGTGCCGAAGTCGTGCACGCTCGCCACGTTCGGGTGCACCAGGCGGGCGGCCGACCGGGCCTCCGCGCGGATCCGGTCCACCGGGCCGCCCTGGCGGTGCCGGCCGTCCTGGTCGTCCGGGCCGGGCAGGATGAGCTTCACCGCGACCGGCCGGTCCAGCACCTGGTCGTGCGCCCGCCACACCTCGGACATGCCACCCACGCCGATACGCTGCTCGAGCTGATACCGCCCGTCCAGTGTGCGCATCGACCACTCCTCGCCCTCACTCCGCCGACGGCGGGTGCTCCGATCGCGGTACCCGGCCGCCAAGCTGGGCAAACCGACAGCGCACCGGCCCGGCGCACCTCGCTGCGGCGCGACGACGGGTGCGGTAACTTGCGAGCCAGAGCCGGCGTCACCGACTGTGCCGGCCCGGTCACCCGAGGGGGCGCCGCGATGAGCGAGGTCACCGTACGCTTCGTCGGCGGTCCCGCGGACGGTCTGGTCCGGCTGCTGCCGGCCGGGTCGGACGGCGCTCCACCCCAGCGGTGGATCATGCGGCACCCGGACGGCACCGGTCCGGTGCAGCCCGGCCCCGACCACCTCTACGAACGCGACAGGCCCGACGACGCGGGCGGTTGGAGCATGCGGTTCGTGCGCACCGACGCGTCCGGGGTGTCCGAGTGACCACGAGGCGGGGCTGACCGGTGGTGTCGTCGGCGTCGCGTCGGGCCGGCCACCCAGCTGGCACACAGCTCCCGCAGGGCCGTGGCACAGACGTCGCGGCCACGATGGGGGCCATGGTCACCAACGGGCAGGTCGCGCCGAGCCGGATCGAGTTGCGTCGCCCCGACGGCGAACCCGTCCGGGTGCTGGTCGTCGACGACGAGGCGACGCTCGCCGACCTGCTGTCGATGGCGCTGCGCTACGAGGGCTGGCAGGTGCGCAGCGCCGGCGACGGCATGGCGGCGTTGAGCGCCGCCCGACAGTTCCAGCCGGACGCCGTGGTCCTCGACGTGATGCTGCCCGACCTGGACGGCTTCCAGGTGCTGCGCCGACTGCGCGAGCACGCCCCGACCGTGCCGGTGCTCTTCCTGACCGCCCGCGACGCGGTGGAGGACCGCATCGCCGGCCTGACCGTCGGCGGCGACGACTACGTGACCAAGCCGTTCAGCCTGGAGGAGGTGATCGCCCGGCTGCGCGCGCTGTTGCGCCGCTCCGGCTTCGCCGTCGCCGCCCGGGAGGACGCCGTCCTCACCGTCGGTGACCTCAGCCTCGACGAGGACAGCCACGAGGTACGCCGCGACGGCCACCTGGTCACCCTCACCGCCACCGAGTTCGAGCTGCTGCGCTACCTGATGCGCAACCCGCGCCGGGTGCTCAGCAAGGCGCAGATCCTGGACCGGGTGTGGCACTACGACTTCGGCGGCCAGGCCAACGTGGTGGAGCTGTACATCTCGTACCTGCGCAAGAAGATCGACGCCGGTCGGGCGCCGATGATCCACACGCTGCGCGGTGCGGGTTATGTCCTCAAACCCGCCGAGTAGCCGCCGCCCACTGCGCGCCGCCCGCCGGTGGCTGGCCGGCCGCTCGCTGCGTACCCGACTGGTGTTCGCCCTGGTCGCGCTGCTGGCGGTGGTCAGCGTCGCCATCGGTGGCCTCAGCACCGTGGCGCTGCGGCACGTCCTGATCGACCGGCTCGACGCGGAGTTGGCGCCCGCCACGGTCATGCGGGGGGACCGTCCGGGACGGCCGGCCTTTCCGGGCAGCGGGCCGGCCATCCCACCCGGATCGCCGTCCGGCACGGTGGTCGCCGAGATCGTCGACGGTCGGGTGACCAGCGCACGGACCCTGACCAAGAGCCCGTCCAGCGACGATCCGTTCCCCGACGAGCAGACCGTTTCCGTCGCCGAGGTCGCCACCCTGGCGGACCTGCCGGTCGGCGTCGAACCGCGCACCGTCGACCTGGGTGCCCGTGGCGACTACCGGGCCGTGGCCCGGCAGTACTGGGACGGCAGGGTACGCGTCGTCGCCGTCCCCCTCGCTGGCGTGCGGGAGACCGTCCGGCGACAACTCGCCGCCCAGGCCGGGGTGGCCGCCGTCGGGCTGCTGATCGCGGGTGCCGCCGGTGCGCTGATCGTGCGGGCCACGCTGCGCCCGCTCAACCGGGTGGCCGCCACCGCCACCCGGGTCACCGAGCTGCCCCTGGACCGCGGCGAGGTGGCGCTCGCCGTCCGGGTCCCGGCCGTGGACACCGATCCGCGCACCGAGGTCGGCCAGGTCGGCGCGGCGCTGAACCGGATGCTGGGCCACGTCGCCGACGCGCTGTCCGCGCGGCAGGCCAGCGAGACTCGGGTACGCCAGTTCGTCGCCGACGCCAGCCACGAGCTGCGCACGCCCCTCGCGGCGATCCGCGGCTACGCGGAGCTGGCCCGCCGTGGCCGCGACGAGGTGCCCGCCGACGTGGCGCACGCGCTGCGACGGGTCGAGTCGGAAAGCACCCGGATGACAAGCCTCGTCGACGATTTGCTGCTGCTGGCGCGGCTGGACTCCGGTCGGCCGCTAGCGGCGGACCCGGTCGACCTGACCGCCCTGGTGGTGGACGCGGTCAGCGACGCGCACGTCGCCGGCCCGGACCACCGCTGGCAGCTCGAACTGCCCGACGTGGCGATCTGGGTGCCCGGCGACGCCGCCCGGTTGCATCAGGTGGTGGCGAACCTGCTGACCAATGCCCGGGTGCACACCCCGCCCGGCAGCACTGTCGTCACCACGCTGGCCGTCGACCAGGACAGCGCCGTGCTCTCCGTGGCCGACGACGGCCCGGGGGTGCCGGTGGAGCTGCAACCGGAGATGTTCGAGCGGTTCGCCCGGGGTGACAGCTCTCGGTCCCGTGCCCATGGCAGCACCGGCCTCGGCCTCGCGATCGTCGCGGCGGTCGTCGAGGCCCACCACGGCACTGTCGGCGTCGACAGCCGTCCGGGTCGGACACTGTTCAGCGTCCGGTTGCCGAATCCCACAGCTGAGGCATAGGCAGCGCACGGCGTCGCGCCAGCCCGGCCATCGAGGCTGGCCGCATGGACACGACAGAGACCCTGCAGACACCCGCCGCACCCGAGCCACCGACTGCCACACGCCCCGACGAGCACTCGCCGCCGCCGCGCTCCGCGCCGGCCTGGGCCCGGCCCGCGTTGGTGGTCCTGCTGCTCGCCACCGCCCTGCTCTACCTCTGGGGCCTGGGTGCCTCCGGGTGGGCGAACTCCTTCTACGCGGCGGCCGTGCAGGCCGGCTCGGTGAGCTGGAAGGCGTTCCTCTACGGCTCGTCGGACGCCGCCAACTCCATCACCGTCGACAAGACACCCGCGTCGCTGTGGCTGATGGCCCTGTCCGTCCGCGTCTTCGGGCTGAACAGCTGGGCGATGCTCATCCCGCAGGCGCTCTGCGGCGTCGCCTCGGTGGGCGTGCTCCACGCGACAGTCAAACGCTGGTACGGGCCGGCCGCCGGGTTGATCGCCGGAGCAGTCCTCGCCGTCACCCCGGTGGCGACGCTGATGTTCCGGTTCAACAACCCCGACGCGCTGCTCGTGCTGCTGTTGGTCGCCGCCGCGTACGCCACCGTGCGCGCTCTGGAGTCGGCCAGCACCCGGTGGATCGTGCTGGCCGGCGCGCTTGTCGGGTTCGGCTTCCTCACCAAGATGCTCCAGGCGTTCCTGGTGGTGCCGGTCTTCGCCGGGGTCTACCTGCTGGCCGCGCCGACCGGGCTGTGGCGGCGGGTCCGGCAACTGCTGCTGGCCGGTCTGGCAGTGGTGGTCGCCGCCGGCTGGTGGGTCGCGCTCGTCGAACTGGTTCCGGCCAGCGCCCGCCCGTACATCGGCGGATCGCAGGGCAACAGCATCCTGGAACTCACCCTCGGCTACAACGGCCTCGGCCGGATCACCGGCGAGGAGGTGGGCAGCGTCGGCGGCGGCGCGCGGCCGGGCGGCGGTGGTGGCGGCCCGTTCTCGGGTCAGACCGGCCTGCTGCGGATGTTCGGCGGCGAGGTCGGTGGCCAGATCTCCTGGCTGCTGCCGGCCGCGCTGATCCTGCTGGTCGCCGGCCTCGTGCTGGCCGGTCGCGCCCCCCGCACCGACCGCACCCGGGCCGGTCTGCTGCTCTGGGGCGGTTGGCTGCTGGTCACCGGTCTGATCTTCAGCTTCATGTCCGGGATCTTCCACGCCTACTACACGGTGGCGCTCGCCCCGGCGGTCGGCGCGCTGGTCGGCAGCGGTGTGACAGTGCTCTGGCCGCAGCGCCACCCGCTGCCGACAACCGCTGACTCCCTGGCGGGCGACTCGCGCTGGCAGCGGTGGCGTCCGCTGGTGGCCACCGTGACGCTCGCCGGCACCCTCGCGGTCACCGTGTGGTGGGCGTGGGTGCTGCTGGGGCGCAGCCCCGACTGGTACCCGTGGCTGCGGACCACCGTGCTCGTCGCCGGCCTCATCGGCGCGGTGCTGCTCCTGCTGGCCACCCGGCTGCCTCGCCGGTTGGTGCCGGTGGTGCTCGGGCTTGGCGCGGCGGTGGCGCTGGCCGGCCCGGTGGCGTACGCGGCGCAGACCGCCGCGACTCCGCACACCGGGGCGATCCCGAGCGCCGGCCCGTTCGTGGCGGCCGGGCGCGGCGGCTTCCCCGCTGGGCGACCGCCCGCCGGCATGGAGTTCCCCGGTGGCGGCCAGTTCCCGGGCGGCGGCCGGTTCCCCGGCGGCGGTCAGAACGGTGGCGGCCAGTTCCCGGGCGGTGGCCAGTTCCCCGGCTTCCCCGGCGGTGGCCGTGACGGTGGCCAGGCGCCCGGTGGCCAGGCGCCCGGTGGGCAGGGTCGCTCGGCCGGCGGCGGGATGGGCGGGCTGCTCGACGCCCGCGAACCCAGCGCCGCGTTGCGCGAGTTGCTGGAGCGCGACAGCGCCGACTACGCGTGGGTGGCAGCCACCGTCGGCTCCAACAACGCCTCCGGCTACCAGCTCGCCACCGGGGATCCGGTGATGCCGATCGGCGGGTTCAACGGCAGTGACCCGTCGCCGACCCTCGCGCAGTTCCAGCGTTACGTCGCCGATCACCAGATCCACTACTTCATCGGTGGCGGTGGCTTCCGGGCCAACGGCGGCAGCTCCGCCTCCGGCGAGATCGCCGCCTGGGTCGCGGAGACGTTCACGGCGCAGACCGTCGACGGTGTCACCGTCTACGACCTGAGCAGCGGCACGGAGGCGTCGTGACCGCGCTGAGCGGCCCCCGGGCCGCAGTACACGCCGGTGCCGCCGCCCAGGCCGGACCCGCCGCCGGTGCGGTGTTGGACGTGGTGATCCCGGTCTACAACGAGGAGACCGACCTCGGGCCGTGCGTACGGCGGCTGCACGCCCACCTGCGCGAGCACTTCCCGTACCCGTTCCGGATCACGATCGCCGACAACGCCAGCATCGACGACACCCTGAAGGTGGCCGACGGCCTCGCCGGTGAGCTGCCCGGCGTCGAGGTGCTGCACCTGGACGCCAAGGGGCGGGGGAGGGCGCTGTCCGCCGCCTGGTCCGCGTCGTCCGCGCCGGTGCTGGCGTACATGGACGTGGATCTGTCCACCGACCTGGCGGCGCTGTTGCCGCTTGTCGCGCCGCTCATCTCCGGCCACTCCGACCTGGCCATCGGCACGCGGCTGGCGCGTACCTCCCGGGTGGTGCGTGGCGCCAAGCGGGAGGTGATCTCCCGGGCCTACAACCTGCTGCTGCGGGGAGCGTTGGCGGCCCGGTTCTCCGACGCGCAGTGCGGGTTCAAGGCGATCCGCGCGGACGTGGCCGCGGAGCTGCTTCCCCTGGTGCGCGACACCGGCTGGTTCTTCGACACCGAGTTGCTGGTGCTCGCCCAGCGGGCCGGGTTGCGGATCCACGAGGTGCCGGTGGACTGGGTCGACGACCCGGACAGCCGCGTGGACATCGTCGCCACCGCCCTCACCGACCTGCGCGGCGTGGGTCGGCTGGGCCGGGCACTGGTGACCGGCGCGCTGCCGCTGACCGACCTACGCGCGCAGCTTGGCCGGGCGCCGCTGACCGGGCCGCGGGCCCGATCCGGCCCGGCCACGCCGCCGGGACAGGTGCCGGTCGGGTTGCCCCGGCAACTGGTCCGGTTCGCGGCGGTCGGGGTCGCCAGCACGCTGGCGTACCTGGTGTTGTTCGTGGCCACCCGGGGCGCGCTCGGCGCGCAACCGGCGAACCTGCTGGCGCTGCTGCTGACGGCGGTGGCGAACACGGCCGCGAACCGGCGGTTGACGTTCGGCATCAGCGGACGCCGGCACGCCGGCCGGCATCACCTGCAGGGGTTGCTGGCCTTCGCGCTCGGCCTGGCGTTGACCAGCGGCTCGCTGGCCGTGCTGCACGCCGCCGACGCCGTACCCGCCCGGCCGGTGGAGCTGGCCGTGCTGGTGGCCGCGAACCTGGCCGCCACAGTGCTGCGCTTCGTGCTGCTGCGCCTCGGCATGCACCACCGAAGAAGTTGAGCCACCGAAGGGGCTGAGGCACCGGCGGTCAGCGGCCCAGCACCTCGGCGAGGACCTCGACGACGCGTCGCGTGTGGCGTCCGTCGGGGTCCTCGTCGGTGTTCAGGTCGGTCACGCTCATCCCGAGCAGCCGGTCGGCGCGGGCCAGTGGGGTGACGAGCGCGATCAGGTCCGCCCAGCGGGGCCCGTCCGGCTCCGGGTAGGTCACCGCCGGCAGATCGCGCGGGTCCACCACGTCCAGGTCGAGGTGCAGCCACGCCGGGCCGTCCCCGTCGGCCGCCAGGCCCGCCCCGACCGTCCCCGCTCCCCGGCGCAGCAGCTCCTCGGCGGGCACCTGGTGGATCGCCGGGTCGATCCGGGCCGCTTCGACAGTGCTGCTCTCGTCGGTGGGCGGGCGGTGCCCGAGCAGGTGTACGCGCCTCGGGTCGAGCAACGCGCCGCCGGAGGAGAGGGCGGCGGGGCCGTGCCCGGTGACCACCGCGAGGTCCATGTCGGCGGCCTCGCCGGTCGGTGAGGTCGCGCCGTCGAGGAAGTCCGGATGGGCGTCGACGAACCACAGCACGGTCGCCGCGGGCAGGGCCGGGCAGATGCCGGGCAGGATCGCGCAGTCCCCGCCGAGCACCAGCGGTCGGCGGCCGTCGGCGAGCACCGCGGCGACCCGTGCGGTGATGGCCGCGCCCGCTCGGCGCAGGCCGGCGGCACCGATCACCCCGCTCGCCGGATCGCGGACCGGGTCGCGCAACCACGCCTCGTCGACCCGCCCGCCGTCGTCGGCGGCGAGCGCGTCCAGCAGGCCCGCCCGGCGCAGCGCGTCGGGCGCCCGTTGCTCGCCGCGCCCGGCTCCGGAGGAGTCCAACGGCGCGTCCACCACCACCCAGCGCACGTCCGCAGCGTACCGGCGGGGTCGGTCTCCGGGTCGCATTCTGTGGCGAGGCTGGGAGTCCACGAATGTGCCCGCGACGCGGATGGCGATCAGCGTACGGTGAGGGACAAGTCCGGCTATCTAGGTCAAAAGCCTCATTGGTGTACGCCTGGGACCGGGGTCAGGACGGGCGAGGGCAAGGAGCGATCGGTGAGACATCTGGCCTACCTGGACGCGGGATCCGGCAGCCTGATCGTGCAGGCGGTCGTCGGCGGGGTGGCCGGCGCCGCGGTCGCCGCGAAGCTCTACTGGCGACGCCTGGTCGACCGGTTCCGCCGGCAACCGACCGACCAGCGGTGAGCGGGCCGGTCCCGACGATGGCGATTTCACCCACCGAGGTACGACCCGAGCCGGCCTCCTTCCGCGACCCGGCCAACCGCGTCTTCCACGTCGGCGACGAGGTGCTGCGCGGGCTGGACCCCCGGGCCGCCGAGCACTGGCGTGCCCTGGCCGGCAGCACGTTCTTCCCGGCCCTGGTCGCCGCGCGCAAGGTCTGCGCCACCGAGGACGCCCCGTCGACGCTGGTGCCCGCCACGACCGGAGCCGGGTGGGCGGCCGTGCTGCGCCACGAGCGCATCCCGTTCGTCTCCCACCCGTACGAGTGGTCGTTCAGTATGCTGCGCGACGCCGCCCTGCTGCACCTGGAGATCCTGCGCGCCGCGCTCACCGACGGCTTCACCACCAAGGACGGCTCGGCGTACAACCTGCAGTGGCGTGGCGCCGAGCCGGTCTTCATCGACATCGGCTCCTTCGAGCCGGCCCGCGACGGCGAGCCGTGGGCCGGCTACCGGCAGTTCTGCCAGACCGTGCTCTATCCGCTGATGCTCACCGCCCACCTGGGCGTCGACTTCCAACCGTGGCTGCGCGCCCGGGTCGACGGCATCGAGGCCGACGAACTCCGACCGCTGTTCGGCGGGGTCCGCCGGCTGCGCCCCGGCGTGCTGACCCACCTGCACCTGCACGGCGCCATGCAGCAACGCAACGCCGCCGCCAGCACCAGAGACGTCCGCGACCAACTGCGGGCCGCCGGCTTCTCCCCGCAGCTGCTGCTGGCCACCGTACGCGGCATGCAGAAACTGGTCCGCAAGCTGGACCACCGCCCGGCCGAGAGCCACTGGTCGGACTACCAGCGCACCTGCGGCTACTCGGCCCGGGACCGGGTGGCGAAGGAGCAGTTCGTCGCCACCGCGGTGGCCGCCGGCACCCGCCCCCGCCTGGTGCTCGACCTCGGCGCCAACGACGGCCGATACTCCCGCCTGGCCGTCGGGCACGCCGACTACGTGGTCGCCGTCGAGCAGGACCCGGCCGTGGTCGACGAGCTGTACCGCACACTGCGCGCCGAGGGCCAGCGCCGGATCCTGCCGCTGGTGCTGGACCTGGCCGACCCGTCGCCCGGCGGAGGCTGGCGGGGCGTCGAGCGGGCCGGCTTCGCCGAACGGGCCTGCGCCGACGTGGTGCTCGCCCTGGCTGTGGTGCACCACCTGGCGATCGGGCGCAACGTGCCGCTGCCGGAGGTCGTCGACTGGCTGGCCGGGCTGACCGTGCCCGGCGGGGCGCTGGTGGCGGAGTTCGTCGGGCCGGAGGACCCGATGGCGGACCGGCTGCTGGCCAACAAGCCCGCCGGCCTCTTCCCGGACTACCGGCGCGACACCTTCGAGGCGTTGCTCGCCGCCCGGGGCCGGATCACCGACCGACTGGAACTGCCCTCGGGCACCCGCACGCTCTACCGGACGGTGATGGGTGGCTGAACCGCAGCGGGACCGGGGCTGGCGGGGCGAGCTGGGCCGGCTGCTGGAAATTGTCGCGCTGGTCGGGCTGGTCGTCACCCAGCCACTGCTGGACGTGCTCGGACGCAGCCCCGACTTCTTCCTCTTCCACCGCGCCGACCCGGCCCAGATCCTGCTGCTGGCCGCCCTGGTGGCGGTGCTGCCCACGACCGCGGTGGCCCTGCTCGGCGCGCTCAGTCGACTGGCCGGCCGGACCGCCCGCGCCCACACCCACACCGGGCTGGTCGGGCTGCTGCTCGCCGCCCTCGCCGTACAGGTGGGCCGACACGTGACGCCGCTTCGGGGCGTACCCCTGCTGTTGGTGGCTCTGGTGCTCGGTGCCGGCGGCGCGGTCGCACACCGGCGGTGGCGGGCGCCGCGCCGGGCGCTGCGACTGGCCGCCGCCGGGCCGGTGGCGTTCGTGGCGCTGTTCCTGCTCGTCTCACCCACCTCGGCGGTGGTGCTGCCGCGCGGCGACGGCGGCGCGGCCGGCACCGCGCAGGGCGCCGGCGTGCACCCGCCGGTGGTCATGCTGATCCTCGACGAGCTGCCGCTGGTCAGCCTGCTCGGTGCCGACGGGCGGATCGACGCGACGAGGTACCCGCACTTCGCCGAGTTGGCCGGCGCCTCGACCTGGTACCGCAACGCCACCGGGGTCAGCGGCTGGACACCCAACGCGCTGCCCGCGATGCTCACCGGCCGCTATCCGGCGCGGCAGGTCGCCCCGCACTACTCGCAGTACCCGGACAACATCTTCACCGCCTTCGGCGGCCTCTACGACATCCGCGCCGAGGAGACCATCACCCGGCTGTGCCCGCCCAGCCGCTGCGAACAACCTGTCGCCCCCGAACAGGGGCTCGGCGTGTTGGTCCGGGAGACCGGCAAGCTGCTCGGTCGGGTCGCCGGGCCGACGGAGAGCGCTGTCGACCCGGAGGACTCCTACCGTGAGCAGACCCGGGCCGAGGCCGGTCTGGACGCCGCCGAGCCGGTGCCGGCCGACCCGAAGTTCCGCTGGGACAGCCTGGACGACAACCAACCGGCCCGGTTCACCCGCTTCCTCGCCGGGCTGAAGCCGACGACCCGGCCCACCCTGCACTTCCTGCACCTGCTGATGCCGCACTCACCGTGGACGTACCTGCCGTCCGGGGCACGCTACGACGCCCCCGGGGACCTGCCCAACGACGGCGCCGGGTGGATCGACCTGGCCCGGCAACGCCACCTCGCCCAACTCGGCTACACCGACCGGCTGATCGGCGAGACCCTGCGCACGCTGCGCGCCAGCGGCCTCTACGACCAGGCGCTCGTCGTGGTGACCGCCGACCACGGGGTGAGCTTCCGTCCCGGGGCGCAGGGCCGGGGCCTGGACGCGATCAAGGCCGCTGCCGGTGAGGTCGCCTGGGTGCCGATGTTCGTCAAGGAGCCCCGGCAGCAGACCGGCCGGGTGGACGACCGCAACTGGGAACACGTCGACCTGCTGCCGACCGTGGCCGACGAGGCCAACATCCGGCTGCCCGGGCGGGTCGACGGGCGTTCCGCCCGGCAGGCCCCCCGCACCGACGGTACGAAACACTTCTACGACCGCCCCGGCGAACCTGTCACCTTCCCCGGTGGGGTGCCCGCCGCACCGCCACCGCCGACGCCACACCCCCTGGTCGGCACCGAGGTGCGCGCCGGCCCGGCCGCAGGCGTCGCCCGGGTGGCCGACCTGGCCGCGTTCACGGCCACCGACCCGGACACCGGCACCCTCCCGGCGCTGGTCTGGGGGGACGTCCCGGACCGGATCCCGGACGGCACACTGCTGGCGGTGGCCGTCAACGGCCGGATCGGCGCCGTCGTACCGGCGGTGCCCGCCGACCCCGGCGGACGCCGGTTCGCCGCGCTGCTCACCGACGACAGGCTGTTCCGCGCCGGCAACAACCAGCTCGACGTCTTCCAGGTCACGACGGACGGTACGCTGCGGCGCCTCGCACTGTCCTGAGTCGGTCTCGGGTACTGGGAAGCGGGGTTTCCCGCTGGCCCGGTCGGGAATCGGGTGACGCATACCTCACCGCCGAACCACGGCGGGCGTTGTCCCCGGAGCCGCAATTACGGTAGAAGCGAAGGCAATTCAACGTAGATCTGCCGGCGAAGCGAGGAACCACATGACGGAAGTCAAGCTCGATCACCCCGGTGGGCAGCTGTCGATGCCGGTGCACCCAGCGGTCGAGGGCCCCGCCGGTATCGGGGTGAGCAAGCTGCTCAAGGAAACCGGGATGACGACGTACGACCCCGGTTTCGTCAACACCGCGGCGGCCTCATCGGCGATCACCTACATCGACGGCGACGCGGGGATCCTGCGTTACCGGGGATACCCGATCGAGCAGCTGGCCGAGAAGTCCTCCTTCCTGGAGGTCTCCTACCTGCTCATCTACGGTGAGCTGCCGACCGAGCAGCAGCTGGCCGAGTTCACCGAGTGGATTCGGCGGCACTCGCTGCTGCACGAGGAGATGCGTCGCTTCTTCGACGGCTTCCCCCGGGACGCCCACCCGATGGCGGTGCTGTCGTCCGCGGTGAGCGCCCTGTCCACCTTCTACCAGGACAGCCTGGACCCGTTCGACTCCGAGCACGTGGAGATCTCCACGGTCCGGCTGATGGCGAAGGTGCCGACCATCGCCTCGTACGCCTACAAGAAGTCCATCGGGCAGCCGCTGCTCTACCCGGACAACTCCCTGGGGTACGTGGACAACCTGCTGCGGATGACGTTCGGCGTGCCGGCGGAGCCGTACGAGGTCGACCCGGTGATGTCGAAGGTGCTGGACATGCTGTTCGTCCTGCACGCCGACCACGAGCAGAACTGCTCCACGTCGACAGTCCGCCTGGTCGGCTCCAGCAACGCCAACCTGTTCGCCTCGGTCTCCGCCGGCGTGAACGCCCTGTTCGGCCCGCTGCACGGCGGCGCCAACCAGGCGGTGCTGGAGATGCTCCAGCAGATCCACGCCGGCGACGGCGACGTCCGCTCCTTCGTCCGCAAGGTCAAGAACAAGGAGGACGGCGTCAAGCTGATGGGCTTCGGCCACCGGGTCTACAAGAACTACGACCCGCGCGCGGCGATCGTCAAGAAGGCCGCGCAGGACGTGCTGGGCCGGATGGCCAAGCCGGACCCGCTGCTGGACATCGCCATGGAGTTGGAGGAGATCGCCCTCGCCGACGACTTCTTCGTCTCCCGTCGCCTCTACCCGAACGTGGACTTCTACACCGGCCTGATCTACAAGGCCATGGGCTTCCCGACGAAGATGTTCACGGTGCTCTTCGCGCTCGGCCGGCTCCCCGGCTGGATCGCCCAGTGGCGCGAGATGATCAGCGACCCGGAGACCAAGATCGGCCGTCCGCGGCAGGTCTACGTCGGTGCCCCCGAGCGGGACTACGTCCCCTTCGCCGAGCGCTGACCGTTCGTCCCCAGCACTACCGCAGGCCGTCGACCCCTCCGGGTCGGCGGCCTGCGGCCTTCCCCACGACCCCGGTCGACTTGATCGTCGTCCCGTCGGCGGGCCTGCGCTTGATCGACTCGGTTTTCCTGATGTCGCGGTGTCCGGGTGCGGTGGATGGCCCGACTTTCAGGAAGGCGAGTCGATCACGCCGGCACACACCCCGACTTGCGGGAATCCGAGTCGATCACGGGCCGCGGAGGCCAGGCGGGTGCCGCCGACTCGCTGCGGCTGCACCCGATGGCGGGGCGTCAGAAGGCGGAGATGTCCTGGGCTCGCTCGCCGCGGCTCAGGGCGCTGATCAGCGCGGACTGACCACGACGGCGTACGGCCAGCCGCACCAGCAGGTCACGCACCGGGTCGAAGACCTCCGCGGGGAACTCCGGCGTGGGCACGCCGACGCTCACCGCCAGGTCGTCGGAGTGGACCACGATCTCCAACTGGCGGGTGAGCAGGAAGTCACCGCGGCGCAGGGCCCAGCCCTGCCACGGGATCGGCACGACGTCCCGGGCGGCACCGCGCGAGAGCAGGTCGCCGACATCCTCCAGCGACTGAGCGCAACGGGCGTGCAGCTCCGCCGGCCCCCGTACGGCTTCGGCCTCGTCGGGACCCGACGCGACCGACGCCTCGTCCGGAGGACCCTCGGTGACCCAGGTCGCCCGCTCGTAGTGGTCGTCGGCCGACTCCAGGGTGGTCAGGTCCGTCGGCAGCGGCAGCAGCTCCGCCGCCCGTACCGCCTGACGCCCCAGGTGACACGCCAGGCCCCCCACGGACAGGTGGGGCAGCGCGCTCGGGTCCGACCAGCGCGCGGTCACCTCCGGGCGTCGGATCAGCTCCAGAGCGATCGAGGCGGCGATCGGAAAGGCGGCATCCAGGGCGTCGACAGAACGAGACATCCGCACATTCTGCCAGGCGCCGACCGGTCGGGCTGACGGCCGCAACGGGCGGGGCTGGCGGGCGCGACCCTCCGGCCCAACGGCCGCGCCCGTCCGGGTCAAGGAGCGCCGGCCGGGCCAAGGAGCGCCGGCCGGCCGCCGCCGAGCGGCCCGCCGACCGCGCACGGCGTGATCGACTCGGGTTTCAGGAAGTCGGGGGGTCCTCAGCACCGGGACACCCCGACTTCAAGAAAACCGAGTCGATCAAGGAAAAAGCAGCGTGCGGGTTAGCGCAGGCCGGCGGCGGCGAGCAGGTTGCCCTCGGGCAGCGCCGGGAGGCTACGGCCCTGGGACATGCGCTGCTCGGCACGGTGGGCGGTGAACTCGGCGTCGGTGGCGATGGCGGCGGCGTAGCTGGCGGCGGTGCGCTGCGCGATCGCCGTCCAGCCGTACTGGTCGTGGACCATCCGGCGGGCGCGGCGGGCCAGCACGCGGGAGCGGTCGGGGTCGGACAGCAGCGCGTCCACGGCGTCGGCGAGCCCGTCGGGGTCGTGCGGGCGGAAGGTCATCCCGGTCACGCCCGGCTCGACGATCTCGCCGAGGCCACCGGTGGCGGCGACGGCCAGGGGTGCGCCGGCCGCCGCGCCCTCCAGGGCGACCATGCCGAACGGTTCGTAGATGCTCGGCACGGCGAAGCAGTCGGACGCGGCCATCAGCGCCGGCAGGTCGGTGCCGCCGAGGAAGCCCGGCATGGTGACCATGCCGCCGAGGCCGCGGCGGTGCACCTCGGCCTCCAGTTCGGCGCGGTACGGGCCGTCGCCGGCGATCACGGCACGCAGCCCCGGGTGCCGCTCGCGCAGTCCGGGCAGCGCGGCGATCAGGTGCTGGACGCCCTTCTCGTACACGAGGCGGCCGGCGAAGGTGACCAGCGGGCCGTTGCCGGCGAACCGGGCGCGGGCGGCGGCCACCGCGCGGGCGGGCACCCGCCAGCGGTGCGGCTCGACGCCGTTGGCGACCACGTCGACCCGTCCGGCCGGTACGCCGAAGAGCGCGTTGACCTCGTCGCGCATGTAACCGGAGCAGACGATCACCCGGTTGGACTCGCTGGTGAGCCACTGCTCGACGCCGTGGATGGTGCGGTTCATCTCGTCCGGCAGCCAGCCCTGGTGCCGCCCCGCCTCGGTGGCGTGGATCGTGCTGACCAGGGGCAGGTCCAGGTGGTCGCGCAACGTCATCGCGGTGTGGGCGACGAGCCAGTCGTGGGCGTGGATGACGTCGTAGGCGCCGGCCTGG
>NZ_JBEZED010000043.1:0-57346 GCF_040648675.1 Micromonospora sp. NPDC049101 | reverse complement strand
TTGCGCTGGCCGAGGTCGCGACCGCCCACCGCGAAGGCGAGCAGGGTCACACCCGCGGAAAGATCGTGCTCCGCGTCGCCGACGACCGAGCCTAGTTCGGAGCCGCGGCGGCGGGCGCGTCAGTACTCCGGCACGCAGGGTCGGCCGCGCCTGCACCGTCCGGACCGCCGCACACGCACCGCATGCCGTTTCGGCCGGCGTCGTGGACGTTTCCGCGCGGCAAACTCCGGTGTCACGCGTCGCGGCACCGGAATGCCGCAGCGGCGAGCGTGAGGGCGCAGAGCGTCCACGCGACCGTGGCGGCGCCGCCACGGGACGGGTCGAGGGCGGCGGTGTCCGGCAGGTACGCGGCGCTGGCGTTCGGTCCGGCCCGCAGCAGCGGGCCCGCGACGAAGTAGAGACCGAGCAGCAGGATCGCGGCGGGCACCGCGCGGCGGACGACGCTGGCGACCGCCGCCGCCAGCAGCGTGGTGAGCGTCAGGTACGCGGTCGCGACGGGTGTCCAGGCGGCCCCATCGGCCGGCAGGGTGCTGGTGGCCGCCGTCGCGGCGGCCACCGGGAGCGTCAGAGCGGCGAGCGCGAGGGCCTTCGCGCCCAGCAGGGGCAGGCGCCGGGGCATCGCGAGCAGGGTGGCCCGGATCTGGTCGCCCTCCTCGTACTCGGACGTGGCCGCCAGCACGCCGAGCACCAGGAAACCGGCCTGGGTGTAGCCGAGCGGGGCCAGGGCGACGTTGTCCCCGAGCGGCTCACCGCGGGACTCGGCGGACGCGTACGCGGACGTCAGCAGAAGGTTGGCGGCCCAGGTCAGCAGCACGGTTCGGCGCAGCGACGGCAGGGTCAGCAGTTTGCGCAGTTCGGCGCGGACGGCGTTCACGCGTCGCGCCGCTGGAACAGGAGGGCGCCGACCGCGAGCAACAAGACGATCCAGGCCGTCATCACCAGCCCTGCGGTCACCGGGGCGACCTCGACGGGGAAGTCCCCGCCGCGGATGAACATCTGCGCTCCGACGATGTCCGGCAGGTAGGAGGCGAGGTCGGTGACCTTTGTCAGCAGGTACGACACGGACACCACGGAGCTGTTGATGATCAGCAGGGTCAGCGGCACGATGCCGTTGCGGGTGATCAACGTGATCGCGTACGCGAGGAGTGCGGTGAGCGTCCAGTAGAGGATCGCGGCGGCGACTCGCGCCGGGGCGGCTGCCGGCGCGTGCTCGCCGTGCAGCACCCGGGTGAGGGCGAGCGTGGCGGTGGTGGTGACCGCTGCCTGTGCCGCGACGACAAGCACCAGCGCGGTGGTCTTCGCCAGGAGCAGACGCAGCCGGTTGGGGACCGCGGCGAGCGTGGTGGTGAGCTGGCGGGCGCCGGGGGAATCCTGACCGGTGGACGTGTACTCGCTGCTCACCACGATGACGCCGAGGACCATCGGACCGATCAGGCCGATACCCAGGTCGCGTAGACCCAGGTCGGACGTGTCGGTGAGGGTGCCGGCGGCGATCGCACGCCGGGTGTACGGCGCGTTGAGCAGCACCACCACCGGCGCCACCAACGTGCCCAGCACCAGGCCGACCCAGGCGGTGGGCAGGCCGAGCAGCTTACGGAGTTCGGCGCGGACCGCGTTCACCACGCGCCACCCGCCTCGGTGGTGGTCAGCGCGAAGAAGGCGTCCTCCAGGGTGGGGTGACCACCGGTGACGTCGGCGAGTCCGCCCTGGATCACGATCTGGCCCCGGTCGATGATGACGACGTCGTCGGCGATCTCGGCCAGTTCGCCCATCAGGTGGCTGGACAGCAGGACCGTGCGGCCCTGTGTGGCGCTGTCACGCAGGAATCCGCGCATCCAGCGGATGCCGGCCGGGTCGAGGCCGTTGACCGGCTCGTCCAGGACCAGCACCTCGGGGTCGCCGAGCAGTGCGGTGGCGAGCCCGAGCCGGCGGCTCATGCCGAGGGAGAACCGGCCGGCGCGCTTGCGCGCGTCGGCGGTCAGGCCCACCAGGTCGAGGACCTCGTCGGCGCGGGAGTCCGGCAGGCCGTTGCTGGCGGCCACCCAGCGCAGGTGGGCGCGGGCCGTGCGGGCCCGGTGCGCGCCGCTGCCGTCGAGCAGCGCGCCGACAGTCGTCAGCGGGCGGGCCAGATTCCGGTACGGGCGCCCGCAGATCAGTGCGGTCCCGCTCTGCGGGCTGTCCAGGCCGAGCAGGATCCGTAGCGTGGACGTCTTGCCGGCTCCGTTCGGCCCGAGGAAGCCGGTGACGCGGCCGGGTCGGGCCTCGAAGGTGACGTCGGACAGGATCCGCGCCCCGCTCCTGGTCTTACTGACGTGATCGATCGTGATCATAAGGCGAGTCAACAGGTGCTTCGGCGCGCACACATCGGACCGTTCTCGCAACCGGGCGGCCGGGTCGGCCCACGGACCGTCAGACCCTGGTCTGAGAACTACAGTCGGGGTGGTGAACGCCCATCCGCGCCCCTCCGGACGGTCCAGGGTCGTGCCGGTGGTCGCCGTGGTGATCAGCGTGCTGGTGATGGCCATGTGCACGGTCGGCACGCAGGGACCACTCGCGGTCGTACTGCCGCCGTTGCTGGTCGGCGGTGCTGTCACGGCCGCGCTGTGGGCGGTGCGGCGGTCCCGCGCCGACCGCGCCGCCTACGAATCGAGGCTGACGGCGTGGGCCGCGTCCGAGGCGGTGCTCGCCGAACGGTTGCACATCGCCCGCGACCTGCACGACATCGTCTCGCACGGCCTGGGTCTGATCACGGTCCGCGCGGCGGCCACCCGGCACCTGCCCAAGCCGGCCGAGGTGGCGGTGGCGCTCACCGATATCGAGGACGCGAGTCGGCACGCGACAGCCGAGCTGCGCCGCATGCTCACCGTCCTGCGTGAACCGTCGGCCGCGAGCAGCCGTGCGCCGATGGACAACCTCGACGACCTCCCCGACATCGTGCACGGCGCGTCGCTGGCCGGGATCCGGGCCGGGTTGACGGTCGAGCCGCTGGGCCCGGTGTCGCAGGGGGCACAGGTCGCCGTCTGCAAGACCGTGCGGGAGGCGCTCAGCAACGCGGCGCGGCACGCCGGCCCGACGGACGTGCGGGTGCGGGTGTACCGGGACGGGACGTACGTGGTGGTCACGGTCGCCGACACCGGTCCGTCGGTCGACGGATGGCGAGCGTCGCCGGGCGCCGGACACGGGCTGGCCGGGCTGCGGGAGCGGGTCGGCAGTCTCGGCGGCACCCTGTCGGCCGAGCGGGTCGACGCGGGTTTCCGCCTCACCGCGCGGATCCGGGACGAGGCGGCGTGAGCGACATCCGGGTGCTGCTGGTGGACGACCAGGCGTTGCTCCGACACAGCCTCGCCATGATCATCAACAACGAGCCGGACCTGACCGTCGTCGGCGAGGCCGGTGACGGTGCCCGGGCCGTGGCGTGCGCCCGTGCCGCCCGCCCCGACGTCGTCCTGATGGACGTCCGGATGCCGCATCTGGACGGCCTGCAGGCCACCCGGCGCATCTGCGCCGACCCGGTGCTGTCCACCGCCCGTGTCCTGGTCCTGAGCATGTTCGAGCTCGACGAGTACGTCTACGAGGCGTTGCAGGCGGGAGCGTCCGGTTTCCTGCTCAAGGACGCCCGCCCCGAAGAGCTGATCGAGGCGATCCGCCGCACCCACCACGGTGAGTCGCTGTTCGCGCCGTCGATCCTCACCCGGCTCGTCGCGCACTACGTCACGTCGCCCCGACCGGAACGGCCCACTGCGGCACTGCGGCGGCTGACCTCCCGTGAGGTGGAGGTGCTGACGCTGATCGGCGGCGGTCTGTCGAACGACGAGATCGCCACCGCCCTGGTCATCTCGGTGAAGACGGTGAAGACGCACATCACGCACCTGATGGCGAAGCTCGCCGTGCGAGATCGGGCCCAGCTCGTGATCGCGGCGTTCGACGCGGGCCTGGTGCGGCCACGCCGCTGAACCCGACAGCGACCCGCGCCGCCCGACCTCGACGGGTTCTGCGTCAGCTATGCCGGCGGTGTGAGGATCAGCTGCCCGAGTTCCTGGGTGCAGCGGGTGAGCGCGACGTAGAGGCCGTTCCAGCCGCGCGGTTCGGCGGCGATGCCCTGCGGGTCGACGAGGAGCGTCGCGTCCCATTCCAAACCCTTGGCCTGCGCCGCGGTGAGCACCGGCACGTCGCTCAGCACGGCCCGGAGTCCGCCGACGCGGTCGGCGGGGGCGATGACGCCGACCGTGCCGCCACGCCACCGTTGCCGAAGCTCTCGCACCGCCTGGGCGGCGGCCCCGGCAAGCTCGGCGGGTGTGGTGGTGAGCTCCCAGGGCGCGATGCCGGAGGAGCGCACCGCCCGTGGTGGCGCGTTGTGGCTGCCAGCTCTCCTCAACACCGGCCCGGTGAGATCCATGACCTCACGCGGGGTCCGGTAGCAGATGGTCAGCTCGGCGGCGGTCCAACGGTCTCCGAAAACAGCCCGCACCGCGTCTGCCCAACTGCTGTGTCGGTGCGCCGCCTCCGCCTGGTCGATGTCACCGACCGCGGTGATGGACCGACTGGGACAGCGCCGTACGACCATCTGCCACTGCATCTCGGACAGCTCCTGCGCCTCGTCGACGCAGACATGGCCGTACACCCAGCCGCGCTGTCGGCGAGCGCGGTCGGCGACGAACTCGCCCTGAGGTTGCGGGGCTTCGACCTCACCCAGCAGGTCGGCGAGGGCGTCGAGCAGGGCGATGTCGCTCGATGCCCACGGGGCGGGCTCGGCCGCGACGGCGGCGATCTCCTCCCGGGACAGCTCCGGGGCGAACCGGGCCAGCAGGGTACGGTCGGTCAGGAGAGCACCCAGCAGGGTCTCGACGTCGAGGGTGGGCCACCACGCCTCGACGAACCGGGCGATGCTGGCGCTTCCGGCGATCCGAGAACGAAGATCCTCCACCTCCTCCTCGGAGAGCACGCCGTCGACGTCACTGCCGCTGGCGGCCCTGCCGAGGTGGTGCTCGCGCGTCAGGTCCCGGTCGACGCGGGCGAGGATGTCCTCGAAGCCCTCTTCCATCTCGTTCATCAGCGTCTCGCGCTGTTCGACGACGGCGTCGGCGAGGAGGTGGTGCAGCTGCTCGGCGAAGACCGCGCGGGCGCGATGATACGGCCGGCCCTGCACCGCCGAGGCGAGCGCCTGCGCCACCGTCGCGGCGGCGATGCCGTAGAACTCGCCCTCCCAGCGCAGCCTCAGCTCCCGGGGCCGGGGGAGCAGCGACGTGACGTAGTTTTCCAGCGCGGTTTGCCAGAGGGCCCGGCCCTTGATCTCGGCGAGCTGCCGGCTCTCGTCGCGGCCCACCCCGATCCCCGGCAGCAGGGTGTCGCAGGTCGCCGAGACGACGGCGGTCTCGCCGAGCGCGGGCAGCACCTGGGCGATGTACTGGAGGAACCGCGGCGAGGGGCCGAGGACCAGGACCGCCTGGTCGGCGATCGTCCGGCGGGCGAACAGCAGGTACGCGACGCGGTGCAGGGCGACCACGGTCTTGCCGGTGCCGGGGCCACCCTGCACGATGAGCGGGCCGGTCGCCTCGGCCCGGATGATGTCGTCCTGCTCGCGTTGCAACGTGGCGATCGCCGTCGACATGTGGCCGGTGCGTCGCTGGTCGAGGGCGGCCAGGAGAGCGCCCTCACCGACGAGTTCCGCCGACAGGGTCCCGTCCAGTGGCTCGTCGTCGACCCCGACGACTGTCGATCCGGTCGTACGGATGTGCCGGCGCCGTGCCTGGCCCTGCGGGTCGACGGCCGTCGCGGTGTAGAACGGCCGAGCCGCGGCGGCACGCCAGTCCATGAGCAGGGGCTCACTGTCCTCACCGTCGTCGCGCAGACCGATGCGGCCGACGTGTCGCACGGTGCCGTCGAGGCCGTCGAGGCGGCCGAAGACCAGCCCGTCCTGTGCCCGCCGTAGCTCTTCGTACTGCTGGCGGAGCATGCGCTGCCGGGCCTGTTCCACCGGGTCCAGGGCGTCGGTGGAAAGCTCCACCCGGAGGTGGTCGGCCAACCTGTCGCGCCGGGCCGTGGCCAGGTCGAGAAACGCCTGTTCCTCGGCGACCGCGGATCGGCGGGCGACGTCCTCCGCGCCGGCGGGTGCCCCCTCGCTGACGCCAGCGGTGCCGTTGTGCAGAGCAGAATCCTGGCGCATTCGCAATCCCCGTGCTGCTGGTCCCCGTGCCGCGGATGAGCCGCAGCCTGTTCCGGGGCGAGCATAGAGTTCTTTCTCCTCGTCGCCCAGGAATCCCGTCGCCAGAGACGGGAATCTCAACTTCTTGCGAATCCGGTCCGCCGGTGGCCTCGTTCAATCCGTATTCGCTCATTGACAGTTCGGCCATTACCTGATCTGAACGCGGACACCCCGATTGGCCCGCGGTGACCGGGGGCACCTGCCGGTCGATCGAGGTGACTAACATCCCCGGAGTGATCGAAGAGCTGATCGAGAAGGCCGCCGTCGACGACGAGGAGGCCATCGAGGAGCTGTCCGCGATCGCCGACACGGACCCGGGGAGGCTGACTCCGTACCTCGGCAACCTGCTCGATCGGGACGTGCTGTGGCCGGCGAAACTGTACCGAGCTGCCGAGGTCGACCTGGTCCGCCGGATCATCGAGCGGATCGACGACGGCCGGACACCGGACGACCTCAATGGCCTGCTCGTCATCCTGGCGCACACCACTCACCCGCTGGCCGAGAGCGCCCTACGTCGCTGGACGACGCAACCGCCGGCCGGCGCGGAGGAACTGCACGTCAGTGCACTGGGCTACGCCGAAGAGGGCGGTTGGACGATCGGCCCGGACGGCAGCCGCCGGGATCTGTGCGGCGGCATCGCGTACCAGTGGGTCATGCGCGAGACGCCGCGGCGCGTCGACGGGCCCACCTGTCCGTGGTGCGCGTCGCCGCTGTGGACCGCCGCGGACCTCGACACCGCGGACCCGGCCGTCCGCGCCGCGCTGGCCCACACGGGCTGGTCCGGCCGGCTGATCATCGAAACCTGCCATTTCTGCTCCGGCTACGCGACGCTGTACAGCCAGGTCACGCCGGCCGGCGCCACCACGTGGTGGCCAGGCAACACCCGCCCGAGCTACATCGGGTCCACCGAGCCGGAGGACCCGCCGACGCTGGCGCCGGTCCTGGGCCCGGCCCGGCAGAGCCCCTACCAGGCCAGTGCGTGGGATCGGGGCGGTTCGACGCTGGGCGGCCGGCCCGAGTGGATCCAGGACGCCGAGCACGCCGCCTGCCCCGGTTGCGGCCAGCCGATGGACTACGTGGGCCTGGTCGGCGGCGCGGACCTGGACGAATACGGCGAGGGTGCCTACTACCTGCACCTGCACCAACCGTGCGGGTTCGCTGCCGTGAACTACCAGCAGAGCTGACACCGTGCGCTGACCGACGCGAACGGGTGACCGTCGCCCGCACGGGCCCGGCGTTGCGATAGTCTCCAGGCGCCCACACCCGGGTCGAGCAATCCGCGTCCGTCGGCTGTCGCTGGTCGAGAGGGCGCCCCAGATCCAGGGAGAAACCGATGCCGGAGCCTGAGCCCGCTCACGACGACCACGAGGCGGATGCCGAAACCACGGCCGAGGCCGAGGCTGACCAGCCCGCCGAGCCCGCGAATCGGGCTGCCCGACGCGCGAAGGGCAAGGTCGCCTCACCCCAACCGCACGGGAAGGGTCAGCACTTCGGCGGCCGGGGTGGCTCCGTCCAGGGCCCGCGGCAGTGGGGTAACCGGCGTAGCGGCTGATCCGTTCGTGACGCGACAGTTGCCAGCTGGGCGGATCATCGCCGAGCACATCAGATGCCGAAGACGTAGCAGCCGCGAAGGATGCTGACGTCGTCGTCCGACTCGGGCCAGGCGATCAACGGCTGACCCTGGACGTGCAGGTCGGTGGGCCATCCCGTCCACACCGGGTCGATGCTCAGCTCGGCCGCGACCTGCGGCGCCCCGCATTCGGTGACGAAGTCCCACAGAACGTCGGTGTCGAGCTGTTCCGGTGGCCCGCTGAGACCGAGGCGGGCCAGGGCGCGCTGTTCGACAGGCAGGGGCTCACCCGTCGACGTCTCCGGCTTGTTGCTGCTGTAGCGGCGGACGATCTGCCCGCGGGAGCCGACCAGCCACGCGTCGCCGTCGCCCTGGCTGCCGTAGAAGTAGGCCTGCGCGTCGCCGTGGCGGGAACTCAGCTCTCGGACCCACCCCTCAACCTGAGGTTCGTCGTCGGGATCGCAACTCGGGCCGTAGACCACTGTCCACCCGTTGAGCAGCGGTGAGATGAGGACGTGCCGCCACGTACGCGAATCGTCGGGCCCGCCGTGGCCGAGGTGGGCGACGAGCGTCTCGCCCAATTCGTACGTGGTGGGCGCGGACCGGGCCAACCCGAGCACCCGCATGATGTCCTGCTGGTCGCCGCCGCGGACGGCCAACCACGCGTTGAAGCAACCATCAATCGAGCACGGCCGATCAGTGGGGCGTTTGATCTCGATGAGCCGCCGCAGCACGGCCAGGTCGGCGGGGTCGAGCGCCCGCTCGCCGCCGAGGTGCAGCAGAGCGAGCAGCGCGGCCCGCCGAGCCCGTGCGGGGCCGTCGCGGCGGATCGCGCGCAGCTCCGGCAGCAGGGAGGCGTCCAGGTCGCCGAAGCCCCTGTCCGCCGCGTCGATAACCAGGTCCGCGAGATTCACGTCGGCAACGTTAACCCCGGGGTGTGACGGGCCGCCTCGTCCGTCGGTGTCGAATGCGCCGACCGTGTTGCCCGGCCGATCTCCTCGTCGCGGGCCCGCTGCTCGCGGGCGTGGAGTTGCCGGTAGTGGTCGAGGAGGTGGGGCTGCCCGCTGTGCTCGGCGGCGGCGATGGCGGCGTCAAGCACGCCGTCCATCCAGAGCCTGGACACGCCGCGCATCTGCCGGGCACCCTCGTCCAGGAGGCGCTGGGCGAGTTCGGGGTTCGGTGCCAACGGGACGAGAAGGAAGTGCTCCTTGACGAAGTAGCGCCACAGCCCCGCGTCCTTCCAGAAGGGGTCGGCCGGCATGGCGTCGCCGCAGTCACGCAGCGCCTGCCGCGCCTCGGCGAAGTGGCCCGCCGTGCGGTGCAGCCGGATCAGGGTGAGCAGGGCGCCGGCCTTGCCGGAGCCGGCTTCGCAGACGGCGACCGCCTCGGTCTGTACGTCGATCGCCTCGTCCAGGAAGCCCAGGTGGGCCAGGCCGAATTGCAGGCTGTTCAGCATCTGCTCGGTGCGGAGCTGGGTGGCAGCCCACTGCAGCAGGAAACGGCGCGCTGCCTCGCGGTCACCCAGCAGTGCCGCGTGGTCGGCCCAGTCGCGCGGGTTTTCCTCGTCCGGGTGGTCCGGAAACCGGGTGCGCTGCGCCGCCAACCAGTCGTCGACGGCCTTGTCGGTGAAGTGTGGCGTGCCGTCGTGGTTGCGGGCGGCAGTTATCTCGTGCGCGATCCGGTCGCGGTCGGGGTGGGCGCTGGCCCGCACGGCGGCGACGGTGGCGGCGACTCCCGCGGTGAGCAGGTGGTGGGTGCGATAGCCCAGGGCGGTGTCGAAGGTGACCTGTTTCGCCTGCCAGTGCAACCACACGTCCTCGGGTTGGCGGTGTTCGGCGACGAGCAACCCGGCCAGTTCCAGGCCCCGCCCCAGCCCGATGGGCGCCGTCTCGCGGTAGCGCCGGGTCTCCTGGTCGAGGAGGAACCGCAGCAGTGGCAGGTCGTCCGGACGCCTGTCGTACTGCGCTGCCCACAGGACACCGAATCGGGCGGCGCGGTTGCGGTCGACGAGCTGGCCATCGCCGGTGGGCTCCGGCACGAAGGCGAGTCGTGCCCACGTCGACGTGCTGCGGCGGGCCGCGGCCAGGTCTCGTCGGGGAGTCCGCAACAGTCGGTCTCGGTCATCCGGCACCTGCCCAGTCTGTCGCTCCCGGCCCACCAGGGCCAGCGGGGGAGCCCGGTCGTCGGCAAGCAGCGGATGTCAACGATCGAACGCACGGTATCGTCTCGATCGCTGATCGTGTCACCATCTGTGGACAGGCGTGGAGCGCTGACCCCTGGGAGGTTCGATTGGCAGAAACCCGGCGGATCGACGAGTTGCAGAACAACGCCCGTTCCCTGCTCCTCTTCCGGGCCATCGCGGTGGCGCACAGTTACACGCAACGCGCCCAGACGGCCAGTCTGCTGATGTCCCTTGTCGTCGCGAGCCTCGGCGTGGTGGCCAAGGTGGCGCAACCCGCGCTGCAGCCCGCCGCCTCGGTCGTCGGTGCGCTCTGGGCCGGCGTCTACGCCGTCGTCCTGGCCCCCCAGATCGGTCGACACCTGCGCACCAGCGCGACATTGCAGGAGATGCTGGACACCGATCTGTTCGGTTTGCCGTGGAACGCGGTCCTGGTCGGTGAGCGACTGTCCGAGGACGAGCTGAGCCGCCTCAGCCGGCGCTACCGCGGCGACGACGCGCGGCTGCGGGACTACTACCTGGTCGCGACAGTCGTCGCCCCGTACGACGTGCTCTTCTGTCTGGAGCAGAACCTGGCGTGGGGTTCGCGGGTCCGGCGACGCTTCGCCGCCGGCCTGCTCGGTGTCGTCGCGGTTTGGTGCGCGGGGGGCGTCGCCGTGGGCCTGCTGACCGAGAGTACGGTCGCGAGCCTGGTCAGCGTGTGGTTCGTACCATCGTTGGGTCTGCTGTTGGCCTGCTCCGACATGGCCCGCGCGCAGATCCTGACCACTCAGGACCGCATCCGGGTGCTCGGTCTGGTGCGCGCGCGGATGGAGGAGTCGTCTCGCGCGACCGCCGATGACCAGGCGTTCGCGGTGTTCGCCCGGCAGGTGCAGGATGTGCTGTTCGTCGCCCGTCGGCAGCAGCCGCGGATGCCACAGTGGTTCTTCCGCCTCTTCCACGACGACGATCTGGCCGACTTCCGCTACAAGATGCAGGTGCTCGAGCAGCGGGTGGGCGTCAACTCCTAGCGTGAGTCAGCGCTCGCGGGCCTGTGCGTCTCTCGCTGGGGTGACCCGGGTGCCCGCCGATGGGAGGTCCGGGACGTCGCCGCCCAGGACGGCCTGCTGTTCGTTGCCGGCGGTGGTGGCTTCCTGACCCTCGCCCTCGGTGCGTCGGCGGACGAGGATCGGTGAGCCGGCAGCTCACGCAGGTGTCTGGACGGCGACGTCACGGAGACCGGTCACGCCATCTCGACTCGGTCGGCGGTCTCGGTGCGCTACCCGCCTACCTCGGTCAGTAGGGGTACCCGGGCACGTTGAGTCGCACACTGTAGAGGCTGGAGTCGCCCCGTGGGCCCGAGGTGATGTAGAGGGTCTGCCGGTCGGCACCACCGAAGGCCACGTTCGTCGTGCCGGTGTTGCCCGGCCGGATCGTGCCGAGCTGGGTGCCGGTGGGGGAGTAGACGTGGACCAGGGAATCGAAGCCCGACGTCCAGTACACGTTGCCGGCGCAGTCGATCGTCCCGCCGTCCGGACCGCCGATGTAGTTCACGAAGACACTGCGGGAGCCGATGCTGCCGTCGGGCTGGACCGCGTACTTGTAGATCTTGTTCTCGCCGTAGGCGCCCACGTACAGGGCGCTCCCGTCGGGTGAGAGCGAGATGCCGTTGGGCTGGCGCAGTCGGTCGTCCACAAGTGACACCTGACCGCCCGAGACGCGGAAGACGCTGGTACGTCCGTTCATCTGGTCCGGGCGGTTGCCGCGCTGGAAGTTGGGGTCGGTGAAGTAGACGACGCCGTCGGAGCGGACCGCGACGTCGTTGGGCGAGTTGAACGCGCGACCCTGGTAGTTCGTCGCGACGGTGCTGCGGGCCCGGTCGCCCAGTCGGTACGCGGACACGCTGCGCTGGTCGTGGGTGGCCGCGACGATCTGCTGGCCGTCGGCGCTGAGGGCCAGGCCGTTGCTGCCGGCGTTGGCGATGAACGTGTCGAAGGTCGCCGGTGGGGTGAACCGGCGGATCGTGGAAGGCTGGACGTTGTACGGGCCGGTGCCGGGGGCCATGTCGGACATCAGCAGGTAGCCGCCGTCGGCGACCCAGACCGGCCCTTCGAGGAACGAGAACCCGCCCTGGATCCTCGTGGCCGACAGGGAGCTGGCGGGCAGCGGTGGGCCGTATCCGACCCCCGCCGGGCAGACCCCGGGTGGTGCCCCGGGCGGACCGGCGAGCGTGGAGTGAGCGCTAACATGAGCGGTGTCGACGGCTGTCGAGGGTGCCGCGGCGGCACCGGTGGCGAACGGTGCGGCGGTGGCCGCGAGGCACAGCCCGGCCAGTGCGGCAATTGTTGGACGCCAGGTCATCGAATACTCCAATCGACGTCGGCCGTTGCGAGGCCGGCGGTAGGAGGTCGCGGCGGCCGGCACGGAGCGGGTGCGGTCCGTCGATCTGTCACCAGGCAGCCTAGGTGACGAACGAGGGAGTCGCATCGGGTTCGTGCCGGTTGATTCGCCCGAGATTACAAAGACGCTGGTCAATGGGTAAAGCTTTCGTAAAATGTTCTTCCTGTCGTACCCGCGGTCCAGATCGTTTGAACCGCCCCGGACCGTGGGTACGCTCCCACCCGCTGATCCCCCGATCGACGGAGACCTATCGTGATCATGGCTTTGCTGCTCGACCTCGCCAACATCGTCGGCGGCTTCCTGCTCGCCGTCGCGGTGCTGCGGCTGCTGCCCCGGGTCGGCGACGACCTGGGTCGCCTCGCCGGTCGGGTCGCCCCGATCGCGTGGGTGGTCGGCCTCGTGGCACTGGTGACCGGCGGCTACTACCTCATCGTGCACCTGGTGTCCGGGCCGCGGGTGTTCCACTTCGAGGTGGTGGGGGTCGGCGTCGGGGTCGCCCTGTTGTGGGACCGGCTGACCGGGCGGCCGGCGCCACGCGACGCGCAGACGACCGGAGCGACCGGGGTCCGCCTGTTGCTCGCGATCTTCGGGCTCATCGCGATCGTCGTCGGCATCCAGGGCCTGTTCACCCCGGACGGCTGACCCTGGCGGTGCCAGTCCGGTCGGCGGCCTGGGTCTGCTGTCTCTGTCGGCACCGCCGTCGGTGGGATCAGCTGGCGTCGTCGGGCGTGGCCTCTCCGGTGGCCGGCCGCTGGGAGGGCCGGCGGAACGCCTCCTCCCGTGCCGCCTGCGGGCCCCGATCGCTCGACCGCGCCGCGGGCTGCGACGGCATCCGGGGCGACTCGCCGCTCTCGGTGACCAGGCGCTCGGTCTCCTGCACCAGATAGTGCGGTCGGCGCTTGGTCTCGTAGTAGATCCGGCCGATGTACTCCCCGATCACACCCAGGATGGTCATCTGGATGCCGCCGAGCCCGATCACGCTGACGATGATGGTGGTGTAACCGGGGACGTCGATGCCCTTCTCGATGGCGTCCGCGACCACCCAGGCCATGTAGACAAGTGCGATGAGGGTGAGGAACATGCCGCCGTAGATCGCCAGACGCAGCGGTCGGTTGTTGAACGACAGCAGGCCGTCGAACGCGTAGTTGAACAGCTTGCCGAACGTCCACCTGCTCCGCCCCGTCTGCCGGGCCTCGTTGCGGTGGGCCACCACCACCGTGCGGAAGCCGATCCAGGAGAACAGCCCCTTGGAGAACCTGTTGTATTCCGGCATCGCCAGGATGGCGTCCACCGCGAGGCGGGACAGCAGCCGGAAGTCACCCGCCCCGTCCTGCAGGCGTACGTCGATCCACCAGTTGATCATCCGGTAGAAGGACCGCGAGGCGACCATGCGTACGAACCGGTCACCGCGCCGGTCCCGGCGGGCGATCACCTGGTCGAAGCCCTGCCGGTACAGCGCCACCATCTCGGGCAGCAGCCGTGGCGGGTGTTGCAGGTCGGCGTCCATGATGACGACCGCGTCGCCGGTGGCCCGTTGCAGGCCGGCGAGCATCGCCGCCTCCTTGCCGAAGTTGCGGCTCAGCGACGTGTAGCAGACCGCCGGGTCGGCGGCGGCGAGCCGGCGCAGCGCCTCGAGGGTGCCGTCCTCGCTGCCGTCGTCGACGTACACCACCTCGACATCCAGGTCCGACAGGTCGGCGAGAGTGGCCGTGACGGTCTCGTGCAACCGCTCCACCGACGATTCCTCGTTGAAGCAGGGCACCACGATGGACAACCGCATCCTGCTCACCCCGCCCCACCCGGACCCGGGCATCCACCGGCGGCGTCCGCGCCGCGTGCCCGCTCAGAGGCGGTAGAGCAGCGTGCCATCGAGATCCTCCCGGGTGATGCCCAGCCCGTCGATGGGCCGGGCCGCGATGCCATCCCACGGCGTCCCCGCGGTGCGGTCCGGCAGGGCGACCACCGACCGCACGCCGATCCCCCGCAGGTACGCCACGCTGCCCTGGTCGGGGAACGATGCTACCGCCGCCCGGGTCTGTGCCTGGCTGACCGGCTCGAACCCGGCCAGCCCGTTGGTCACCCGGGGGAACCCGTCGGTCGTCCACAACATGTACGTCAGATCGCCCACACCCCCGGCGGGCAGCACCAGGATCGGGTCCTGTGCGGCCCCCATCGCGGCCGGGGGCGGGGTCACGGTCGGGTGGGGTGTGCGGTTGACGCCCTCCAGGGTCACCAGGGTCAGCGGCACCAGCAGGACCAGCGGCATGAGGACCCGCGTCCAGCGGCGGGCCGAGGCCTGGCCCGACGACTCGGCCAGCGCCGTCACCGCTCCGGCGGCCAGCAGCGCCAGCAACAGGCTGGTCCAGTGCATCATCCGGCCCGGCGTGCGCAGCGCGTCCCAGCCCGGCAGGAGCGTGGACAGCGTCAGATAGCCCGGGTCGCCGTCGCTACCTAGGGTCGAGCCAAGGCCCAGCAGCACCGTGCCGAGCACGCCGAGGCCCAGCGCGATCCGGTGCCGGCCCGCGTACACCGAGACGAACAGGCCCGCCGCGGCCAGAGCGATCACCGTCAGCCCCGGCAGCAGCGCCATCTCCGGTGGCCAGGACAACTGCTCGCGTGCGGCGGCGTGCCGTTCACCCCACAACCACGAGTCCGCTGGTGCGGTCACGAACCCGATCAGCGGAGGGGAGAACATCCTGGTCCACTCCAGCCCCCGCTCGGCCTGCGGATTGATGTCGACAACGCGCAGGTAGACCAGGCCCAGCAGCAGCGTCACGGCACCGAACACGGCCCCACCGGCCAGATCGGTGAGCAGCAACCGCCGACCGAACGGCGGGCGTTCCCGCTTGCGCCACCAGGACCACCCGAAGCAGCCCGCCGCCACCAGCACCGCGGCCAGCAGGAAATACACCAGTGGCAGCCCGATGCCGAAACCCAGCGTGACCTGCCAGGCGGCGACGAGCCACCCAGCCATCGCCCAGCCGGGCCGCCGTCGCTCCGGCCGGTAACCGTGACGCAGCGACCAGCCATGACCACGGGCCAGCATCGCCAGGGACAGCGCGATCCCCCCGCTGGACAGGATGTTGAGATGACCGGCGTGGGCCAACCGCCAGGGCGCGAACGCCCACGCGATCCCGGCGACCGCGCCGCCCCACCGGTTCGCACCGAGCTGCCGCGCCAGCACGTACGCCCCGAAGGCCGCCAGCGCGTGCAGCAGCACGTACAGCACGTTGTATCGGATCAGGGCGGCCTCGAAGCCGGAACCGATCATCCCGACCGGGGCGTACCCGAGCAGGGTGTCGCTGTAGGCGTACGTGTACTTCTCGGGGAAGAACGTGTTCGAGTCCCAGAGGCCGGCCGGATCGCTCAGGAGAGCATGCCCGGACCAGGCGACCTGCCACGCCTGCAACGTCGGGTCGCCGATGTCGTTGGGGATGGTGCTCGCCGGATGCCGCATCGTCGGCCAGGTCAGCAGCACCGACAGCAGGAGGCTGCCGAGTGCGGCCAGGATCCATTCGGGGCGGGCCCAGCGCCACCGATCCCATCCGGTCGGCGTCCGGTCGTCGGACGTCTGGTCGGGGATCGCGTTCTCGGCGGTCGGTGCGGCGCCGGTGGACCGGGTATTCACGGGATAGATCCTCTCCGATGCTGGGGACCTTGTCCATCAGCTGTCCACGGCGTGGCTGCGCGCGGTGACGTGTGTAGGGCGGTCTCATTTAACCCTGTCGGGCGGCGTCGGTGGGCGAGGCACGTCCCACGTCCGCAGCCCCTTCGGTGTCGCGGTGCCGACGTCGATGAGCTGGCGGGAGACGCGCGGCGCGGTGACGCGGGGATCAGTCGTTGAACACCAGGACCCAGTCGGCGACACAGGCCGGCTTGGTCTCGCCCTCGATCTCCACCCGCACCTGCACCACCACCCGGGCTCCGGCGGCCATCCGGCGGGCCTCCAGGAGGGTCGCGACGCCGCGCACCCGTGCGTCGACCGGGACCGGTGCGCGCATGCGCACCTTGTTCAACCCGGCGTTGATGACCAGGCGGACGCCGTCGACCTGCACCAACTCGGACAGGAAGGTGGCGCAGAGCGAGAGCGTGAGCATGCCGTGCGCGATGGTGGTGCCGAACGGACTCTCCGCCGCCGCCCGCGTCTGGTCGACGTGGATCCACTGGTGGTCGCCTGTCGCGTCGGCGAACGCGTTGATCCGGGCCTGGTCGACGAGGTGCCATCCGGTGGTGCCGAGCGGCTGGCCGGTGCGCTCCAGCAGGGCGTCGATGGTGTCGTATCGGCTCACCGGGTCCACCTTTCCGGCGCCGAGGGCCGATCCGCAACCCCACGTGCCGATACCGGCGGCGGATCACCGACCGCGGGGCCGGTGCCCGGCTGGTCGCGACGACCGGCGCGACGTCTCGGGCGCCGAGCTGCCTATCCCTGCCAGGATGTGGTTGCGCCACGGCGAGGTCGCAATACTTCGAGTCATGAACGCGAGAGGACAGCTCGGCGACTTTCTCCAGGCCCGACGCTCCCAGCTCAGGCCGGAGGACGCGGGCGTGGTGACGTACGGCGACCGGCGTCGCGTGCAGGGGTTGCGCCGGGAGGAACTGGCCCTGCTGGCCGGAGTGAGCGCTTCGTACTATTCGCGGTTGGAGCAGGGGCAGGCCGTCAACGCCTCCCCCGAGGTCCTTGAGGCCCTCGCCCGGGCACTACAGCTCGACGAGGCCGAACGTCGCCACCTGAAGGAGCTCGCCGCCGGGACCCGCCGTCGGCCCTCGGTCCGGCGTCCGCCGCCGGAGCGGGTGAGCCCGGCGGTACGCCAGCTCGTCGCGACACTCGGTGACGTACCCGTGGTGGTGCTCGGTCGTCGTGCCGACGTGCTGGCCTGGAACGTCGGGGGTCATGCCCTGTTCGCCGGTCACCTGGCCGACACGCTCCCCGAGCGGTCCGGCCAGGGCCCGAACATGGCCCGGCTGGTGTTCCTGGACTCGCACACCCGCGACCTGTACGTGGACTGGCCCGCCAAGGCCCGCGCGGTGGTGGCGACGCTGCGGATGGTCTCCGGGCAGCATCCGAACGACCCGTCGCTGGCCGCGCTGGTGGGGGAGCTGACGGTACGGAGCCCGGAGTTCGGTGCCATGTGGGCCGACCACCGGGTCAAGGCCGGCGGCGGCAGCGTCTACGAGATGCGCCACCCGCTGGTCGGCACGATGGCCGTGACCCAGCAGGCTCTGCAGACCGAGGACGGTCAGACGGTCGTCGTCGCCACCACCGAACCCGGCTCGGCGTCGCACGCCGCGATGACGTTGCTCCTGCACGGCGTCGTCACCTCCCGCGCCGGCACTCGGCAGTCGCCGGCCATGCGCGAATAGCGCCTTTTCCCATCGGCTCGAAACGAGGTGCTCCGCAAGGAGCGCCGGACCCTTCGCGCCCGTATCAGCCGAATTCCATCGGCCCTCTGAAAGGAACAGAAATGCGCAGGAGAATGATGACTCTCGCCGTGGCACTCGCGGCGGTCGGGGTCGGCGTCGTGACGGTCCCCCCGTTGGGCGTCGCCCAGGCCGGGATCGCACGGGCCACCGTCGTCGGACCGGCCGGGTCGTCGGCCGCGCCGCTACCCGCGCGGATCGCGGTCCACTTCGATCTGGCGAACGGGCAGATGCCGGAGAACATCGCGCTGGCCCCGGACGGCACCGCGTACGTCACCTTCGCGGCCGCCCGTCAGGTTGCCGCCGTCACCCCGTCCGGCGCGACGCGGATCCTGGCGACCATGCCCGCACCGGCCGACGGCGGCGTCAACACGCCGGTGCTGAAGTTCGCGCTGACCACCGGCATCGTCCGGATGGCCGACGGCACCCTCTACTTCCTCTACGCCAGCGGCGACGCCGCCACCACCGGCCTGTACCGGCTGCGCCCCGGTAAGGCCCCGCAGCGCATCGCCGCCCTGCCGGCCGCCGGACTGCCCAACGGACTGGCGTTCGACGCGGTAGCGAGCCGGTTCTACCTCACCGACTCGGTGCTCGGCACGATCTCGACAGTCCCCCTGCGGGGCGGCCGCGCCGAGGTCTGGTCCTCGGCACCCGAACTCGCCTCGACCGGCTTCCTCGGCGCCAACGGCATCAAGGTGCGCCCCGACGCGATCTGGGCGAGCAACCTCGACCAGGGAACGTTGCTGCGCGTCCCGCTGCGGCACGGCCGTCCCGGAGGTGTCCGGGTGGTGGCGACCGGCCTCGTCGGCATCGACGACTTCACCTTCGTCGGCACCGGCGACCACCAGGTCGTCGCCGCCCTCAACGGGCCGAACACGCTGGTGGGCATCGACGCCGCCGGCCGTTCGCGAACGCTGCTGGGCGCCGCCGACGGGCTGCAGAACCCGACCTCGGTGGCCGTGCGTGGCCGCACCCTCTACGTGCTCAGTGCCGCGTACACCACCGGCGCCGACCCCAACCTGGCGCTGGCGACCCTGCCGCGCCGCTGACCCGTCACCCTCCAGGAGATCCCCTTGCTCGAGATCAAGATCGGTGACGTCAGTGTCACCCGCGTCGAGGAGACGCACGGCCCGATCATGCCGACCGGTGCCTTCTTTCCCACCATCCCGACCGATGCCTGGCGTACGGGCCGGGAGCTGCTGACCCCGGACCACCTCGGCGTGGACGACGACCTCGTGCACGTCGCCATGCAGAGCTGGCTGCTGCGCAGTGCGGGCCGCACCATCCTCGTCGACACCGGCGTCGGCAACGACAAGAACCGGCCCGCCGTCGAACCCTGGCACCAGCAGCGGGTGGACTACCTGGGCCGGCTCGCCGAGGCGGGAGTCCGGCCCGAGGATGTCGACCTGGTGGTCAACACCCACCTGCACGTCGATCACGTCGGCTGGAACACCCGCCTCGTCGACGGTCAGTGGCTGCCGACGTTCCCGAACGCCACCTACCTGATGCCCGCCGTCGACTTCCGGCACTGGAACCCCGCGAACAACCCCGGCATCGCCGGCAGCGTCAACGAGAACGCGTACGACGACAGCATCGCCCCCGTCCACGCCAACGGTCAGGTCCAGCTGTGGGAGGACGCGTACCTGATCGACGAGAATCTGCGCCTGGAAGCCGCGCCGGGGCACACACCCGGCCATGCCGTGATCACGTTGCACTCGGCCGGCGAGCGGGCGCTGTTCGCCGGCGACATCCTGCACACTCCGCTGCAGTTGCACCACCACGACCACAGCAGCTGCTTCTGCGAGGACCCGACGCAGGCCGCGCTGACCCGACGACGCCTGCTCGACTGGGCGGCCGACACCAACGCACTGGTGTTGCCGGCGCACTTCAGCGGTCACTCCGCCCTCGAGATCGAACGGCGTGGTGGGTCGTACACCGTCAAGCAGTGGGGTCAGTTCCCCCGTTACTGAACGCCCGGGTTGCCCGCCGCCGTCGCACGACGGCGGCGGGCGCTTCGTGCGCCAAGGGCTTCCCGTCATCGGGTCGGGTTGGTGGTCGCGGGGCGCCAGGCCAGCCAGCCACGGCAGAGTACGTAGGCCGTCGCGACGACGGCGACCAGCCCGAGGTCGATGAGGGCCGACAGGCGTGCCTCGGAGACGTCTCCGATCGTCATGCCGAACACGACGAGGGCGGTCTTGCCGGCGAGCAGGATCTCCCAGACGCCCGCCGACCGGCGTGGCCGGAACGCGAGCAGGGCGAAGAGCGCGGCGAAGATGGCGAAGCTGGAGACTCGCCAGCCCTCGATGAACAGGCGGTCGTCGGGAGCGTCGAGGGTCAGCAGGATGCCGTTGACGAACGCCACGACGGTGGCGAGCGCGGCGACGGCCGCGAACCCGCGACCGATGCGGTCGGCCAGCGGGGCGGGGGCGGTGGTGTGGATGCGGGAAACGGTCGCGGTGGTCATGAGAACTCCATCTCTGCGCTGCGGAATTGAACTTACAGCCGTTAACTTACCCGCTTACCTAACGCATGTAAAGTGAAGGGCGATGGCGAGGGGAAGTCGTCGGCCATACGCTGGCACCGGTAGAAGGACGTGGAGCTGCGCACCTCATCGGGCGGAGCGACCCGCTCCGTCGCGACTCTCAGGGCTGGGCAGTGCATGCGCGTCATTCCGGGTAGGACTCCGAAGTACATGGTCATCCGCGACGACCTGATCAGGCGGATCGGCAGTGGTGAGTTCGCTCCCGGCGACGCCCTGCCCGGCCAGCGGCACCTGAGCGAGGAGTACGGCGTCAGCCTCATGACGTTGCGGCAGGCTCTGGACGAGCTCTGCGGTCGGGGAGTGGTGGAGCAGCTTCCCGGCAAGGGCACCTACGTGCGGGCGACGCCGGTCCCGTACTCGATGGGCAACCTGCGCAGCCTCGCCGACGACCTGCGGGCGCACGGCATCGAGGTGCTGACCCGGGTGCTCGGCCGCGAGATCGTCGCGGTATCGGACGAGATCGCCGCGCGGTTGGGGGTTCCCGCGGGCGACAAGGTGCTCCGGCTGGAGCGGGTCCGGGTCGTCCGGGGCGCGCCGCTGATCCACCAGCTGTCCTATGTGCCGCAGCCCTTCGGTGACCTGGTCAAGGGCGTCGACTTCGCGAGGCACGAGCTGTACGCCGTGCTCGCCGAACGGGCCGGCGCGGTGGCCGTGCAGGCCGAGGAGACGATCTCGCCGGTGCTCATGCCCGAGCGCATCGGCGCCCTGCTCGGCCTGCCGGCCGGCGAGCCGGCGATGCGCAGCGAGCGGATCACCCGCGACGCCGACCGGCGCGCCCTGGTTGTCGACGTCGCCATCCTCGCCGGCAACAGTGTCGTGATCATGAATATTCGCGAGGCCAGCGGCCAGCAGGTCAGCTACGCGGTCGGCGCCCCGCCGGCCTGACGTCACCCGCGGCGGTACGCCCCCGGCGGGGTGCGCCGAAACTGTTCTAGAACTATCTCGCCACAGGTCTAGAACTCCACCCGGGTGCCCTGTTATAAAGACGGTGTCGTTCTAGAACTGTTAGGGGATGTGTCGTGGACCAGCTCTTACGCTCCACCCGCCCGGGCGCCCAGGCCGACCCTCGCCGACCCTCGGGGCTGGGCAGATTCGGCGAGTACGGCGGGCGCTTCGTTCCGGAGTCGCTCGTGCCGGCCTGTGCCGACGTCGAGCGCGCCTTCACGCAGGCCTGGGAGGATCCGCAGTTCCGGGGCGAACTGAACCGCCTGCTCTCCGTCTACGTCGGCCGGCCGACGCCGCTGACGCCCGCGACGCGACTCTCCGCCGAGTTGGGCATCGACCTGCTGCTCAAGCGGGAGGATCTCACCCACACCGGCTCTCACAAGATCAACAATGTGCTGGGTCAGGCGCTGCTGGCACGGCGGATGGGCAAGCGGCGACTGATCGCCGAGACCGGCGCGGGCCAGCACGGCGTGGCCACCGCCACCGCCGGGGCGCTGCTCGGCATGCCCACCACCGTCCTCATGGGCGAGAAGGACACCGAACGGCAGCAGCTCAACGTCTTCCGGATGAAGATGCTGGGTGCCGAGGTGGTGCCGGTGACCTCCGGCAGCCGCACCCTCAAGGACGCGTGCAGCGAGGCTCTGCGGCACTGGGTCACCTGCGTCGACGACGCCTACTACTGCCTCGGCTCGGTGATGGGCCCGCACCCGTACCCGTGGATGGTCCGCCAGTTCCAGCGGGTCATCGGCGACGAGGCCCGCGCGCAGTGCGCGGCCGACCTCCTCACCGGCACGCCCGACTACGTCGTGGCCTGCGTCGGCGGCGGGTCCAACGCCGCCGGCACGTTCGCCGGCTTCGTCGACACACCGGCCCGGTTGGTCGGCGTCGAGGCGGCCGGTGGCGCCGCCATCAGCGCCGGCACCCCCGGTGTGCTGCACGGCTTCCGCTCCCTGGTGCTCCAGGACGAGCACGGGCAGATCAGCGAGGCCCACTCGATCGCCGCGGGTCTGGACTACCCGGGTGTCGGGCCGGAGCACGCGCACCTGGCCGACTCGGGCCGGGCCAGCTACGTGACGGTGGACGACGCCGAGGTGGTGGCCGCCACCCACCGGCTGGCCCGCGCCGAGGGCATCCTCTGCGCGCTGGAATCCGCCCACGCGGTCGCCTGGGTGATCCGCGCCGCCAGCGATGGCACGATCCCCCCGGGTTCGACGGTGCTGCTCACCCTCTCCGGTCGGGGCGACAAGGACATGGCGAGCCTGATGGAGCTGTCGTGAACGCACTGGAAACCCGGGCCCGCGCGGCCAAGGCCGCCGGCCGCAAACTGCTCGTGCCGTACGTGACCGGCGGCGTCACCGAAAACTGGACCGACCTGTTGCGGGCCGCCGTGGACGCCGGCGCCGACACCATCGAGATCGGCCTCCCGTTCTCCGACCCCACCCTGGACGGACCCGTCGTGCAGGAGTCGTCGTACCGGGCCCTGCAGCGGGGCACCACCACCCGGCGGATCCTCGACGAGGTCGCCCGGCTGGCGCTGCCCATACCGCTTGTCGCGTTCACCTATGCCAACCTGGTCCTGCACGACGGCGCGGACCGGTTCTGTGCCGCGCTCGCCGATGCCGGGATGGGCGGCCTGATCGTGCCGGACCTGCCCGTCGACGAGGTGGAGCCGGTCGCCGCCGCGGCGGAAACCCTGCTCGACCTCGTGTTGCTCGCCTCCCCGGTGACCGCGCCGCAGCGCCGCGACGAGATCGCCAGGCGCAGCCGGGGCTTCGTCTACGCGGTCAGTGTCATGGCGACCACCGGCGAGCAGTCGACGGTGGGCGCGGCCGCCGAGCGGTTGGTGACGTCGCTGCGCCAGGCCACGGATCTGCCCGTGGTCCTCGGCTTCGGGATCTCCGGTCCGCGGCAGGCGGCCGAGGCCGCCGGGTACGCCGACGGGGTCGTGGTGGGCTCGGCGCTCATGCGTCGGGTGCTCGACGGGGCCTCGGCGGCGGAACTCGGTGATTTCCTGGCGCAGCTCCGGACGGCGCTGGACGAGACCGGCCGGTGAACTCTTAAGATTCTTTGAAGTTCTGCCGCTCGGCTTGGTGGCTGACAAACAGGCTTACTAACCTCATCCCGTCCGGATCATCCCCAGCCTTACGATCCGGGCAAATGCCCCCTGAGGAAGGTTGCCCACGCCAATGAGGTTGTCTCGCCGTACCCTGCTCGGCACCGCGGTGGCCGGCACCGCCGTCTCCGTCGCCGGAGTCTCGTTCGACGCCTACGCGGCCGCACCCGCCGTGGCGGCGGTCAGCCCTCCCGGCGACGTCGTCGGAAAGGTCACCGTCGGCTACCAGGGTTGGTTCACCGGGGCCGGCGACGGGAGCCCGCTGGCGGGCTGGTGGCACTACGGCCAGGACTGGCAGAAGACCCCCTCGCCGGTCAACGAGGCCCTCAAGTCGTGGCCGGACGTGCGCGACTACGACCGGGTCTACAAGACCGGATACCAGAACCTGGGCAACGGGCAGCCGGCCTCGCTGTTCTCGTCCTACGACCAGCAGACGGTGGACACCCACTTCCGCTGGATGCAGGAGAACGGGCTGGACACCGCCGCCCTGCAGCGCTTCAACCCGGTCGGCGGGGAGGGCCCGATCCGCGACGCCGTCACGATCAAGGTGCGCAACGCCGCCGAGCGGTTCGGGCGCAAGTTCTACATCATGTACGACGTCAGCGGCTGGACGACCATGCAGCAGCAGATCAAGGACGACTGGGTCAACAAGATGAAGGCGTACGCGACCTCCCCGGCGTACGCGAGGCAGAACGGCAAACCGGTCGTCGGCATCTGGGGTTTCGGCTTCAACGACGAGAACCACCCGTGGAGCGCCGCGGTCTGCCTCGATGTGATCACCTGGTTCAAGGCACAGGGCGTGTACGTCATGGGCGGCACGCCCACGCACTGGCGCACCAGCGACGGAACGCAGGACTCGCGGGCGGGATTCGCCGAGGTCTACCACGCGTACGACATGATCTCGCCCTGGATGGTGGGCCGGATCGGCGACCAGGCCGGGTCGGACTGGTTCTACACCAACGTCACGGTGCCCGACGTGCGGGACTGCGTGGCGCACGGCATCGACTACCAGCCGTGCGTGTTGCCCGGTGACCTCCAGGAGCGGCAGCGCGCCCACGGCGACTTCATGTGGCGACAGTTCTACAACGTGATCCGTGCGGGCGCTCCGGCGATCTACGTCTCGATGTTCGACGAGTACAACGAGGGCAACCAGATCGCCAAGACCGCGGAGAGCGCGGCGTTCGTTCCGGTCGGCTCGAAGTTCCTGGCGTTGGACGAGGACGGCACGGCGTGCTCGGCGGACTACTACCTGCGGCTTGCCGGTGACGGTGGCCGGATGCTCAAGGGCGCGATCGCGTTGACCGCCAACCGGCCGACCGCCCCGGTGGTCGGTGCGACTCCGCCCACCACCGCGGCCGTCGGCGTCCGCTCCCGCGCCAACGGTCGGTTCGTGGGCGGCTCACCGTTGGTCGCCTCGCTGACCTCCGCGTCGGAGAAGTTCACAGTCGTCGACGCCGGCGGTGGCCTCGTGGCCCTCAGGTCCACCAGGACCGGCAAGTACGTCTGCGCCGAGCAGGCCGGCGCGGCGGCGCTGGTGGCCGACCGGGACGTCGTCGGCGGTTGGGAGACGTTCACCCGGGTGGCGAACCCGGACGGCAGTGTCAGTTTCCGCAGCAGCGCGAACGGCAGGTACGTCTGCGCGGACAACGCCGGCACCGACCCGTTGATCGCGAATCGCGCGGCGGTCGGGCCGTGGGAGTCCTTCGACCTCGTGTAGTCGTACCGTGACGCGCTGCGCCGACCTCGCCTGCTCGCCGCCCATCATCCGATGTATACGGCGTTGAAGCGCCGCCAGCGGGCTCTTCTCCGCTGTCGGGCCGCCTCGGTGCACTGCCGACCTCCAGCGGAAGCCTGCCGGCGGGTAGGCAGCCCCTGCTGATCTCGTCATTGATCGATCGTTGCCTATCGCGTGATGCCGGAGTAACCTTCGCGAAACACATCAGATGTCTGGCTGACTCGGGCCCGGCACCGGCCTGCTCCACAAGGGCCTGGTCGGCAGGCGAAGCGGACCCATCTCGGTTACCACAGTTGTCACGCATCGGGGTGGCCGGATCGGTCACCGTTTGGAGGATCGATGTCAGACCTGACCCGACGCCAAGCCCTCAAGATCGGTGCGGCCGGTGCGGGCGGTGCCCTCCTGCCGCTGCCCTGGACGGCCGTAGCGAAGGCGGGCTCGGTGGCGCCGCCGCAGGTGCTGGCCGCCAATGACCTCGCGCTCTGGTACGACGAGTCCGCCGGCACCGACTGGCTGCGGGCGTTGCCGATCGGCAACGGCCGGCTCGGCGCCATGGTCTTCGGCAACGTCGACACGGAACGACTCCAGCTCAACGAGGACACCGTCTGGGCCGGTGGGCCGCACGACCCCAGCAACCCCCGGGGCGCGGGAGCGCTCGCGGAGATCCGGCGGCTGGTCAACGCGAACCAGTGGACCCAGGCCCAGGATCTGATCAACCAGACCATGATGGGCAACCCCGGCGGCCAGCTGGCCTACCAGACCGTCGGCAACCTCCGGCTCGCCTTCGGCTCGGCCAGCGGCGCCTCTCAGTACAACCGGACGCTGGACCTCACCACCGCCACCGCCACGACGACGTACGTGCTCAACGGCGTCCGGCACCAGCGGGAGGTGTTCGCCAGCGCGCCGGACCAGGTCATCGCGATCCGGCTGACCGCCGACCGGACCGGCTCGATCAGCTTCACCGCCACCTTCGACAGCCCGCAGCGCACCTCGGTGTCCAGCCCGGACGGCACCACGATCGGGCTCGACGGCATCTCCGGAAACATGGAGGGCGTCACCGGCGCGGTCCGCTTCCTCGCGCTGGCCAACGCGACGGTCACCGGCGGCAGCGTGTCCAGCTCCGGCGGCACCCTGCGGGTGACGAACGCCAACAGCGTGACCCTGCTGGTTTCCATCGGCTCCAGCTACGTCAACTACCGCAACGTCGGCGGCGACTACCAGGGCATCGCCCGGCAGCGTCTCACCGCCGCGCGGGCCAGCAGCTACGACCAGCTGCGCAGCCGGCACGTGGCCGACTACCAGGCGCTGTTCGGCCGGGTCAGCCTGGACCTGGGCCGCACCTCCGCGGCCGACCAGACGACGGATGTCCGGATCGCCCAGCACAACAGCGTCAACGACCCGCAGTTCTCCGCGCTGCTGTTCCAGTTCGGGCGCTACCTGCTGATCTCGTCCTCGCGGCCCGGCACGCAGCCGGCCAACCTTCAGGGCATCTGGAACGACTCGCTGAGCCCATCCTGGGACTCGAAGTACACGATCAACGCCAACCTGCCGATGAACTACTGGCCGGCCAACACCACGAACCTGGCCGAGTGCCACAACCCGGTCTTCGACCTGGTCAGAGACCTCGCCGTCACCGGCACGCGGACCGCCCAGGTGCAGTACGGCGCCGCCAGTGGCTGGGTCACCCACCACAACACCGACGCGTGGCGGGCCACCGCGGTGGTGGACGGCGCGTTCTGGGGCATGTGGCAGACCGGTGGCGCCTGGCTGTCCACGTTGATCTGGGACCACTACCTGTTCAACGGCGACATCGAGTTCCTGCGGACGAACTACCCGGCCATGAAGGGCGCGGCGCAGTTCTTCCTCAACACCCTGGTGACCGAGCCGACCCTCGGTTACCTGGTGACCAACCCGTCGAACTCGCCGGAGCTCAGCCACCACGCGAACGCCAGCGTGTGCGCCGGCCCCACGATGGACAACCAGATCCTGCGGGACCTGTTCGACGCGTGCGCCCGCGCGAGCGAGATCCTCGACGTGGACAGCACCTTCCGGGCCCAGGTTCGCGCCACCCGGGACCGCCTCCCACCCATGAAGATCGGCTCGCGCGGCAACATCATGGAGTGGCTCTACGACTGGGTGGAGACCGAGCCCAACCACCGGCACATCTCGCACCTGTACGGGCTGGCCCCCAGCAACCAGATCACCAAGCGCGGCACCCCGCAGCTGTTCGAGGCCGCCCGGCGGACCCTGGCGCTGCGCGGTGACGACGGGACGGGCTGGTCGCTGGCCTGGAAAATCAACTTCTGGGCGCGGATGGAGGAGGGCAAGCGGGCGCACGACCTGATCCGCTACCTCGCCACCACCGCACGGCTCGCGCCCAACATGTTCGACCTGCACCCGCCGTTCCAGATCGACGGCAACTTCGGCGCCACCGCCGGCATCGCCGAGATGCTGTTGCAGAGCCACGCCGGCGAGCTGCACCTCCTGCCCGCGCTGCCGCCGGCCTGGCCCAGTGGGCGGGTCGCCGGACTGCGGGGTCGGGGCGGGCACACTGTCGACATCACCTGGAGCAGCGGGCAGGCCACCGAGATCCTCGTCCGACCCGACCGTGCCGGCACCGTCCGCCTGCGCGCCCGGATCCTCACCGGCACCGTCACCGTCGTCGACACCGCCGACGGTACGGCGGCCCGGGTCACCCGGATCGAGTCCGACCTGATCGAGGTCACCGTGCAGGCCGGGCGCACCTACCGGGTCACCAGCACGGGCGTCGCCCTACCGACGCTGGAGCAGAGCTTCAGCAACGTCGGCATCAGCAGCGACAGCAACACCAACGTCGCGAACATCGACGGTGGCGGGGCGTCGCTCTCGGCGCAGGCCCTGGCCGCTGCCGGTGCCAGCCCGGGCGGCACGGTGAGCCGCAACGGGGTCAACTTCCGGTGGCCCAACGTCGGCTCGGGTGCCGCCGACAACGCCATCGCCTCCGGGCAGACGATCAGCGTGACCGGCACGGGCCGGACCCTCGGCTTCCTCCTGACCGGCACCTACGGCGCCCCGTCGGGCACCGGCACGGTGGTCTACGCCGACGGAACCCGCCAGACGTTCACGCTGAGCACGCCCGACTGGTACGGCGGGCCGAGTTCGGCGGGCACCGCGGCCATCGTGTCGGCGTACCAGAACCGGCCCAACAACCAGCGGCAGAACACCGCCGCCTGCATCTACTACGTGGGTGTCACGTTGCAGAGCAAGGCGGTCGCCTCGGTCGTGTTGCCCAACATCAGCGCCCGGCCGGCGACGAACGTGTCGACCATGCACATCTTCGCCATCGCCATCGGCGGCTGACCGCAACGGACTCCGCTCGGGGGAGTGCGGCCGGGTCCGTCCCAACCGGGGACGGGCCCGGCCGCGGCTTTCGGTGCTGTGGCGGCTCCCGAGCAGGCCGGTAGGTCGCGGCGTCAGGGCACGATCGCGTAGAGCCGGTCACTCGGGTCGACGACGACGTTGAGTCGCGCCCCGACGGCCAGGGCGGGGTCTTCCTTGCAGCGCGAGGTGGACTCGAACGACTCGAACCCGGGCCCGCTGATCAGCAGGTCCAGCTCGACGCCGCTCTCCTCGCCCAGCGAGGTGGGCCGGGAAGCGACGATCTCGGCGGTGGCGGCCACCCCGACCGCTTCCAGCCGGCGCAGATCCCGCCGGGCCCGCTCACGCGACCGTGACTCGCGCCGGACCAGCCGGACGCAGGAGACCGTGACCCCGACCCCGGCGACCCCCAGGATCAGACGGTTCAGGGTGGGCTCGCCAGTCGCGAGGAAGATCGCCGCGACCACCATGGACGGGCCGATCAGCAGCAGCGGGAAGGCCAGGAGCCCGAGCGTCAGTCGCAGGAATCCGCCGGAGGGGAGATCCGCCTGACGCGGACCGGCGCCGTCGCCCGTCCCGGTCAGCGCGCTGCGTCCGGGAGCGTATCCCCGTGGCACCATGGGCATGGTCCCACCGTAACCGGGCTCCCCGACCACCGCGAGGGTCCATTTCCTTCGTGCCGCGTCCCGGGCCGGGCCCGGCGTGTCACCGGACCCGGCCACCGTTCGTGCCCGTGGCGCTAGCGGATGCGCTCACCCCGGCTCTCGACCCGGAAGTAGTCGAACGCGACGTCGAGGTCGGTGGAGGTGCCGGCCCGGTTGAAGGCCAACAGCCCGGCCTTCGTCGTCTCGACGTTCAAGGTCGTGGAGCCGATGTAGCGGTAGACGCTCCCGTCGCGGGAGTAGTAGGCGCGGTAGCTGTCGCCGATCTTGGTGAGTCGGAGCCAGATGGCGCCGTCGGCCCCGACGATGCGCTGGGCGTCCGCGCCGGTGATCTCCACCGTCGACGTCGCGCCGTTCTGCTCGCGCAGCAGGACGAGCCGGGCCTTGTTGACGGCCGCGGTCGCGTTGCCCATCTCCCAGGCGAGCTTCACGTAGTTGTCGTCGTCGGCGTACCCGATGACACCGCCCTGTTCGTTGTTGGTGGCCAGCGGGCGGGAGAAGACGATCCTGGATTCCGCGGTCCAGTCACCGTCGACGTCCTGCACGGCCAGGTTCTTCGCGGTGTTGGTGCTGCCCTGTAGGTCGCCCTGCTGGGCGGTGATGACAAGCGACCCGTCGGCCAGACGCCACCGGCTGTCGTCGGGGCGTACCCACTGCCACTGGGAGCCGAGGGCGGCCGAGCCGAACTCGTCGCTGCCGGTGCTCGTGGTGTTCAGGTCCACCGTGTAGACCGACGTCGCCCCGCCGTTCGTGACGGTGACCCGGGCCTGCCCGGTGGCGCTGCCCGCCTGCTCGACGGCGACGGTGGCGGCCGGGTCGGCGGCCCTGGCGGTGACCGTCGGCACGGCCGTGGTGCCGGCCGGCGTGAGGGCGTTGTAGTGCAGCACCGACGGTGCGAAGGAGGCCAGTGGCTTACCGTCGACGCGCAGGCTCGTCAGCGTCGTGTCGGGCACCAGGTTGAAGACGTAGTTCTTCACGAGCGGGCCGAAGAAGCTCTCCGTCGTGACCTTGACGACCGCCTGCCCGGGGACGCTCGCCGCCTGGGACACGATCTGGTAGCGCGCCTTGCGGTCGGCCGTCCGCACCTTCGTGATGGTGGGGGAGCCGCCGGCGCTAACCGGGATGGTGTACGACGCGTCGGACAGGTTGAAGCCGCCGAACTCCCTGCCGTTCACCACGATCTTGGCCGAGAGGGGCGCGTCGTCGACCGGGATGGCCCGGCCGCTGAACTCCTTCCAGTAGTTCACCGACGTGTCCCGCCAGTCGGCGGCGTCCGTCTCGTGCACGGCCAACTTGGCGCGGACCTCGGCGAACCGCCGTGCGTCGACGTCGGCCTGGAGGGTCTCCCAGGTCTCCCGCATCCAGGTCACGTACTGCACGCCCATCTGGTAGCGGTAGACCAGCTCGTCCCAGAACGGTCGGCCGCTGTCCATCCGATGGCCCCACGGCACGTGGTGGAACCACATCAGCAGGTTCTCCGGCACCGAGTCGATGTCGCCGTAGCGCCGCTGGAGCCGGGGGAAGTACTGGGCGGCGAGATTGCTGCCGATGGGGGAGCGGTCGTAGCCGAGGCCGACGGTGTCGGCCTGGTTGTAGTAGACCGGGCTCCAGTCGTCGCGACCCGCCCAGTCGGCCGGGTCGGGCCGGTAGTGGGCGCCCTCGGCGAACTGGTGGCCGATGCCCAGCGGCGTCTGGTAGCTCACCAGCGCCTCCCACGACCCCATCATCATCTTCCGGATGGTGTCGACGACACGCCTGTCGTTGCTCCAGGTCATCCGGACCCAGTCGGTCGCGATGTCGGTCGAGTCGAGCGTCCAGTTCCATGCCTGCCGGCCGAAGGCGAACAGGTTCGCCTGGGCGAAGTGGTGCCCGGTCAGGTTGTCGGCGTTGCCGAGATTGGCGACCCCCACGATGGCGGTGTCCGGATGGTGCTGGGCGCTCCCGTCGACGATGTCGCCGACGAGTCGTTTCTTGAGCAGCTTCCCGTTCGCGTCGGTCGCGTACGTGTCAGTCTTGAGGATCTCCTCGTACATCGGGCCGAGGTAGGTCAGCATCCAGTTCTGGCCCGTGTACTCCTGGGTGATCTGGAGCTCCAGGGCCTGGTTGGTGTTCTCCATCCGGCCGAACATCGGGTGGATGGGCTCCCGGGCCTGGAAGTCCAGCGGCCCGTTCTTGGTCTGCAGGAACACGTTGTCGGCGAAGCGCCCTCTGCTGCCGTCGGGTTGGACCTCGTCGTCGATCGGCCCGAACTCCAGGTAGGCCCGCTTGAGCCGGTCGTTGTCGACCTCGGCGTTGTAGACGAACGTCCGCCAGTGCACTGTCATCCCGAGTGGCGCGACCGCCGCGCCGATGGCGTTGGCGCCGTCGCCGTGGTCGTACCCGAAGTCCTGTGGCCCCGGCTGGCCCTCCGAGTTGGCCTTCACGGTGAAGCCCATGAAGTCCGGGATGGCGGCCTGGATCTGCTGCGCCCGGCGCTGCCACCAGCCCCGGAAGTCGGTGCCGTACGGGTCGAGTTGGCTGTTGGTCAGCGTGTCCGGTGCGAACCGGGTGTCCGTGGGGGCGGTGTAGCGGATCGACAGCCCAAGCGTGATGCCGTACGGACGCAGCGCGTCGGCGAGGGCCGCCTCCTGCGCGATCCGGGCGCTCGTCAGGTACGCGTTGTCGGCGTTGACGTTGTTGATGGTGATGCCGTTGATGCCCAGCGACGCCAACGCGCGGGCCACGACGACGTAGCGGTCGAGGATGACGGGCAGGTTCTTGTCGGCACTCGCCCCGGTCGCCGCGAAGTTGAAGATCGCACCGCTCTCCCCGTTCAACCCGCCCAGGCCGGAGGCGTTGTTGCCGGCGTAGAGGCGCTCGGTCTCCCAGTTGTTCAGCAGCCGATGCTTGATCTTCGGCGACTCCGCGACCCGGAGGTGGTCGATGGGTTTCTGCGTCTGCAGCAGCCGCAGGAACGCGTAGGTCCCGTAGAGGGCGCCGAGGTCGGTGTTGCCGGCGATGACGGTGAACCGGTCCCTGCCGCTAGACAGCGAGCGGACGAGGTAGCCCTCGTCGCCGATCCTGGCCAGGTCGCGGGCCGGGATGAGGCGGCGCACCAGCGGCGAGCTGGCCGGCGTGCCCACCACGACCGCGCCATCGGGGACCCGGTCGCCGCTGACCTCCGTCACGGGTGCCGCCCGGTCGAGGAGCCCGCCCAGGCCGCGCACCAGCTCGTCGCGGGCCGCGCCGAGCGTGGTCTCGGCCAGCTTCTCGGTGGAGCCGGGCGCCATGGCGAGGTCGGCCGTGTGCCGGTGGACCCGGGTGGCGTCGGCGTTCTCGACCACGATCGACGTGGCGGTGCGGCGGTAGTCGCGCAGCAGCTTCGCGTCGCTGACCGGCACGTATCGCAACCACAGGTCGGAGCCGCTGTAGTCGTCCGGCGACTCGGCCGCGGTGGCGGGCGTGGTGGCGACGGCGAGGGTGGCCGCGACCGTGGCGAGCGCCGTGCCGAGCACGATGAGAACTCGCCGCAGCCTGGGCACCGGACCTCGGTTCATTGCCTTCTCCTCTGTTGTCCGATGGGGACGTCGATCGGGACGGCGTACGGACGCAGTGATGCGGATGAATGGGAGGTGCGCCGATCGTGTCCGGGGTGTCGCGGGCTGGGCAAGGAGTTGTCGTTTCTTGTCGCGCGTGCCCTCACCACAGGTGCGCCGCCGGGTTGGGCGTCGGCCGCTGCCGTACCCAGGGCGATCGGGCCCGACCCGGGCTCGGATTGCGGGGGGCCGTGGAGTGGCGCACCACAAGGCGTACCGGGAGGACCATCGGTCGACCGGTGTGCCCGGGTGCCCCCTCGATCATCGTGAGCAGGTGTCGGGTCGCGGCCGAGCCCTCCGCGTACAGCGGTGCCGCGACAGTGGTCAGCCCGGGTGTGACGATGTCGGCCGCGACGATGTTGTCGAAACCCACGATGCTGACGTCGCCCGGAATGTCGACGCCCCGCTGACCGAGACCGCGGATGAGGCCGATCGCCATCTGGTCGTTGAAGGCGAGGACGGCGGTTGCCGGCCGGGCGCACAGCTCCTCGGCGGCCCGCTCGCCGCCGGCGATGGTCGGGCTGAAGGGGCCGATCTGGCGTACCTTGATCTCCAGCTCCATGCCGGCCTCCAGCAGCGACCGCCAGCGGATGCCGTTGGGCCAGGAGGCCTCCGGCCCGGCGACGTACGTGATGTGGTCGTGCCCCAGCTCACCGAGGTGTTCGACGGCCCGCCGCACCCCCCGGGGGTTGTCCGTGACGACGCAGGGCACGTCGGCGATGGCGCGGTTGAGGACCACCACCGGCCGCTGCTTGGCGAACATCCGGATGGCCGAGTCGGACATCCGGCTGCTGGCCAGCACGATGCCGTCGACAGTCGACATGGTGCGTTCGATCGCCGCCCGTTCCAGCCGGTCGGACTCCTGGGCGTCGATCAGCACTGTGGTGTATTCGCTGTCGGTCGCCGCCTCCTGCGCACCGCGCACGATCTCGGCGTACACCGGGTTGGTGATGTCGGCGATGACCAGCGCGATCATGTGCGTGCGGGCGGTGCCGAGGGTGCGCGCCAGGGGGTTGGTCCGATAGCCCAGCCGCTCCGCGACCTGCCGGACCCGCTCGGCGGTCTCCGAGTTGACGCGGCTCGGCCTGGAGAAGGCGCGGGACACCGTGGACGGTGAGACGTCGGCTGCGCTCGCGACGTCGTAGATCGTGACCCTCTTGTCGGGCGGCCTGCTGTGGTCGGGCATCTGCATGCTCCTCCCGGCTACGCGCCGTGATCATGGTATGACGGCGGTGCGGACTCGGCAATGCCCCCGCAACATTCCGGGGCCGCCAACGCATTCGCGCGAGGCAATACATGGCAACCCATTGCCGCCGCGGCACGCCAGCTGCCTGAATCAGCGGGATGACACCTGGCGGAGGGAACAGCTCATGGGTATGACGCGGCGCGAGGCTCTCCTGGTCACGGCATCGTCGCTCCTCGTGGGCGCGGTCGGGTGCGGCGCACCGGAGGGTCCCGGCAAGTCCACCGGCGACACCACGGGTGAGGTGCCGCAGCGGCCCGGTCGGGCCGTGACGCTCAACGTCCTCGACGTAGCCGGCAACCTGCAGCTGACCCAGGGGATGATCGACGACTTCGTGGCCAAGAACCCCGACGTGATCTCCCGGGTGACCTACTCGAAGGCACCGGCACCGGAGCTGGCCGGCAAGATCAAGGCCCAGCAGGGCGCGAACCGGGTGGACATCGGTCTCGTGCTGACCGGTGTGGACGGGCTGGCGGCGGGCATCGAACAGGGGCTCTGGCTCGACCTGCTGCCGACGTTCCAGGACCGCCTCGGCGGCATGCGCGACTACCTGGCACCGGCCGCCGCGATGCAGCAGCTCGCCGGCAACGCCGGCGTCACCGTCACCTACTACCCGTCCGGTCCGCTGCTCGAATACCTGCCGGCCCGGCTGGCCACGCCGCCGAACAACGCGGCGGCCCTGCTCGCCTGGGCCCGGGCCAACCCCAAGAAGTTCCAGTACGCCCGGCCGGCCAACTCCGGCCCCGGCCGCACCTTCCTGATGGGCCTGCCCTACATCCTGGGCGACGCCAATCCCAAGGACCCCACCGCGGGGTGGGACAAGACCTGGGCCTTCCTCAAGGAGCTGGGCCAGTACGTGGACTACTACCCGTCCGGCACCACCGAGACGATGAAGAACCTCGCCAACGGCACGGCTCACCTGATCGTCAGCACGACCGGCTGGGACATCAACCCCCGGGTGCTGGGCACGGTGCCGAAGGAAGCCAGGATCGCCACGCTCGACGGCTTCCACTGGGTCACCGACGCGCACTACGCCGTGCTGCCCAAGGGCGTCTCGACCGACACGCAGGCGGCGGTGCTGGCCCTGCTGGCGTTCATGCTCACCCCCGAGCAGCAGGCCAAGGCGTACGACGAGGGCTACTTCTACCCGGGCCCGGCCGTGAAGGACGTCGGGCTCACCTCGGCGCCGCAAAAGAGCCAGGACGCGATCCGGGAGTTCGGCCGCCCCGAGTACGAGGCGCTGATCGCCGGCAACCCGACCGAGGTGCCGCTGGACGCGAAGAGCCTGGTGGCGGCGTTCAACCGCTGGGACCGCGAGATCGGCGGCGGGAAGGTCAAGCAGGGATGAGTGCCTTCTCCCACCTGCGGTTGGACGGGGTGTCCCGTCGGTTCGGCGGTCAGGACGCGCTCACCGACCTGGACCTGACCATCGAGACGGGCGAGTTCATCGCCCTGCTCGGCCCGTCCGGCTGCGGCAAGTCGACGGCCCTGAACTGCCTGGCCGGGCTCCTGCCGCTGACCCGGGGGAGCATCTGGCAGGACGAGCGGCGGATCGACACCCTGCCACCGGAGCGCCGCGGCTTCGGCATGGTGTTCCAGAGCTACGCCCTCTTCCCGCACCTGACGGTGCGGGCGAACATCGCCTTCGGGCTGCGCATGCGGCGGCTGCCGAAGGAGGAGACGCGCCGGCGTACGGCGGAGGCGGTGCGACTGGTGCGACTGGAGGACCACGTCGACAAGCTGCCCGGTCAACTGTCCGGTGGGCAGCAGCAACGCGTCGCCATCGCCCGCGCCGTGGTGTTCGAGCCGTCGCTGGTGTTGATGGACGAGCCGTTGAGCAACCTCGACGCCAAACTGCGGCTGGAGATGCGGACCGAGATCCGCCGGCTGCACCAGTCGCTGGGGCTCACCACCGTCTACGTCACGCACGACCAGGAGGAGGCGCTCTCCCTGGCCGACCGGCTGGTGGTGCTGCGGGAGGGGCGGGTGCAGCAGATCGGGTCACCGCGCGAGTTGCACACCCGGCCGGCGAACTGGCACGTGGCCGACTTCATGGGCTACCGCAACCTGTGGCGGGGCCGGGTGGTGCGGCGCGACGGCGGCCGGGCCACCGTCGAGTCGTCCGGTCAACGCCTGCTCGGCGAGGCCGTCGGTGACCTCGTCGACGGTACGGAGGTGGTGGTCGCGGTACGCCCCGAGGACATCCGCGTCGACGGGGCCGGGGGGACCTCCAACGCCCTGTCGGCGACCATCGAGGTGGTGGAATACCAGGGCCGCGAGTTGGCGGCCGAGGCGCGCACCGACACCGGCCAGTCGCTGCACCTGCGTACCGAGCAGCGGATCGCGCCCGGCGACCAGGTCAAGCTCGCCGTCGACCCGCAGCGGCTGCTCGTCTATCCCGCCGGCGCCACAGCGGACGCCGACCGTCTCGCGGACGCCCCGGCGGCGACCCGGTGAGCGCCGCCGGGCCCGGCCGACCGGTGGCGCACTGGCAACACCGGCTCGCCGAACGGGGCATCGACCGTCAGCTCCTCCTGTTGGTCCCGGCGCTGGTCTTCGTCATCGCCCTGTTCCTCTACCCGTTCTTCTACGGGTTGACGCTGTCGTTCCAGCCGACCGACGGCGGGCCGTTCAGCGACTACGCCCGGTTCTTCTCCGACGCGTACGAGCGGGGCACGATCTGGATCACGCTGCGGATCGCGCTGCCCGCCGCGCTCCTGAACGTCCTCGCCGCCGTGCCGATCGCCTACCGGATGCGCGGCCGGTTCCGGGGCAAGCGGCTGGTCACCACGCTGCTGGTCGTGCCGATCACGCTCGGCACCGTGCTCACCGCCCAGGGGCTGCTCAACTTCCTCGGCCCGACCGGCTGGTTCAACCGGATCCTGCTCGCCACGCACCTCGTCGACGAGCCGGTACGACTGACCCACAACTACTGGGGTGTGTTCTTCTCGCTGGTGATCACCGGCTTCCCGTTCGCGTTCCTGCTGGTGCTCTCCTACCTCTCCGGCATCGACCCCACCCTGGAACGGGCGGCCGCGACCCTGGGCGCGGACTGGCGTCGCCGGTTCACCCGGATCACCCTCCCGCTGCTGATGCCCGGCCTCGCCACGACGTTCTGCCTGACCTTCGTGCTGGCGTTCAGCGTGTTCCCGTCGGCCGTCCTGGTCGGCAACCCGGCCGGTGAGACACGGGTCATCTCCCTCGCCGCCTACCAGGCGGCGTACGAGCAGTACGACTACCCGTACGCGTCGGCGATCGCCATGATCATGGGCTTCGTCGAGTTGGTCGTCATTGCGGTGGTCCTGGCCGCGCGCAGTCGTTTCTACACCGGCGCCACCGGAGGCAAGGGCTGATGGCAACGACCACCCAGGCCCCACCAGCGCGACCCCCCGCGACAGGCACCGACAGGCGGCGGCGCATCGCCGCCCGGCCGGCCGCCTGGATCGTGTGGGGCGTCGTCATCTTCTTCTTCGTCAACCTGCTGGGCGTCGTGGCGTCCGTGCTGGTCAGCTCGTTCGGCCAGCGCTGGTTCGACACCTGGCTCCCGGACGGCTACACCACCAGCTGGTACGGCCGGGCCTGGGACGAGTTCGCCCTTCTCCAGGTCATCGTCGTGACGCTGGAGGTCTCCGTACTCGTCGTGGGTCTCGCGCTGCTGATCGGAGTGCCGGCGGCCTACGTCCTCGCGCGACGGTCCTTCCCCGGCAAGCGGCTGATCTTCCTCGTGTTCCTGCTGCCCATCCTCATGCCCCCGATCACGTACGGCATCCCGCTGGCGACGGTCCTCTACAAGTTCGGGTTGGCCGGGCACATGTCCGGGGTGGTGCTCGCCAACCTCGTTCCCTCGGTGCCCTTCGTCATCCTGACCATGACCCCGTTCATCGAGCAGATCGACCCGCGCATCGAGAGCGCCGCGCGGATGTGCGGCGCGGGTCTGCGTACGGTGTTCCTCCGGGTCCTCACGCCGCTGCTCGTGCCGGGCATCCTCGCCTCCGCGATCCTCGTCCTCGTCCGGACCGTCGGCATGTTCGAGCTGACCTTCCTGACCGCTGGGCCGGACTCGCAGACCCTCGTCGTGGCGCTCTACTACTCGATGTCCGCGTCCGGGATCCGGGCGCAGCAGTCGGTCGACGCCATGGCGGTCATCTACACGTCGATGATGCTCGTGCTGCTCGTCGTCGCACTGCGCTACGTCAACCCGACCCAGCTCGTGGCCCAGGTCAAGGAGGACCCCGAGCATTGACGCCCGACGGCCGGCCCGGTCAGCCGCCCACCACGTCCCGGGACGCCGTGGTGGCCCGCCAGCCGAGGCCCGGCCCGGCCGCCACCTCGTCGAGGATCTCGCCCACCCGGCCCACGACCGTGCGGAGTACGGGTAGCTTCGCGCGCAGGCCGCGATAGGTCGCGGCAAGGGCTGGGTCGACCGCGACCGGCTCGGCGCGGGCACCCTCGGGACTGAGCCGGGTGACGGCCTCGGTGAGGTCGGCGGCGAGGCCGATCGCGAAGAGCCCGAGCGCCGCCGCACCGAGGGCGGCGTCATCGTCCTCGGCCGCCACCTGGGTCGGACAGTCCAGGACCGCGGCCATCACCGCACGCCACAGCGGAGATCGGAACGCGCCGCCGGCCAGCCGAACGCTGCCGATCGGCGTCAGCTCGGCCAGGCGGTCCCGGACACCGCCGAGGTGCAGGCACACACCCTCCACGGCGGCCCGTACCAGGTGACCGCGAGAGTGCTCGCTGCGCAAGCCCAGGTACGCGCCCGGCGGGCCGGGATCCACCGCCGACGCCCGGTCGGCCCGCAGATAGGGCAGCATCACCAGGCCGTCGCTGCCCGGGGCGACCCGTTCGGCGAGCGCCAGCAGCTCCGGCGCGGCGAGCTGGTCGTCGGACGCCGGGCGAGGATCGGGGTCGAGGGCGCCACCGGCCCACCGCACCACGTTGCCGCCGTTGTTGACAGTCGCGCCGACCACCCACGCGTCCTCGGTCAGCGCGGCGCAGGAGAAGATCTCCGCAGGGTCGACGAGCGGAGCCGCGACGACCGTCCGCAGGGCCCCGGTGGCCGCGAGCGTCAGGCCGGCGACGGTGCTGTCGATTGCCGCCATGCCCAGGCTGCTCGACGGCCCGTCACCCGCGCCCACCACGACAGGTGTGCCGGACGGCAGGCCGACCGCCTGCCCGGCCGCCGAGGAGAGCCGCAACACGCCGGTCGTGGGCAGGACCGGCGGCAGCTGGCTGCCGGACACCCCGACCAGATCGAGTACGCCGGTGCTCCACACCCGCCGGTGCACGTCGAACATGCCGGTGCCGGACGCCGACGACAGCTCGGTCACCAATGTCCCGGTCAGCCGATGGACCAGGTAGTCCTTCAGGCCGATCCACCACCGCGTCGCGGTGCAGAGGTACGGCTCGTGACGGGCGAACCAGATCAGCTTGCACAGCGGGCTGCCCGGGTGCACCGGCGTGCCGGTAAGCCGGTGCAGTTCCCGGCTCTGACCGGAGACCCGCAGGTCGCGGGCCACCTCCGCAGAGCGCGTGTCCCGCCCGGTCAGCAGCGGCGTCACCGGGCTGAGTGCCGCGTCCAGCCCGATCACGCCGTACCGGGGGGAGCTGACCGCGAGGGCCACGACCTCCGCCCCGGCGATGTCGGCGACACACGCGGACACCGCCGCCAGGGTGGCCGCCACCAGCACGTCGGGATCCTGGACCTGCCAGCCGGGCAGCGGTTGGAGCAGGGGGTACGCCCGCGTCCGGACGTGTCGGGCGGAGCCGTCCACCGCGAACGCGCCCACCCGCACGGCGGTGGTGCCCACGTCGACCCCGAGGATGACACGACGCTCCGGCCCCATGAGCACATGGTCGAGCGGTGTTCGACGGGTGGGCAAGCGGTTGCGCACAGTTGCCGTGTCGTGCGAGCCAGAGGTCAGGGTTGAAGACGGCGGCCTCGGTCAGTGAACGACCTGCCCGACTCGGAATCGGCCTGGCTGGACGACGTCGGCGTAGGTCCCGAAGCAGGCTGCCCGCCCGAGCCCGGCCACCGGGATGCGGTAGTGCCGGGCCAGGGCGCTCAGCACCGAGAGGTCGGCCGGCAGTTCGGCCTGGGAGAGTCCGGGGACGATGCACCTCGGGGTGGGCAGGACCACCCGGAGCACGACATCGCCCAGGCGAAGTTCCTGCCCCGGTTCCGGGTCACGCGGTGCGTCGATGACCAGGTTCGGACGAAACCGCGTAGCGGCCACACTGCCACCTCCCATGCGCTCACCCAGCAGAGACAACGCGCCGGTGGTCACGATGTGAACGGCGCCGAAGTCGACGAACCGGCCCACCCGCCCCGCGCCCGCGATCGCCGTGATGGTGTCCTGACCGGGCCGGGCGCCGTCCATCCAATCGGGCACCATGCCTACGTCGTCAGGCAACGTCCGGTGCAGTCTCGCGTCGGGCGGCAACTCGCGGCTCAGCCGCACCGGGCGGCCCAGGTGCTTGCTGAGTGCGGTATCTGCCGCCGCGCTTCCGGCTGGCACCGATGTGCCGTCGACATGCAGTGTCAGGGTCGTCTCCGGGCCGTCGTCCCGCATGCTCGTGCCGACATCGAGCAGGCGCCCCCATCGTCGTGGGTGTTTGGCGCTGCCGACCGTCCCGTCGATGCGGTCGATACAGGCCCACGTCCGGTCGCCGCGCAGACCGGTCTGCTCGACGTCGGTCGCGGTGAGTGCCTCCCCCCGGGCGCTCTTGAGCGGGTAACGCCGGATCGCGGCAACCGTCTGCATGACGGTCATGCTGCCTCACCGCGTCACCACTCGGAGACGGGTGGCGCGAGGACTATCCGCTCCATGCCGCCGAGCGGGTGTTGCGGTTCGACATTCCGGTGGCAAGCCGCAGACCGGCGACGGTGCTGTCGATCGCCGCCATGCCCAGGCTGCGTGGACTTGTGGTCAGGAGCCGTTGTCGGTCAACATCCGGGCGCGATGGTGCTGCCGTGGCCGGTGAACGTAGATCTTGGACACTTCCCGTCCGGTCTGGACGGAAACTGTCCAAGATCTCCAGAGAGCAGTGGGCGCGCCGCCAGAACGCGGCTGCGGTCGTGGCGTTCGCTGATCCGCTGGTATTTCGCCCCACGCCGGGGTGCGAGTGGTGACAGGATCGTCGGCATGCCTGCTCGCGCACTGAGCTTCGGGATGGTGGCGGAACAGTACGAACGGTACCGACCGGGGTACCCGGCCGAGCTTGTCGAACTGGTGCTGACGTATGGGAATCGGCCGATTCAAACGGCCCTGGAGATCGGCGCCGGCACGGGCAAGGCGACCCGGCTGTTCGCCGGGGCGGGCGTCGCGGTCACCGCGACCGAGCCGGACGGGGCCATGCTCGCCGAGCTGCGCAAGCACGTGCCAGCCGGCGTCGAGACCGTGCGGGCCGCGTTCGAGGCCCTCCGGCTGGGCGCGAAATACGACCTGGTCTACGCGGCGGCGGCACTGCACTGGACCACACCGAAGGGTCGGTGGTCACGGGTGGCCGCGCTACTGGAACCAGGCGGCGTGTTCGCCTCGTTCGGCGGACCAACCCAGTTGGCCGACCCGGCGGCGGCGGACGCCGTCCGCGCCGCCAGGGCACCATTCCTGACGAGCGACGAGATCCCATCTCCAGACGGCACGCCCCCGGGGCAGGCCATGCAGTGGCCCGGCACGGAACTCCAACGCTGCGAATGGTTCGTCGACGTCCAGCAGACCGTGATCAAGCGTCGCCTGACGGTGAGTGCGCGCGACTACGTCGGACATCTGTCGACGATCTCGGCGTATCTCACGCTGCCGACCTCGCAGCGGGAGCAGGTCCTCAGCCAGATCGAGCAGATCCTGCCCCAGCGGGTCGAGCTTTCCGCAGACATCATCATGCATCTCGCCCGTCGACGCCCCGATCAGTAACGCCCGGGGGCGCCCAGGTTGATCCCGCCGATCGTCCGTGGGCCCGCCGAACGCCGAAGACGAAGGAAATCCGAGCGCTTCACCCCACCGGGCGCCGGTGTCAGACGTTGAACTTGCCGCCCTTGATGCTCTGGACGAAGCCGGCCCACTGACCCGCGCCGAACGACAGCACCGGTCCCTGCTGGTCCTTGCTGTCACGGACAGCGACCACGGCCGGGAGGTTGTCCGCCACCTCGACACAGTTCCCGGTCGACCCTGACCGAGTGCTCTTGCGCCAGGTAGCGCGACTCCAGTCCATCCCGTCCTCCTACTTGACCAGCTCGTGTGTCAGCGCGAGCAGCTTATCTCGGGTCGGCTTCGGTCCCAGCGCGACGGCCTGTAGCTGCTCGTGGGCGGTAGCGTACGCCGAAATCTCAGCGGGTCTATCCAGATATAGCGCGCCTGTCAGCGTGCCTACGTAGACCATCCGTTCCTCGGCCGCATCTGGGTAGGGTGCAGGCATCGGTGGGAAGTCGAGGATCACGAAGCTGCCATCGAAGCCGAGCCCGGACGAGTACGGAAGCAACTGAACCTGGACGTTGCTTCGGGTCGATTCTTCGATGAGTCGGTTGAGCTGCGCGCGAAGCACATCGGGACCTCCGACCACCCGTCGTACGGCTCCCTCGTCGATGACCACACGGAATATCGGTGGATCGTCCCCCGTCAGGATCTTCTGCCGCTCCATCCGCAGTGACACCTGCCGCTCAAGCTCGTCTTCGCGCAGAGGGATCGGGCCGGCTTGGAACACCGCGCGAGCGTACGCCTCGTCTTGGAGTAGCCCGGGGAACATCTGGCACTCATAGGTGCGGATGACCGACGCCTCGGACTCCATGCCGACGTAAGCGGCGAACCAGTCCGGCAGGACGTCGCCGTACCGCTGCCACCATCCGCGCTGCTTCGCCTGACGCGCAACGGCTATCACGGCTTCGGCCTGGTCGTCATCTACGCCGTAAAGCGCCAGCAGTGCCCGTACGTCGTTGGGGTGCGGCCGGACTTCCGCCGTCTCGACGCGACTGAGCCAACTCCCATCGTGGTCGACGCGCTGAGCAGCTTCTACCGAGGTAAACCCGGCCCGCTCCCGGAGCTTGCGCAAGGTGAGTGCCAAGCGCCGGCGCTGGACCGTGGGGCTTTGACGGGTAGCCATGCCTTCATCCTTCCATACGCATAACGTGACTTCCTCTCGCAATACGAGCTTCCACAATCAGTGTATCCGCATATTGCGAATTTCGCATCATGCGTGAGACGGTGTTGCGTGGGTGTGGTGGCCGTATCACTTTCCGTAGCTGTGCTGCCGCGTCCCCCACGAGTGAGGGCGGAGATGAGCCGGCACGTTCCCTATGGCGAATACCTGGCGGCGGTAGCGATGACCCTGGCTCGCCGGCATTGGCCGGTGTGGTCGTGGATCAAGTGGCGCAACGTCTGCAGGTGCGGGAACGAGCTGCCGTGCCGAGCCAGACACCGGATCCCGATCAACCGGGGTCACTGGCCGGGTGAGAGCCGATGACCGCACACGGGTCGGTCCTGCCGCTGTGGCTGTGCGAGGGATGCGACAGGCCCTGGCCGTGCGCCACGCGCCGAGGGGAGTTGCTGGATGAGTACGCCACGTCGCCGGTCGCACTGGCCGGCTACCTGGGATCGCACCTCGCCGCAGCCATGCGGGACATGTCCTGGGCTCCCGCCGACACCGTGTACCGCAGGTTCCTCGGGTGGTTGCCGTGAAGCCGGGAGACGTCGTGCTGATCGGGGCGGCCTGCTCGGTGCAGTTCTCGGGCGACCGGGCGCTGATGCTGCGTCTGGTGTCGATCGGCGAGACCGACCCGTACAACGACTGGATCTGGCTCACCGGGTACGTGCTCGACGCGAAGGGGCTGGCCACGGCCAAGCGTGAGCTGTACGTCCTGCGGGCCGGGTTGCGCATCCAACGGCGCGTGCAGCCGGGGCTGTCCAGTTCGCGCGTGATGGCCTGAGAGCGTGCCGGTTCGCAACCGGCCTTGGCCGCGCACGACGTCCATGTAGGAAGCGGGGAACGGGGTGCGGGCGGTGCGCCAGGTGGCGGGGTTGCACCATGGCTTCCGTGGACGCCTTCGCCGGGCGTGAAGGGGATCGCTGTCATCGGGCGTAGAGGGGTGTCAGACGCATGACGCTCCCTGGAGGACAACAATCCATGACCGGAACCGTCTCGTGACCGGGCCACCCGTGTGTGCGGTCGCTCCCGGCTCCCTGGCCGGCACCGACCCGCCCGACGACCTCGGCGCGGTGGCCGACGTCGTCCTGATCAGGCTGTCGCGCGCCGAGCCGGAGAGGTTCGCGCTGCTCTTCGACAGGTACTACCCGGAGATCCACCGGTTCGCCGCGAACCGGCTCGGCCCGGCCGCCGCCGACGACCTGGCGGCGGAGACCTTCCTGATCGCCTTTGCCAAGCGGACCCGATTCGATGCGGGAGACCCCGCCGACGACGCTGCCCCGGCCGAGCGCGCACCGGGCGGGCACGTCCGGGCGTGGCTGTACGGCATCGCCACGAACCTCGTCCGCCGCCAGCGGCGGAGCGAGCGGCGGCGCTACCGGGCAATGGCCCGGGCACCGCAGGACCAGTCCGTCGTCGGTCACGACGAGCGGATAGCCGCGATGGTCAGTGCGCAGAGCGTGCACCGCGATCTGGCCAGGGCACTGGCCGCACTCTCGGCCCGGGACCGGGACGTACTCCTGCTCGTCGCGCTCGGCGAACTCACCTATCACGAGGTCGCGGCAGCCCTGGAAATTCCGTACGGCACGGTCTGTTCCCGGCTCAGCCGGGCGCGTCGCAAGGTGCGCGAGGCGCTTGGCGACACCGATCCGAGCGGCCACGATCGAGACCTGGGGGACCTGTGATGGACGACGTGCGGATGATTCGCGACGTACTGGGGAAAGCTCCGGCACCGTCCGCCGACGCGACGGCGCGGGCCCGGGCGGCCCTGCTCGTGCAGGCTCGGGCCGAATCCGCGGCGGGCACCGTGGCGTCGCCGTGGCGTCGCCGTGTCGCAGCGGTGCGTACCCGGCCGGCGGGCCGCAGCGACCGGCTCGGCGCTCGGTGGTGGCACGTGTCGCTCGGCGGGCTCGGCATCTCGGCTGCGGTTGCCACGGCGCTTGTCGTGCCGGCGATCCTCGGGCCGGCGACGGTTCCCGCCGGCCCGGACCGGGGTGGGGTGGGCAGCCTCCCCGCCACGGTCCCGATCGGCGATGGCGACGACGCCGGGACGGTGCTGCGGCTGGTCGCCGCGAACGCCCGGCTCGACCGGGCCGTCGAGGCCCGGCCAGGGCAGTTCATCTACCGGGTGGGCGAGGAACGGTCCCTGTCGCTGATCGGCGATATCGACGGTGCCGGGCCGCTGGCCAGGGTCTGGGTGGCTCGCCGGCACGAGATGTGGTACACCGTGGAGGGCCTGCGGACGGCGCGGATGCGCATCACCGAGGGGGTCAGCCGTACCCCGCTGACCCCGGCCGACGCCAAGCTCGCCCGCGAACTCGGGTACGACCTGACCGCCCCGCCGGAGGTCGAGGAGTACGGGCCGGCGCCCGACTACCAGCCGCCCGCCGACTGTGCGAGCTGCCCGGCGGTCCGGGACCCGGGCGACGTCTACCGGCCGACGCCGGCGTACCTGGCGAGCCTGCCGACCGATCCGGCCCGGCTACTGGCCACCCTGCGGGAGGCGGTCGGCGACCAGAACAAGCACTCTCCCGACGCACAGGTCTTCACCAGGGTCCTGGACCTGCTTCGGGAGGTCGCCCCGATCATGCCTCCCGACGTTCGGGCGGCCCTCTACCAGGCGGTCGCACTGATTCCCGGAGTCGAACGGGTCGAGGGCCGGGTCGAACTGGCTGGTCGGCAGGGTGTCGCGATCGGCCGCGCCGGTGAGTCGACCGGGGACGAGACCCAGCGGGAGGAACTGGTCTTCGACACCGCGGGGCGTGAACTGCTCGGCTTCCGTTCGGTGCAGATCCGGACGGCGCGCGGCATACCGGCCGGGACCGTGGCGGCAGTACAGGTGCCCACGTTCACCATCGTCGACCGGGTCGGTGAGGTCCGATGACCGCCGGGAAGAGCTGGTTCCGGGTCGGCGGTGGACGGCGACTACTGGCCGTCGCACTGACCGTGGCGTCACTCCTCACGGTTGTGCCGTCGTACGCGGCGGCCGGTGCCCCTTCGGCCGGATCGACGCGGGCAGCCGGCGGCGGCGCGACGGCCGGTGCCGGGCGGGGCGTGCCGAGGACCGCCGGCACGGTGACGCTGATAACCGGGGACGTGGTCCGGCTGGATCCGGAGGGTGAACCCTCGGTTGCGCCGGCTGCCGGGCGGGACGGGACCGCTCCGGTCCGGCCCCGGGCCGTCTCGTACGCCCGCTACCAGCGTGACGGCGCCTGGTACGTGGTCCCGACCGACGCCGTACCCCTGCTCCGGGCGGACCTGCTCGACGAGCGACTGTTCGACGTCACCGGCCTGTTGGCTCAGGGGTACGACGACAGCGCCAGTCCGGTGCTGCCGTTGCTGGTCCAGTACGCCGACCCCGGCCAGGCCCGGCGGGCGGTCCCGTTGGCGGGAACGAGGGCCCGCCGGGTGCTGCCCGGGTTGAACCTGACCGCGAACGACCAGCCGAAGGCGACGGGGGCCCGGTTCTGGGCGGACCTGGTCCGCCAGGCGAACCCGGCGGCCCGGAGCATCCGCGGCGGCGTCCGGAAGGTGTGGTTGAACGCCCGTTACCGGGCGAGCCTGCATCGGAGCGTCCCGCAGATCGGCGCGCCCACGGCGTGGCAGGCGGGCTACACCGGCAGGGGTGTCACTGTCGCGGTCCTCGACTCCGGATACGACACCGACCATCCGGACCTGGCCGGTCGGGTGTCGGCGGCGCAGGACTTCACCGGGACGGGGAGCGTCGAGGACCGGTTCGGCCACGGCACCCACGTGGCGGCGACCGTCGGGGGCTCGGGGGCGGCCGGTCGGCATCGCGGTGTCGCCCCGGACGCGAAGCTGGCGGTGGGCAAGGTCCTCGACGACTCCGGCGATGGAGCCGAGGAGTGGATTCTCGCCGGCATGGAATGGGCGGCCACGAAGGCCGGTGCGAAGGTGGTGAACCTGAGCCTCGGCGGCGCCCCGAGCGACGGCACCGACCCGGTCAGCCAGGCGGTCGACCGGCTCAGCGCGGAACACGGCACCCTCTTCGTGGCCGCCGCCGGAAACAGGGGGGCGTACGCGCCGGTGTCGGCTCCGGCCAGCGCCGACGCCGCGCTCGCGGTCTCCAGTGTGGACTCCGCCGATCGGATCAGCGAGTTCTCCAGCCGGGGACCCCGGGTCGGGGACGGGGCACCGAAACCCGAGCTGGCCGCGCCGGGGGAGGCGATCCTGGCCGCCCGGGCGACCGGGGCGTACCCGGGGATCGCCGGCCACCCCGACCACGTGCCACTCTCCGGCACTTCGATGGCCGCACCGCACGTTGCCGGGGCGGCGGCGATCCTCGCGCAGCGGCACCCCGAGTGGACCGGTGCGCAGCTCAAGGCGGCCCTGGTCGGCGCCGCCGCGCCGGCCCGGGAGTCCCGGGTCTTCGACGTCGGCGCCGGCCGGATCGACGTGGCCCGGGCCGTCACCCAGCCGGTGCGGGCCGAGGTGGCGTCCCTCGCCATGGCTCTGCCCTGGGGGGCGCCGGGCGGCACCCGGCAACTGACCTACCGCAACGACGGGTCGACGCCTGTCACGCTGCGGCTGGCGCTGAGCCTGGCCGACACCGCCGGCCAGCCGGCCCCGCCGCAGCTGGCGACGCTCGGCGCGACGACCCTCACCGTGCCGGCCCGGGGCAGCGCCGCCGTCCCGGTGCGGTTCGCCGGGCAGCAGCGGGCCGGGACGTACGGCGGGGTCGTGGTCGCCACCGCCGGTGCGACAAGCGTGCGCACCCCGGTCGGGGTGCGGCAGGCCGCCGAGACGCACGAGGTCACCGTCCGACTGCTGGACCAGCAGGGCCGGCCCAGCGACAGCGGCGCCACGATGGTGGTCGGCATCGACGCCCAGAACGCCGGTTTCCGGGACTTCGTGTCCGGATCGGGTTCGGTGTCGGTGCCCGCCGGGCGGTACGCCCTGCTGTCCAGCGTCTATCTGCCGCCACCGCCGAACGGCGGGCTCCGGACCGCCGTACTCGGTTATCCGGGTCTGACACTTGCCGACGACACCACGGTGACCCTGGACGCCCGGTGGGCCCGGGCGGCACCGCTGGGCGTGGCCGACGAGCCGGCGGCGACCGAGGGGCTGCGCGATATCGTCATCGGCGCGCGGTGGTCCGGCGACCCGATCAACACCAGCATGGGGAACATCGTCGAACCGGGCTTCGGTGAGGTGCTGGTGGGCAGCGCACCCGGGGTGAGCGCGGAGGAGTTCAGCCTCACCGACATGGCGGTTCTGGAACGGCCGATGCTGCAACTGTCGGCGACCGCACCGGAACGGTTCCCGGTTCGGGTCGGCTGGCTCTGGAAGCCCGGGCCGACACCACCCTTCGAGGGGACCGCGCGACTTCCGGTCGTCCGGCTCGTGGTCGGTCCGACCGGCGAACTGCCCGACGTGGACGTGGCAGACGCGCTCGCTGTGCTCACCTCCTCTGCCGATGAGGCGGAACCGTTCGCACTGGCCCCGGTGGTACGCCAGCTTCAGCAACGGGGCGCCCGGATGGTGTTGCTGGCGACCGGGCAGTTCGGGTGGCCGGGCGAGCCACTCGCCCTGCCGACAATCAGCTCGGGACCCGGACACCCGGGGCTGGACCGATTCGTCGAACTCGCCGGTGCGGGGACACTCACCGCGACCGTGACCGGAAAGCCGGTCAGTCCATACCGCTACCAGCTTGGCTACCAGGCTCGGGGCGGGGTCCCGGCGGACCTGGCGTACCGGCCGACGACCGGGGAACTGGCCGCCGTCCCGACCAGCTACCACGACGCGGGCGAAGGGGTACGGCAGGTCCGCGCTAGTCTCCGGCTCGGCGATGACCACTACGGGTTGTTTGCGTCGATGCCGGTGTTCGCGCCACTGCGGCGTACCGAGTACTACACGCCGGGCAGTTGGCGAATCTTGCTCGGAAACAACATCTCCCCGGCGGTGGCGAGGACGGAGCTGAGGCTGCGGCCGGGGGCCAACTCGGCGGCCAGTTGGGATAAGGCGGTGGTGGGGCCGGCGTTGACCGGGCCGACCGTGGACAACGTCGGCAAGCCGTGGGTGAGCCGACAGGGGGACGTGGTCGACGTGATGTTGCCGATGTTCACCGACTCCAGCGGCCATCCGAGACCCACCGACGCGTTCGATGACGGCACCACGGGCAGCACCAGCCTGTACCGGAACGGGCAGCTTCTCGGCACCGTCGCCGAGCCCGGCCGGGGGCAGTTCGCCGTACCGGCCGCAGCTGCGACGTACCGGCTCACCGCCTCGGCGACGCACCACTCGCCGACCTGGCGGTCGAGCACGACGGTCAGCGGGTCGTGGACCTTCCGGTCCGCCACGGCATCGGGCCGGCAGCCACTGCCGCTGCTGGGCATGCTCCTCGACGCACCTGTCGACCTGCGCAACACCGTGTCGGTCGGTGACCGCCGACCGGTGCGGATGTCGGTGCACCGGCAGGACGGGGTGGCCGGGCGGCCGGTGGTGACGGTGACTGTCGCCGCCTCCTACGACGACGGCCGGAGCTGGCACGCGGTGCCGGTCAGCCGGGACGGTGCAAGCTGGCTGGCGTTGGTGCCACACAGCCGGGCCGGTCACGTGTCGCTGCGGGCGAACGCCGCCGACGCGGACGGCAACGCGGTGGAGCAGACGGTGCTCCGGGCGTACCGGGTCGGCGGCTAGCGCGGTGGGTGGGGATTCCGTCGGTCGGCGGTGGCCGCGGAGTCCCCACCGTCTCCGGCCGTGGGCAACGGGGCCGTCCGGTGCCCGACGACGAACGGACCCGCTGGCCGGTCACGTAACGCCCGGAGGCGCTCAGACCAGGAACTCCTCCCGCATCCGCGCGCCCAGGTTGATGCCGCCGACGGCCCGTGGCCCGGCCGGATCGTGCACGGCGACCGTGTTGTTGCGGCGCATCAGCTCCCGGACGGCGGGCGGCAGTCGCGGCGGGTCGTCCATGGCCGCGAGGACCTGCCCGGCACTGGAGATCAGTCGATCGGCCAGGGCGGCGGCGTCGGTGTCCACCCGCACCCGGCCGTACTCCCAGCCGGCGGTGGTCAGGTCGAGCACCTCGAACACCCGGGTCAGCAGCGGGTTCGGGTCGGTCACCCGGTCGAGCCGGGGTGCCCGGCTGCCGACCACCGTGACAGCGGCGGCCACCTGCGCGTACGGGTGGAAGCCGGACGGCAGCGCGAACAGCGGCCAGCGCAGTGCGGGACCGGCCTCCCGCCACAGCGGCCGGTAGTTGCGGCGGTGCACCAGCAGCCGCCGGCCCGTCCGCCGGTGGATCTCCTGTGCCTGGGACTGCAGGTCCACGTGGGCCTCGTCGGCGACCTGACCCACGATCTGCGCCGCCACCACCAGGCCGTCGTCGCTGTCCAGCGTCGTGGTGAGCGCCTCGACCTGCTCGGTGAACCGGATCCGCGCGTGGGGGCCGTACCGGGTCTGCACGTCGTGCAGCAGCGCCTGCTGGCGTCCCGGATCGAGCTGGACCCGCCTGCCGCCCAGCAACCGCCGGAGCCAACGCATGTCGCCTCGTTTCAGCAGAGCCGTCGTCGGACGGCGGCAATGTTAGTGCGTCGGCCCCACCCCGTGTGCCGACGGGTGCCCCCGGACCGCGTTGACGATCATCGACGGCGGGGCGTGACGAGTCCCGACTCGTACGCCCACACGACAAGTTGGGCGCGGTCACGGCAGTGCAGCTTCGCCATCGCCCGATTGACATGTGTCTTGGCGGTCAACGGGCTGATCACCATCCGCGCGGCGATCTCGTCGTTGCTCAGCCCGCCCGCGACCAGCTCGACGATCTCCTGCTCGCGGGCGGTCAGCACGTCACGCCCGGCCGCCGGCTCGGCCGGCGGTGGGCCGGACACGAACTCGCTGATGAGCGTCCGCGTCACGGCCGGTGCGAGCAGTGCGTCGCCGCGAGCCACGACGGCGATGGCCTGGAGCAGGTCGGCCGGGTCCGCGTCCTTGAGCAGGAAACCGCTGGCACCCGCGCGGAGGGCGGCGAAGACGTACGAGTCGAGCCCGTAGTTGGTGACGATGAGGATGTGGATCGCGGCGAGATCGGGATCGGCGGCGATGCGGCGGGTGGCTTCGATGCCGTCGAGTCCCGGCATCTGCACGTCCATGAGCACCACGTCCGGGCGCAGCCGTCGCGACAGGTGGACGGCGGAGGCACCGTCGGCGGCCTCGCCGATGACCTCCAGGTCGTCCTCGGCGTCGAGCAGGGCCCGGAATCCGGCTCGCATCAGGGCCTGATCGTCGGCGAGCAGAACCCGGATCATCGGGACTCCGCGACGCGCTGAGCGGGCTGGACCGCACGCGAGCGCGCGGTCCTGCCGGGGCCGTCCAGCGGGAACGCGGCCCGTACCGTGAATCCGTGGTCGTCGTTGGCGGCGGCCCGCAGGGTACCGCCGAGCCCGGTCACGCGTTCCCGCATGCCGCGCAGGCCCACGCCCGGTGTGACCGGGTGAGCCGGCGACGCGTGGCCGTCGTCGGTGACCGAGACGGTGAGCTGCGCCGGGGCGTACTCGACGTGGACGTGTGCGGTGGCGGGGCCGGCGTGGCGGGCCACATTTGTCAGTGCCTCCTGGACGACCCGATACCCGGCCTGGTCGATCTCGGCGGGCAGGTCCCGCGCCGGGCCGCTGACGGTGACGTGCACCGGCACGCCGGCAGCCTGGGTCCGTTCGACGAGCTCGTCCACCCGGGCCAGCCCGACGTGGTCCTCGTCGGCGGGCGAGCGCAGGACGTCGAGCGTGGTGCGCAGCTCCCGCATCGCGGCGCTGCTGGCCTCCTGGATCGCCAGCAGGGTGGCCGACGGCTGCTCGCCGTGTTTGCGCGCGAGGTGCACTGCGATCCCGGCCTGCACCTTGATCACCGAGATGCTGTGGGTCAGGGAGTCGTGCAGGTCGCGGGCGATGCGCAGACGCTCCTCCCCGGCGCGCCGCAGCGCCATCTCCTCGCGGGTGCGTTCGGCCTCGATCGCCCGCTGCTCGACCTGTTCCAGGTACGCCCGGCGTTGCCGCGCCACCAGCCCCGCGACGTTTGCCGCCACGAACCAGCCCAGCAGCAGAGCCGTCCGCTCGGCGACCAGGTCGCCCGGTCGGCCGGCGGGCGCCATTGAGATGTCGCGGGTGAGGAAGCTACCGAGGAAGACGAGGCTGGCCACGGCGGCGGCCGCTCGGCGCCCCCGCCAGGCGGCGACGTAGACCGCGCTGAGCACGGGAAACGCGGCGGACACCCCGGGGTGCACGCGGACGTGGACGGCCAACATGGCGACGGTGACCACGGCCAGTGCCACCACCGGATACCGCCGGCACACCGCCAGGGCGACTGCCATGGCCAGGACCAGGGCGACGTCGAGCGCACCGACCGTGGCGGCGTCCGGGGTGAGCGCGGCGTTGCCGAGCAGGAGGCCGCCGAGGACCAGGCCACCGAGGGCGTACGGCAGATCGCGACGCATCGCCGAACTGTAGAACGGGCCGTCCGCGTGCGGCATCCACCGACCGCGGTAGCCGGACGTACCGCGGACGCGGTAGCGCCGACCGGCCAAGTGCCTGCGATGGCACGACGTTTTCCCAGCTCGCCGGGACGAGCATCGAGCCCATGACATACCGCTTCACCACCCCAGTGAGAGCGTCGGCCGCGACCGGCCGGACCGCGCAGGTCTACCGGCAGATGTCGGACGACTTCCTCGGGCCGCTGCCCACCTTCCAGGTGCTCGCCGCCGTGCCGGAGGTGCTGGCCGCGACCTGGGCACTGATGCGTGAGGCGCTGCTCGCCGGTGACGCGTCCCGGGTCGAGCGCGAACTCGTCGCGGCGGCGGTGTCCCGGGCCAACCGCTGTCAGTTCTGTGTCGACTCGCACGCGATGCTGCTGCACGCGCTGGGCCAGCCGAAGCTGGCCGAGGCCATCGTCCGGGACGGGACACCACCGCAGCCGGGGTACGCCGCGCTCGTCGGTTGGGCGCAGGCGAGCCGTAACCCCACCGCGTCCGCCTGGGCCAGCCCGTACCGCCCGGAGGTCACCGGCACCCTGCTCGCCTTCCACTTCATCAACCGGATCGTGTCCGCGCTGCTCAACCCCGATCTGCTCCCCGGCGGCCTGCAACGCTCCCCACTGGTGCGTTCGGTCGGCGGCTGGCTCTCCGCGAAGACCGCCCGGGAACCGAAGGAACCCGGCCGGAGCCTCGCGCTCCTGGACGCGGGTACGACGGCGGCACCCGGTTGGGCGGGGGACAGCCCGGTCGGCGTCGCCTACGCGGCCCTGACGGACGCCGCCACACGGGGCGGGGGCCTCCTGGGCGACGTGGCGCGCCAAACCGTCACGGCCACCGTGCGGTGGGAGGACGGGCGGTTTCCGGCCCGGCCCGCGGACTGGGCCGTCGACCTGGTCCGGGACGTGCCGGGCGCCGATCGCGTCGGCACGAGGATCGCCCTGCTGGCGGCGTTCGCGCCGAGCGCGATAAGCGTCGGTGACGTCGCTCTCTGGCGGCTGTCCCACCCCGGCGACGCCGACCTCGTACGGCTCGTCGCGTACGGGGCGATCACGGCCACCGAGCACATCGCCCAGGCGCTGACCTCGGCGCACCTCTAGGAGAGACCACCATGCGTAAGGCATTCGTCGGCACCAGTGCCCTGTTGCTCGTCGCGTTCGTCCTGCAGTTCGTCTTCGCCGCCGTGGGTGGGTTCACGAAACCCGTGGGCGACGACTCGTACACCCTGCACAGCGTCAACGGCATGGCGGTCATCCCGGTCCTCACCCTGCTCACCGCGCTGTGCGCGGCACTGGCCAGGGCGCCGGGTCGGCTCATCGGCCTGGCGCTCCTGCCGATCGGTCTCGTCGTCCTGCAGGCGCTCCTCGCCACGCTTGCCAACGCGGCCACCGACGCGGCGGGCGTCAGCACCCCGCTCGGCCCGATCATCGGTGGGCTGCACGCCCTCAACGGGATCATCGCCGTCCACGTCGTGGTCGCGGTCCTGCAGGGGGCTCGGAAGCTGACCGGCCCGCAGCCGGCCGACTCCGCCGGCGACGTCGTACGCAGCGGGGATCCGGCATGACCACCGGCTCGCTGCTCGTGGTCGACCTCGTGATCGCGGTCCTCGCGGCCGCCGGTTGGCTGGGTGGCGGCGCCGCGGCGGCCGTCCGGCGCCGCCCGCTCGCGCTGGCGCTGGCGGCCGTCGCGCTGCTCGCCACGCTCGCCCGCGCGATCACCATCACCGCGCTCGCCCGCGCCGGTTGGTGGTTCGCGGCGGAGAAGGTCCTCGTGGCCGCCCCACTGTCGCTCGCGGCGCTGGCCGCGGCCGGGCCGCGGTGGCGAGCGGTCCCGGGCGACATCTGGTCCGTCGCGCCTGCGCTCCTCTTCGCCGGGTACGCCACGAGTGGCGCCCTGCTCGTGACGGTCCTGCACGGCTACCCGGCGTCGGTGGGCGCGGGACTGCTCGCGGTGGCCGGGGCCGTCACGGCGACGGCCGTGTCCTGGCGCGCTCTGGGTGTGCGCCCGTCCCGGGTGCTGTCCCGGGTGGCCCTCGTGGTGGCGGTCGGCGCGTTGGTGACCGGAGTCGGGCTGACCGTCGGCCCGGACGCCACGCCCGCCGTACCCCATGACCATGGTTATCGGGACGCGCGGACCAGCGACGAACCGACCCGGCGGTTCACCCTCACGGCCGGGACCGCCACGGTGCGCGCGAGTGGCCGGGACGTCGCGGCGTGGGCGTTCAACGCCCAGGTACCCGGGCCGGAGCTGACCGCCACCGTCGGCGACGTGGTGGAGGTGACGCTACGCAACCGGGACATCGGGCGCGGCGTCACGCTGCACTGGCACGGGTACGACGTGCCGAACAGCCAGGACGGGGTGCCGGGCGTGACCCAGGCGGCGGTGCGGCCCGGCCAGGAGTTCGTCTACCGGTTCCGCGCCGACCAGGCCGGGACGTACTGGTACCACACGCATTCGGTCTCCGACGTCGGCGTGCGGATGGGCCTCTACGGAGTCCTGGTGGTCCGCCCGGGGCCGATGGTCGGCCTCGACGTCACCGTGCCGGTGCACACCCTCTCCGGCCTTCCGCTGCCCGCACCACGGGTGGAGCCGGTCCAGGCGGGCGTGCCCGTGCGGCTGCGGCTGGTCAACACCGACAGCACGACGCATCGCTACGCCCTGGCCGGGACGGCGTTCCGGGTCGCCGCGATCGACGGCTCTGACCTGCGGGGCCCGACGTCGCTCGTGGACACCGCGGTGCTGATCCCGGCCGGGGGGCGTTACGACCTGGTCTTCGACGCGCCGACCACGCCTGTGGCGTTGTTCGTCGACGGCCGGGCGGTCTACTCGACCGGGCCGGTGTCGGCGGCGACGGGCGACTGGCCGGTGCTGGATCCGCTCGACTACGGCACCGCCGTCGCGGTGCCGTGGTCCCGGTTCGACCGGACCTTCACCCTGGTTCTCGATCGTGGCCTCGACCTGCACAATCTGCTGCCCCGCTACGCGCACACCGTCAACGGCGCGGCCGACCCGGACATCCCGCCGCAGGTCGTCCGCCTCGGTGACGTCGTCCGGTTCACGATCGTCAACCGGTCGCCGACCGTGCACCCGTGGCACCTGCACGGCCACCACGTCCTGGTGCTGTCGCGCGACGGGCGGCCGGCGGCCGGCACCCCGTTGTGGCTGGACTCGTTCGACGTCCGGCCGGGCGAGGTGTGGGAGGTGGCGTTCCGGGCCGACAACCCGGGGGTGTGGGCCAACCACTGCCACAACCTGGCGCACGCCGACGCCGGCATGACGATGCACCTGATGTACGCGTGACCCGCCCGACCGGCACCGGAGATCGAAACCCGCCACTTCGAGGTTGAGGGTATGGGAGCGCTCCCGTAACATACCTGTCGCGGCCTGTTAACGCTCACAAAAACCACCGAGCCAGCGACCACCGCCAATGTACGGGCCGCCGTCCCCTCAGGAGGGTGTTCTATGACCAGATCCAGATACACCAATGTCGGTCTGGCGTCGGCCGGCGTTGCCCTACTCGTGTCGGCGTCGGTTGTCGCGGCGCTGCCGGCCGGTGCCGCGGCGGCGGGCTGTTCGGTGAACTACGCCGTCTCGTCGCAGTGGCAGGGCGGCTTCGGCGCCAACGTGTCGATCACCAACCTGGGTGATCCGGTGACCAGTTGGACGTTGACGTGGTCGTACGCGGCCGGGCAGACGGTCACGCAGGCGTGGAACACGTCGCTGACGCAGAGCGGCTCCGCGGTCACCGCGAAGAACGTGAGCTACAACGGCTCGATCGGCACCAACGCCACCGTGTCGTTCGGTTTCAACGGGTCGTGGACGGGCAGCAACCCCGCGCCGACGAGCTTCGCCCTGAACGGCGTGACGTGCGGTGACGGCACGCCGCCGACGACCCCGCCGCCGACCAGCCCGCCCCCGACGGATCCGCCGCCGACGAGCCCGCCGCCGACCACTCCACCGCCCACCACGCCGCCCCCGACGACCCCGCCGCCGACCCCGTGCGACCTACCCTCGACGTACCGCTGGTCGTCGACGGGCGTGTTGGCCACCCCGAAGTCGGGTTGGGTGTCGCTGAAGGACTTCACCGTGGCGCCGTACAACGGCCAGCAGCTCGTCTACGCGACCACGCACGACTTCGGCAAGAGCTGGGGTTCGATGAACTTCAGTCTGTTCTCGAACTGGTCGCAGATGGCCTCGGCCACCCAGACCGGGATGAGTTCGGGGACGGTGGCGCCGTCGTTGTTCTACTTCGCGCCGAAGAACATCTGGGTGCTCGCCTACCAGTGGGGTGGGCCGGCGTTCTCCTACCGGACCTCGACCAACCCGACCAACCCGAACGGCTGGTCGGCGCCGCAGACGTTGTTCACCGGGAGCATCACCGGTTCCGGCACCGGGCCGATCGACCAGACGCTGATCGCCGACGACACGAACATGTACCTGTTCTTCGCCGGTGACAACGGCAAGATCTACCGGGCCAGCATGCCGATCGGGAACTTCCCCGGCAACTTCGGCAGCAGCTACACGACCATCATGAGCGACACGCAGAACAACCTGTTCGAGGCCCCGCAGGTCTACAAGCTGAAGGGTCTGAACAAGTACCTCATGATCGTCGAGGCGATCGGCTCGACCGGCCGGTACTTCCGCTCGTTCACGGCCACCAGCCTGAACGGTTCGTGGACGCCGCAGGCCGCGTCGCAGAGCAACCCGTTCGCCGGCAAGGTCAACAGTGGTGCCACCTGGACCAACGACATCAGCCACGGTGAGCTGCTGCGCACCAGCGCCGACCAGACCATGACTGTCGACGCCTGCA
>NZ_JBEZED010000042.1:0-64603 GCF_040648675.1 Micromonospora sp. NPDC049101 | reverse complement strand
CCCCGCCCACCGGCCGGCCCCCCGGGCCCCCCTCCCGCCCCCCCCCCTCGCGCCCCCCCCCCCCACGGGCGCCGGGTCCCGGGGCCCCCCCCCGACCCCGGCCGACGTTCGTGGTCAGCGGCGCGCCAGCGGCGGCTGCTCCGGGTAGCGGCCGCCGGCCGCCGCGCCGGGCGGCGTGGCCGCGTCGATCGCGTTCAGCTCGGCCTCGGTCAGCTCGACGTCGAGCGCCTGGACATTTTCCGCCAGGTAGCGACGTCGCTTGGTGCCGGGGATCGGCACCACGTCAGGGCCGCGGCTGAGCACCCAGGCGAGTGCCAGCTGGGCGGCGGTGACGCCCTTGGCGGTGGCCAGTTCGCGCACCCGCGCCACCAGCTCCATGTTGTGCCGCAGATTGTCGCCCTGGAAGCGGGGCGTACCGCGCCGGTAGTCGTCGGCCTCCAGCTGGGTGAGGTCGGTGATCGCGCCGGTCAGCAGCCCTCGCCCGAGCGGGCAGTACGCCACCAGCCCGATGCCCAGCTCGCGCAGGGTGGGCAGCAGTTCGGTCTCCGGCTCCCTGCTGAACAGCGAGTACTCATACTGTCCGGCGGTCACCGGGTGTACGGCGTGCGCCCGCCGCACCAGGTCCGCCGAGGCCTCGGAAATACCGAGGTGGCGCACCTTGCCCGCCGCGACGAGCTCGGCCAGCGCGCCCCAGGTCTCCTCAATCGGCACCTGTGGATCGACGCGGTGCTGGTAGTACAGGTCGATGTGGTCCACCCCGAGCCGGCGCAGCGACGCGTCGCAGGCCCGGTGCACGTAGTCAGGGCGGCCGTTGATGCCGAAATAGCCATCCTCGGGGCGCCGTTCCACGCCGAACTTCGTGGCGACCACCGCGTGATCCCGGCGGCCGGCGATGGCCTTGCCGATCAACTCCTCATTGGTGAACGGGCCGTACATGTCGGAGGTGTCGAGCAGGGTGACGCCGAGCTCCAGCGCCCGGTGAATCGTGGCGACCGACTCGACGTCGTTGCGGTCACCGTAGAACTCGCTCATGCCCATACAGCCGAGGCCGAGAGCGGAGGTGGTCAGGTTCTGGCCGAGCACGCGGTTATGCATCCGCGATTCCTTCCAATAAGGAGATGACAACGGACTGGGGCCCTCGGGACGCGCCGGTGTCGCCTGGCGATGTCGTCCCGGGGGCCCCGTCTCGACCATACGGGGGGCCGAGTTCAGGCGGACGGTGTCTGTGACACGAGATAGCGGCGGGCACGTAGCTCGGCGCCCTGGCCGAAAAGGCGGCTCTCCGGCTGGCTCTGCTCGTCGGTGAAGCGCTGCGCGCCGCCGCCGACCGGGTCGAGGTAGTGCCCGGCGGCGGGCGTGAGCCGAACCAGGCCGGCCGCGTCGTGCCCGGGCAGTGCGCCGTCGAGGATGGTGAACAGCCCCAGGCCGCCGGCGAGCTGCCGAGGTTCGGTGCGAGTCTCCTTGCCTCCGTGATCGAGCATCAGGTGCTCACGCGAGGGCAGGTGGTAGCCGAGACGGTCGACGGCGAAGACCTCGCGGCCGTCGAGCTGCCACCGGACCGTGCCGGCCGCCCGGTCATAGGAGATGACCAGATGATGTTCGTCGTCGGGCTGGCGTGACGCCACCGGCACCGTGTAGAGGAACGCGGCGTAGTCACCGAGCTCGTGTCGGGCGTGCGGCAGGCGTTCGTAGAAGACGTACACCCGCTTGTTGGTCAGGAAGAAGTCGAAGACCATGGCGGTCTCGGTGTCCAGGACCGGCATGGCCACCGAGGCCAGGCGCAGATCGTCGTCCGGGTCGGCGACCGCCGCGCCGAACGGGTGACCCGCGGTGCCGTAGGTGCGCCCGGACAGCCACGCCTCGAAGGAGAGCACGGTGCCAGGATCGGCGTCGAAGCCGAGGTGGCCGCTGGACGCCAGATGGTTGGGGTAGGCGAGCCACTTCACGTGATCGAGGGCGCCCGGCACCGCCTCCGGTCCCTGTTCCTGCGGAAGAGTCCGGGTGAACGCCGGTTCGCCGGTGCTCGGGTGCCGACCGGGCGACACCGCCCGCAGACCCTCCGCCGAGGTGGACACCTCGGCGTCGTCACCGACGTAGTCGCCGAGGCGGTAGTAGGCCCAGCGCGCGTCGGCACCCTCGGTCCGGAAGCCGTCGTTGAAGTCGTCCCACACGGTCATCGGTCATGCCTTTCCGCCGGGCACGCCGCCCGGTCGCGGGTGCGGAGCCGGTCGGGAGTGCAGGCCGTCGCGCAGCCACGATTCCTGCTCGGTGAGGATCTGCTGAGCGGTGGCGGTGTCGCCGAGCGCGATGCACGCGTGAAAGGTGCCCGGGTGGTAGCCGATCCGGGACTTCACGCCCGCCTGGATGAGCCGGTGTGCGTAGGTCAGCGCCTCGTCGCGGAGCGGGTCGTACTCGCAGGCCAGCACGTACGCCGGGGGTAGCCCGCCGAGGTCGTCGGCGCGAGCGGGCGCCGCCAGCGGGTCGACCGCGTCGCCCCCGGCCGCGTCGCCCAGGTAATACCGCCAGCTCACCTGCGCGTTGTGCCGATCCCACATCGGGGTGTCGGTGAACGCGCGTGCGGACACCGTTTCCAGCCGGTCATCAAGCGCGGGGAAGAGCAGGCACTGCAGCCGCAGCGCCGGGCCGCCACGATCGCGTACGGCGAGGGCGAGCGCCGCGGCGAGGCCACCACCGGCGCTCTCCCCGCCGACCGCGATGCGCCCGGTGTCGACGCCAAGGCCCGCGCCTTCCTTGGCAAGCCATTCCAGCGCCGCGTAACAGTCCTCGAGCCCCGCCGGAAACGGATGCTCGGGGGCCAGGCGGTAGCCGACGTTGACCACCACGGCGTCGATCCGGTCGGCCAGCCGTAGGCACGTTTGGTGCACGGTTTCCAGGTCTCCGGTGACGAAGCCGCCCCAGTGCAGATAGATCAGCGCGGGCTGCGGCCGGTCGGCATCCGGCCGGTAGACCCGGACGGCGACCGGCGGGGCGCCCGGCGGCCCGGGAACCAGCCGGTCGCCGACCTCGACCGGCCGAGACGGCTGGTACGGCCGGTGATGGGCCACCGCCGCACGCAACGCCGCCCGGGTGGCGGGCAGATCGGCGTAGTCAACCCGGGGCAACGCGGACAGCCGGTCGGCCAGGTCGGTGGCGAAGTCGTACACCGTGGGTCTCCTCGCCTCTCGGGCGCCGTGGTGGGAAACTGTCAGAAGGTGATGACGACCTTGCCCCGGGTGTGCTTGCCGGCGAACTCAGCGACACCGCGCTGCGCCTCGGCGAACGGGAACTGGGCACTCACCTCGACCCGCAGCTCACCCGACGCCGTCGCCTCGACGATCCGCTGCAGCCGGCCGTCGGTGGCCTCGATGTGCGCGTACGTGGCGCGCACCTCACGGTCGAAGACCGGCGGACCACCGGCCGGAGAGATGAGCAGCCCTCCGGGCTTGACGGCGGCCGCGGTGCCGGCAAGCCCGGGACCGGCATTGATCAGGTCGACGGCGACGTCGACGCCGCCGGGAACGTGGCGCAGCGCCTCCTCGGTCGTGTCGGCGGAGGTGTAGTCGATGGTCGCCGTGGCACCGAGGCCACGCACGTAGTCGGCGTCCGACGGCGGCGCGGTCGCCACCACGCGGACACCGGCCTGGGCGGCGAGCTGAACCACGAACGAGCCGACACCACCAGTCGCGCCGACCACCAGGAGCGAGTCACCGCTGTTCAGGCCGGCCTGCTCGACGATGCCGGCCGCGGTCATCGCGGCCACCGGCAGAGCGGCGGCGTCCACCGGGTCCAGCGTCTCCGGTCGGGCCACCACCTCGGGGCCGTCCAGCGCCAACGTGTACTCCGCGACCGCGCCGGCGACCGGGTGGGTGAACGCCACCACCTCGTCACCGGGGGAGAACCGGGTGACGCCCTCGCCGACCGCTTCGACCGTGCCGGCCGCGTCCAGACCCAGCACGAAGGGATGCGACACCGGCATCATCTCGCGCATCACTCCGGTGGCGAGTTTGACGTCGAGCGGGTTGAGCGCTGCCGCCCGCAGCTTGATCAGGATCTGGCCCGGCCCGGGTGCCGGCTTGGCCAGCTCGGCGAGGGTGAGCTGGTCGATCGGGCCGTACGAGGGTGCGACGAGTGCCTTCATGGTGACGTGCCTTTCTACGGTATTGGAGAGAGTCGGTGTGGTGCGGCGCCAGACGAGCCGGCGGCGGCGGGGCCGGCCGTTGACCGGCGAGGTGCCGTGCAGGGTGAGGACGTCGCCATCGAGCGCGGCATGCCGGACGAGTTCCGAGCCGACCATTCGGGAGTGGGCGCTGACCAGAACCGTGTGGCGGATCTCCGAGCCGCTGGCGCGCCAGGTGCCGGCGTAGCCCATGAACGTCTCGACCTGGTCGTCCGGCCCGGTGCTCTCGGGCGCCGGGCCGGTGCGCATCATGCTGACCGACATGTGGCCGTCGGCGGTGTAGACCAGCAGCCCGCGAGGATGATCACCGAGCGGCCCTGGCCGGACGTCGTCGCCCACGACGTCGACATAGGAGAGCAGCTCCCAGGTGCCGAGCACGTCCCGTGAGTTCACCGGGGCGTCGCCTCGGTGATGGTGAACCGCCGCACCCGCAGCTCGGCCCCCTGGCCGAAGAGGCGGCTCTCGGCGTGGCTGTGCTCGTCGGCGAACTTCTGTGGCCCGCCCGAGATGGGGTCGAGATAGAAGCCGGGCACGCCGGAGAGCCGGGCCAGCCCGTGCGGAGAATGGCCGGGTGCCGTGCCGTCGAGCAGGCTCAACAGCCCCATGCCGAAGTTCAGCTGACGCGGTTGGGCGGTCGTCTCGGTGCCACCGTGGTCCAGCACCAGGTGCCGGCGGCCGGGCAGATGGTGTCCGATCCGGTCGACTCGGAACACCTCGCGCCCGTCGAGCAGCCAGTGGGCCGTGCCGGCCAACCGGTCGTAGCCGATCTCGACGCGGTGCTCGTCGTCCGGCGTCCGATCGGCGACCGGGACGCCGTAGGAGAACGCCGCGTAGTCCCCGAGGGTGTCCCGGGCGAACGGCAACCGCTCGTAGAACGCGTACACCCGCTTGTTGGTCAGGAAGAAGTCGAAGACAACGTAGGTCTCCGCGTCGAACGCGTTGATCGCGGCGGTGGCCAGACGCAGATCGTCGTCCGGGTCGGCCACCTCGGCGCCGAACGGGTGACCGCCGGTGCCGTAGGTGCGCCCGCCGAAGGTCGCCGAGCAGGAGAGCACCCGCCCCGGCGTCGCGTCGAAGCCGGGAAGCCCGGTGCTCGCCTGGTGCTGGGCGTAGACCAGCCACTTCACGTGGTCGAGGACGCCGGGCAGGCCGGCGCCGTCGGCGGGCTCGGGCGGCACCGTGCGGGTGAAGGCGGGCTCCGCGGTGCCCGGGTGCCGCCCACCGGAAACCACCTGCAGTCCGTCGGCGGAGGTGGTGACCACCCCGTCGTCGGCGACGTGCGGGCCGGCCGTGGTGTGGAACCACCGGCTGCCGGGCCCGGTGCTGTCGAAGCCGTTGCGGAAGTCGTCCCACACCTGTTCGTGCTGAGTCACGTCGGTCATCGCCGGGTCTCCTCCCCGATGGGACGGTCAGGCGGGGACGGCGCCGCGCAGCAGTTGCGCGCTGATCGTGGCGAGCCGGTTGCCCTGGTAGCTGGCGGCGGCCAGGACCTGCTCGCTGGGGCCGTCGTCGGACGCGGCGTTGCCGGTGCCGTACGGGTTGCCGTGTGCGGCATAGACACTCGGGTCGGTGTAGCCGGGTGGAACGATGATGCACCCCCAGTGGTGCATCGTGTTGTAGAGCGCGAGGAGTGTGGACTCGTTGCCGCCCTGGATGTTGCCGGCGCTGGTGAAGCCGGTGGCCGCCTTGCCGGAGAGCTTCCCGGTCGCCCACAGCGGCCCGGTGCTGTCCAGGAACTGCTTGAGCTGAGCGGACACGTTGCCGTAGCGGGTCGGCGTGCCGAACGCGTACGCGTCGGCCCACTCCAGGTCGTCGAGGGTGGCGACGGGCACGTCGGCCGTGGCCTCCAGGTGGGCGCGCCAGGCGGGGTTGTGGTCGATGGCCGCCTCGGGGGCGAGCTCGGTGACCCGACGCAGGCGCACCTCGGCGCCGGCCTTGGCGGCACCTTCGGCGGCGGCCTCGGCGAGCGCGTGGACGTTGCCGGTTGAGGAGTAGTAGATGACGGCGACCTTGGCAGTCATGGGTGATGGGACCCTTCGCGAAAGACGAGCTAAGCGGAAGCTCTTCCACTTAGCCAGGAGGCTATCCGGAAAGGTTTCCGATTGCAACGACCGCAGCGCCGCTGGCCTCCACCCGCAAAAGGGCTGCGTACACTGCCGCGACGGCGCAGTCACGGCAGAATGGGCGGACGGGCGCAACCGGCTGCCGGGGGTGTGGCCGCGGGAGAGAGGACGTCAGGTGGTTGGAGAGTCGGAGGCGGCATCGGCGCCGGTCCCCGCGACACTGTCGATCGCGGGACAACCGGGAATCGAACGCGCCGACGCCGCCCGCAACCGCCGCAAGATGCTCGACGCCGCCACGCGCATCGTCGCCACCGAGGGCGTCAAGGCGCTGGCCCTCGACGAGGTGGCCCGGGCCGCGGGAGTGGGCACCGGCACCGCCTACCGCCGCTTCGGCGACCGCGCCGGACTGATCTTCGCGTTGCTCGACGAGGAGGAGGCCAGTTTCCAGGCCGCCTTCCTGCAGGGCCCGCCGCCGCTGGGCCCCGGCGCGTCGGCGGGGGAGCGGATCCACGCCTTCCTGCACGCCCTGGTGGACCGGGTGGAGGCGCAGCTGGAAATGCTGCTGGTCACCGAGACCAGCTCGCCGGTGGCGCGATATCGCAGCGGGCCGTACATGGTCTACCACACCCACCTGGCCAGTCTGCTCGGCGAGGCTCGCCCCGACGTCGACCCGCACTACGTCGCGGCCGCGCTGCTCGCGCCGGTCTCGGCCACCCTGATCAGTTACCAGCTGCGCGAGCGCGGCCTCGGCACCGACGTGCTCAAGAGCGGTCTCGACGACCTGCTGCGCCTCAACCTCTGAGCGTCTCCGCCGGCCGTCCCGCTCCCGCGTCGAGCCACCCTCCAGCCTTGGTCGAGCGGTCTTCGACCGCGCCGCGCCATGGTCGTCGGGCGGGCGCGGGCCCGGTCGGCCACGTCGCCGCATCCGCCTGCCGACCGCGGTCCGCACCGACGAGGAGGCCAACAGGATGCTCGTTCCATCGCCCAGCCCCACCGATCTCATCGCCGACGCCGAGGATCTCGCCGTGGTCGCGGCTCGCTGCGCGTCGCAGTCCGAGGCGGAGCGCCGGCTGTCCGGCGACGTCGTGGAAGCGTTGCGCGCCGGCGGCTTCGCGGCGCACTTCGTGCCCGCCGCGCACGGCGGCAAGGAAGGAACCTTCACCGAGCTGAGCGAGGCCGTCGCCCGGGTCGGGCAGTCGTGCGCGGCGACCGCCTGGTGTGCGTCCCTGGTGGCCAACCTCGGCCGGATGGCCGGCCTGCTGCCCGCCGCTGGGCAGGCCGAGGTCTGGGCCACCGGTCCCGGCGCGGTGGTCGTCGGGTCGCTGGCGCCGACCGGTACGGCGCAGCGGGTGAGTGGCGGCTGGCAGGTCTCCGGCGCCTGGCCGTACATCAGCGCCGTCGACTTCTCCGACTGGGCCCTGCTCTGCGCCCGGGTACCGGCCGACGGGCCGGAGGCGGCTCGGATGTTCGCGGTCCCGCGCTCGGCTTACCAGATCGCCGACACCTGGTCCAACGTCGGAATGAGCGGTACCGGTAGCAACACGGTGACCCTCGAGGCGACAGTGGTGCCCGAGGCGCGCTCCTTCGAAAGGCAGAACCTCTTCACCGGTACGCCCGCGGCTTCCACCGCCGCCTGCCACGTGGTTCCGCTGCTGGCGGTCAACGGACTGTCGTTCGTGGCACCCGTGCTGGGCGCCGCCCGCGGCGCCCAGCGGGCGTGGACCGCATATGTGGGCGACAAGATCCGCGGCGCGGCCGCCCGGCCCGGCGCGCCGGCCATCGAGCGCGGCCCGTACGACCTGGTCCTGGCGCGGGCCAGCGGCGAGATCGATGCCGCCGAGCTACTGGTACGGCGGGCCGCGCAGGTCGCCGACCAGGGCGCCGGCATCACGCCGTTCGAGGTCAGCCGCAACCTGCGGGACTGCTCGCTGGCGATGGAGACCACGGTCACGGCGGTGAACCGGTTGTTCCGCGCGGCGGGCACCTCCGGACACACCACCGGTAGCCCCGTGCAGCGGGTGTGGCGCGACGTCAACAGCGCCGCCAGCCACATCGCCGTGCAGTTCGAGCCCGCCGCCGCGGCGTACGCAACCCAGGTCTTCAAGATCTGAAGCTGGACGAAGCAGAGGGGGACGACGATGACCCGAACCATCGCGCGTGAGAGCAGTGCGGACTGGGTGCTCTGTCCTGGCTGCCACGTGCCGGTCTATGGCAAGCGCCTGCACCGCAACGCCCGGGTGTGCCCCGAGTGCCAGGTGCACCTGCCGCTCACCGCCGAGCAACGACTCACCCAGTTGGCCGACGACGGCCGTTACGAACTGCTGCCGCTCGAAGTGACAGGCAACGATCCACTGCGCTTCACCGACACCGTGCCCTACTCGGTTCGGTTGGACCAGGCACGCCGGCGGACCGGTCTCAACGAGGCGGTGCTCTGCGCGCGGGCGTTCATCGGCGGCAGCCCGGTGGTCATGGCGGTGATGGACTTCCGGTTCCTCGGCGGCAGCCTGGGCACCGCGGTGGGCGAGCTGATCACCCTGGCGGCCGAGACCGCGCTGGTGGAGCGTACGCCGCTGCTGATCGTCACCGCCTCGGGCGGGGCACGGATGCAGGAGGGCGCGCTGTCGCTGATGCAGATGGCCAAGACCAGCGCGGCACTCGGTGAGCTGGACCGGGCCGGGATCCTCACCATCGCGCTCATCACCGACCCGACCTTCGGCGGCGTCGCCGCGTCGTTCGCCACGCTGACCGACGTGATCGTCGCCGAGCCTCGCGCGCGGCTGGGATTCGCCGGTCGTCGGGTGATCGAGCAGACCATCCACCAACAGCTGCCGCCGGAGTTCCAGACGGCCGAGTTCCTGCTCGACCGAGGCTTCATCGACATGATCGTCGAGCGTCGTCGGTTGCGGCTGGCACTCGGTCGCCTGTTACGGGTCGGTGCCGGCCCGCAGCAGCCGACCGCGCCCGAGGTGGCCGATCCGGTGATCCGCTCCCACCAGCAGTTGTCGGAGCAGGACCCGTGGCGCAGCGTCGGCGAGGCGCGCGACATCCAACGGCCGACCACTCTGGACTACCTCTCGATGATCTTCGAGGATTTCCTGGAGCTGCACGGCGACCGGATCTCCGGCGAGTGCCCGGCGGTCGTCGGTGGGCTCGCCTGGCTCGACGGCCGACCGGTCATGGTGATCGGTCAGCAGAAGGGCCACGATTCCACCGAACTGATTCGGCGGAACTTCGGGATGCCCCGGCCGGCCGGATACCGCAAGGCGGCGCGGTTGATGCGCCTCGCCGAGAAGCTCGGCGTGCCCGTGGTAACGCTTGTGGACACGCCCGGTGCCTACCCCGGCGCGGACGCCGAGGAGCAGGGGCAGGCGGTGGCGATCGCGGAAAACCTGCGCCTGATGGCCGCGCTGACCATTCCGGTGGTCAGCGTCGTCATAGGTGAGGGTGGCAGCGGTGGCGCCCTCGGGCTGGCGGTGGCGAACCGGGTGCTGATCTTCGCCAGCGGCGTCTACTCCGTGATCAGCCCGGAGGGGTGCGCGGCGATCGTCTGGAAGGACCCCGCCAGAGCACCGGAGGCCGCTCGCGCGCTGGGCCTCGACGCCCGAACGTTGCTGCGGCTGGGCGTCGTCGACGGCGTGATCCCGGAACCCGCCGGTGGCACCGGGGCCGATCGGCTGCTCGCCGCCGACCGGCTGGGCGCCGCGTTGCGGCACAGCCTGTACGGGCTCAGCCAACTGAGCCGTCGGGAGTTGGGCATCGACCGCCGGGCCCGGTTCCGCCAGTTCGGTTCGGCCGTGACGATCGAGGCCGAGCTGCGGACGATGAGCGAAGAGGCGCACTGATATGTTCCGCAGAATTCTGATCGCGAATCGGGGCGAGATCGCCGTTCGGGTCGCTCGAACCTGCCGGGAGATGGGCATTCCCACGGTGGCGGTGCACTCCACCGCCGACCGCGAGTCGACAGTGGTCCGGTTGGCCGACGAAGCCGTGCAAATCGGCCCGCCGCCACCGTCCCAGAGCTATCTCAACGCGGCTGCTGTGCTGCAGGCGGCGGACCAGACCGGAGCCGACGCCATCCATCCCGGCTACGGGTTCCTGTCCGAGTCACCGGACTTCGCCGACGCGTGCGAGGCGCTTGGCATCACCCTTATCGGGCCGCCGGCGTCGGTCATGGCGGTCCTCGGTGACAAGACCTCGGCGCGAGCCCTGATGTCCCGTGCCGGCCTGCCGCTGCTGCCGGGAAGCCTCGACCCGCTCGACGCGGAGGCCGCGCGGGACCTGGCCTCGACGATCGGCTTTCCGGTCATCATCAAGGCGGCGGCGGGCGGCGGCGGACGCGGCATGCAGGTGGTGCACGGTGCGGCCGAGTTCGTCGACGCCTTCCGGCGCACCCAGGCCACCGCACAGATGCTGTTCGGGGACGGCCGGGTCTACGTGGAGCGCTATCTCGCCAAGGCACGTCATGTCGAGATACAGGTCCTCTGCGACGGCCACGGCAACGCCGTACACCTGGGGGAGCGGGACTGCACGGTGCAGCGACGTCACCAGAAGCTGATCGAGGAGACGCCGGCGCCCAACCTGCCGGACGGCCTGGCCGAGCGGATGGGGCAGGCTGCGGTGCAGGGTGCTCTGGCGGCCGGCTACGTCGGCGCGGGGACCTTCGAGTTCCTGGTCGACCCGGATGGCTCCTTCTATTTCATGGAGGTCAACTGCCGGATCCAGGTCGAGCATCCGGTGACCGAGATGGTCACCGGCGTGGATCTGGTCCGTGAGCAGATCCTGATCGCGGCGGGCCAGCGGCTGAGGATGACTCAGGACGACGTGCACCGCCGCGGCGTGTCGATCGAGTGCCGGATCAACGCCGAGGACCCGGCGCAGAACTTCGCGCCCACCCCGGGAACTGTCGACGAGTTCGTGCCGGCCGGCGGCGCCTTCGTCCGGGTCGACACCCACGTGTACCCGGGTTACCGGATCCCGCCCAACTACGATTCCCTCCTGGCCAAGCTGGTGATCTGGGCGCCGCACCGGGATGAGGCCATTGAGCGGATGCGTCGTGCGCTCGCCGAGTTCCGGGTACGCGGCCCGCGAGTCAGCACCACCCAGGAGTTCCTCGCCGCCGTTCTGAACGACCCTCGGTTCCGTTCCGCGGGACACACCACCTCCCTGGTCGACGAACTGCTCGGCGAGGAGCACCCGTAGCCACCGCGTCGGCCGGCCGGCGCCTCGGTGCGCCGGCCGGCCGTTGCTCACGGCAGTTCGATCGACTGCGAGTGACGGAAGGTGTTCAGCGGATCCCAGCGCGCCTTCGCCCGCTGCAGGCCCGCGTAGTTGCCCTTGTAGTACAGCGTCGACCAGGGCAGCCCGGAGCGGTTGATGGCCGGGTCACGAATGTCCATGTCCGGTGAGTTGATGTAACAACCGTCGGTCTGCAGATTCGGCACCGGGTAGCCACCGGTCTCCGCGAACGTCTGGTGATAGATGTCGCGCAGCCAACCGACGTGCGCGGCATCCTGCGAGGGATCCATCCAGAAGTTCTCGAACAGCGTCAGGAAGCTCGCGTTGCGGTGCGGGTAGGCCGTGGCCGTCTCGGACAGTGAGTTCACCCTGCCGCCAGCCACGCCGGTCAGTTGCACCGTGGCGTTGGGGTTCGCGTAGTCCGTGCGGGTCAGGCCGCGCCACAGCGCCGCGATCTGCGAGTCGGTGAAGCCCTTCCTCATGTACGCCGACTTCACCGTGCTGCGCATCGTGGGATCCAGCATGGTCGCCGGGTTGCTGGTGCCGATCAAGCGGGTGGCAGCCAGCCAGCGCAGCCTGCGGGGTGGGTACGGCGCGACGATGCCGGTGCCCTGGGTGATGGCGGCGAGGTATTCGTCGAGCATCCGGGCGGCGTCCGGCACCGCCGCGTCGATCTGAGTCACCAGGCCGAAGCCGCCGGCCGACCGGTGGGTGATGAACGCTGCCCCGGACAGTGCCGTGTACGGCGAGGACGGGTCGGCATTGCGCTCGTACCAGGTGCCGAAGTTGCGGACCAGTGTGGTGAAAGCCTCCTGAGTCAGCGTGGGCCAGCCGACCGGCAGCGAACTGACCAGCACCTCGGCCGGGGGTTGCGGCAGTTGCTGGCCCGGAGTGGTCCCGCTGGCGCCGACCGAGCGGAACCAGTACTTGGTCACGATGCCGAAGTTGCCGCCGCCCCCGCCTGCGGCAGCCCACCAGAGGTCCCTGTTGACGTCGGCCGAGTTGCGCGAGGCAACCACGACCCGGGCGACACCGAGCCTGTCGACCACCACCATTTCGACGGCTTCCAGGTGATCGGCGACCACTCCGTAGCGCCGGGAGAGAAGGCCGTAGCCGCCGCCGGCGACATGCCCCCCAATGCCCACGGTCGGGCACACCCCGCCGGGCAGAGTGACGTTCCAACCTTTCTTGAGCGTCTCGTAGACCTGGCCCAACAGGGCGCCCGGCTGGATGGCGAAGGCGTTGCGGGTCTGGTCGTAGCCGATGGCGTTCATCGCCGACATGTCGATGATGACCTTGGTGGACGAGTGGTAGACGAAGTCGGCGTAGCAGTGGCCTCCGCTGCGTACGGAGATCCGCTTGCCGGCCCGCACGGCCTTCTGGACGGCGTCGAGCACCTGCTGCGTGGAGCCGGCGAGGAAGACCGCCTCGGGTGCCGCGACGAAGCGCTGGTTGTTGCCGACCACCACGTCGGGGTAGCGGGCGTCGCCCGGGGTCACGACGCGGGCCGCCGGGACTGCGGGGTCGGTCTGCTCATCCGCCAGGGCCGCCGCGGCACCCACTCCGGCCGTCATTGCACCTGTCGCCGCGGCTGCGCCGACAAGGAGTCCTCTTCTACTGATTGTTGCCATTCCAGTCCTTCCTGGACAGCTGAGCCGGCGCCACACTGCGCCGGCGGATGTGCGGAGCGCCGAGGGCGCTGGTACGCACGGGAAGCAGTCCGATCCGCACCGCAAAGAAACAGATCAGAAAGATTTCAAAACAAAAGAACCCCGCAGCCGGAACGAGCGCACTCCACGGCTGCGGACGAATCCCCCCGTGCATCCGCCAGTGTAATAAATTCGATCAAGGCCGGGCATCGTCACTCAGCTGTCAAAGGGTCGGCCGAATGGCGGATTCGTGCGGGGATCGGCGTTGGTCCGGTCGGATCCTGAGGGATCCCGTCGGTTGACTGTTGGATATGCGACTTTCGCGCCAGGCTTCGGCCCCGGTCCGCGCGGCTCGGCAGTTATTCCCCATGTCGAATATCCGCATTAGAAGGGCCTCAAGTCGATGTGCAGTTCATCACAGCGCTGAGTACGAAAGGGTGAATTGACCGGTGTGTCCAGCGCGGCTGCGCGGCTGAAACAATCTGTTAACCGGAAATTTCCGACGCCCGCTGGGGCGGATGCGGATGCCCCATTGCGATGACGGAGCGGCTGTGTAAAATTACCCCTCGTAGCTGTAAGCGGAATGATTTCCGCTACGCGGCCAGGGCGGATCGCCAGGCGCGGGCAGGGGGCATGGCCCGACGCGGGGGGCACGCGGGAGTTTTGATCAGCGACGCCGGGTTTGGTTAGAGGCTCGTCAGGGCCCATCCAGGGAATACGAACACATCGATGTATCTGTCCGTAGCGGCTCTGTGGCAGATCACTTGCCTGCGGCCCTCCGCATAGTCGCCTACATGACACACACGGGGAGTGTGACGTGCAGTTCAAGATTCTGGGACCGATGGAGATCGTCACCGGCGAAAGATCGTCTTTCTCGGTCAATGCTTCGAAGACCAGCCAGGTGCTTGCGCTGTTGCTGGTGCAGTGCCCGGAGAATGTTGGCGTCGACACGATCATCGCCGAGCTGTGGGGCGAGAAGCCGCCACGGAGTGCCGTGACGACTTTGCAGACCTACATCTATCACGCGCGCCGCATGTTGACCCGGGAAATGGTCGACGGCAATAGGAACATCGTCGTCACCCGGCCACCTGGATACGGCGTTCAGGTGCACCCTGACGACATTGACGTCAACGTCTTCATTCAGTCCGTGCGCCGCGGGCGTGAACTGCTCGAAAAGGGCCACCCCCAGCAGGCGGTCGACTATCTCAACGCCGGATTGGCGCTGTGGCGAGGGCCGGCGTTCGCCGGCCTGGTTATCGGCGAGGTGTTGGGCGGGCGAGTGGCTCACCTCGACGAGTTGCGGATCCAGGCGGTCGGCCTACGGATTACGGCCGAGAGGAGTCTCGGGCGCCACCTCGAGCTCGTGCCGCAACTGCGCTCCCTGGTCTCCGCGCACCCCCTGAACGAGTCGTTCCATGCTCATTTGATCGAGGTGCTCTTCGAGTCCGGCCGGCGGGCCGAGGCCCTGCAGGCCTATCAGGACCTACGCCGGATCCTGGATCGGGAGCTCGGTGTCGAGCCGACCATCGAGATGCAGCGGTTGCAACTCGCGGTCCTGCAGGGCGAGAGCAGCAGCGCCCGCCGGTACCCCGCCGTCGCCTGAACCGCGCGGGCGGCCGCCGGCGCGCTGCCGTGCCGGTCGCCCGCGTCACCGGATTCAGGACCCGGTCGGGTCGATCCGGAACAGCGGCTCGTCGAACTCCACGGCGTCACCGTCGTCCTTGAGAACCGCGGTCACGGTGCCGGCGCAGCCCGAGTTCACCGGGATCATCAGCTTCATCACCTCGACGATCCCGATCTGTTGGCCAGCCTCCACCCGGTCACCGACCTTGACGAACGGCGCGGCACCCGGCGACGGGCAATGAAACAGCACGCCGACCGCAGGCGCGCGCACCTCGACGCCCGCCGGCACCACCGGACCGTCCAGCGTCGCTACGGACGGCGCCGTGGCGGTCGGCAGCGTGATCGGATGGGCCGGCAGCGGTTGCCCGGTGGGCCACTCCGCCTCGACGGTCACCCCGCCGGCCCGGATCCGCAACACGCTGGGCGCGTGGCTGAAGCCCTTCAGTAGCTGCAAGGCGTTGGTCCGGACCAGTTCCAACGAAGCCTCGATGTCCGAGACGGCCGGGGACTCCGGCCCGTTGGCGTCCTCGCCGGCGGGCATCCGGGTCGGGTCCGCGGTGTCCTGGGACATGGCTGTGCCTCCCTCGAGATTCTGATCACGTGCGGATGGACGATGCTGTCGGCATACCGGCGATGGCTCGCGCAGGCCCTAGTAGTTGCCGAGCCCGCCGCAGACGTTGAGAGCCTGCGCGGTGACCGCCCCCGCCCCATCGCTGATCAGGTAGTTGACCATCGCGGCCACCTCCTGGACCTCGACGTAGCGGCCGATCGGCACCCGGGCGGTGATACGGGCGTGCGTCTCGGCTTCGTCCACGCCCCAGATCGCGGCGTAGTGCTCCCGAACGCGCTCGGCCATCGGTGTCTCCACGAAGCCCGGGCAGACGGCGTTGACGGTGATCCCCGTCTTGGCCAACTCCAGGCCGAGCGCCTTGCTGAAGCCGACCACGCCGTGTTTGGACGCCGAGTACGGCGCCGCGTGCACCACACCCTGCTTGCCGCCGGTGGACGCGATGTTGACGATCCGACCCCACCCCTTGTCGAGCATGCCGCCCGTGTTGAGCACCCGCTTGGTCATCAGGAAGACGCTGTTGAGGTTGGTGTTGATGACGTCCAGCCAAAGCTCGTCGTCGATCTCCGCGGTCGCTCCGCCGCCGGGGCGGCCCGCGTTGTTGACCAGAATGTCGACCGATCCGTACCGGTCGACCGCCGCGCGGACGAACCGGTCCACGTCCTCGGCGGAGCGCACGTCGCAGCTGCGGCCGTCCACGTCGTACCCCTGGTCCTGCAACTCCTTGACCGTGGCGGCGACCGCCGCGTCGCGTCGGGAACAGAGATAGACCTGGGTGCCCTTCTCGGCGAGTGAGCGTGCGATCTCCAGGCCCATCCCGCTGGTGGCTCCCGAGACGATGGCCACCCGCCGGTTCTCCGTCATGGTCTCCCCATTCATGCTGACGTGTCGGACGTCGCCCAGAGTCGGCCGTGCGGCTCGAACGGCGATCGAGGTTGTCTTGGACCGGGCGCCGGGCGTCGTTCGAGCGACCTTCGAGCCGGATGCCGCACCGTGAAGTGGACGCAGTTCCTGAGCCGATCGCACCGGAGGACCGCATGGCGCCGACCCGCACATTCACCGACCTCTACGTGGAGGTGCAGCAGTTCTACGCCCGCCAGATGCGCCAGCTCGACGACCGCAAGCTGGAGGCGTACGCGGAGACATTTACCGAAGACGCGGAGTTCGGGCACACTCCCGGTCGGGAACCGGCGCGGACCCGCGCCGGAATCGTCGCCGACCTGTTCGATTTCCACAAGAAGTTCGAGAACGACCCGGTGCAGCGCAGGCACTGGTTCAACATGATCGACGTTGAGCCGCAGGACGACGGGTCGATCCGCTCGACCTGCTACGCGCTGGTGGTCACCACCCGGCCGAACGGCACGCCGACGATCGCGCCCAGCTGCGTGGTCAGTGACATTCTGGTGCGCGGCGCCGACGACGCGCTGCTCACCAAGTACCGCCGGGTGGATCACGACCAGCTGTTCTGACGAGGGCCGCCGAGCGCGAGGGCCTGTGTCGGTCCGCCGCCCGGACTCCGCCTCGGCTCGACCGAGGACTTCGACACAGGCCCTGTGCCCGGCCGCCCCGAACAGTGACCGCCCTCAGCGGGCCTGGCGTTCGACCAACACCGACTACGCGCCGGGCGAGGGGATCAGGGCAGCCTCGCTCACCGGCGAGCTCCACGACGGCAGGATGGCGAGGAGAGAGATCCGCCAGCCGACCGTGGTGCGGACGATCCCGAAGCGGTAGTGGCCGACCAGCACCCGGGTAGCGGCCTGCTCTCCTGCGGAGATGAAGACGGCCACCAGATGCGCCCGCGCGCTGGCCTGGTCGCCGTCGATGTCCACCAGCACGTTCGAGACGAAGTGTTGCAGCCGTGCATAGTCGGCGTGCGCACGCCGGGCGCCGTCGACGACGACGTCGAAGCCCTCCTGCCGGCCGACTGGGGTCTCCGCCACCACATCGGCGGCGAACAGTTCACCGGGATCCTCCAGGCAGTGCCCGTCCAGCCACACACCCAGGCGGGTGATCAGGTCGGTGATCTCGGACCGATCGCTCAGCTCGCGCAGCTGGCGACGCAGACCGTCGAACTCGCTCTCGTCGAGCGCCATGCTCATCACTCCTCGGCTGTCTCGTGACACGGCAATCCCTTGACGCCGACGCGCCGGTGGTCCGGGCACGGACGAGCCCGATGCTGCCACACCGCGCTCGAAAGACGCTCGAACGAGCTGCGGTGGCGAACTGGTTCCGGTCTCGGCTGACGCGTCGGCCGGGCCTCCTCGTCCCCGCTGCGGGGCCCTGGGCTGGACACCGGGCCTCAGACGCCCTCAAGTCTCCCGGGTGCCGGGCGCAGGTACACGAACCAGGTGATGACGAAGCAGATCGCGTAGAAGGCGATGAAGGCGATGTAGGCCGCGTCCGCTGTCCGGTAGGCCAGGAACGACTGCCGGAAGGCAAGATTGACGAGGACCCCGCCGAACGCGCCGATGGCACCGGCGACGCCGATGAGCGCGCCGGAGAGGCGCCGGGCCTCGTGCTCCGCCGCCCGGTCGTGCGGGTCGTCCGGGCCGCCGGCGGTCGACCGCACACCGCACCTGGCCCGGAAGATCGCCGGGATCATCTTGTACGTCGAGCCGTTGCCGATGCCGCTGAACACGAACAACGCGATGAAGCCGACCAGGTACAACGGCAGCGAACGTTGCTGGGAGGCGAGCAGGACGATGGACGCGCCGGCCGCCATCGCCACGAAGTTCACGAAGGTGACCCGGGCCCCGCCGAGCCGGTCGGCCAGGACACCGCCCACGGGACGGATGAGCGAGCCGAGCAGCGGTCCGAGGAACGTCAGGTACGCGGCCTTCACCGGAGTGTTGAAGGTGTCGGCGAACTGCACCTGAAGCACCTGGCCGAAGGCGAACCCGAAGCCGATGAACGACCCGAACGTGCCGATGTAGAGCAGCGACATGATCCAGGTGTGCGGTTCGCGGGTGACGTCCCGCATGGCCCGTTTCTCGTTGCGGGCCTGGCTGAGGTTGTCCATGAACATCGCGGACCCGAGTGCGGCCAGCACGATCGCCGGCAGGTAGATGCCGGCGACGATGCCGGGACTGCCCGCCCCCAGGACCGCCAGCACGAACAGGCCGACGAGTTGGACCGCGGCGACGCCGAGGTTGCCGCCGCCGGCGTTGATGCCGAGCGCCCAGCCCTTGAGCCGGTCGGGGTAGAACGCGTTGATGTTCGCCATCGAGGAGGCGAAGTTCCCGCCGCCGACCCCGGCCAGCGCGGCGATGAGCACCAGCGTCGAGTACGAGACGCCGGGTCGGATCAGGAAGGCGCCGAACAGGCATGGGATCAGCAGCAGCGACGCGCTGATGATCGTCCAGTTGCGGCCGCCGAACCGGGCCACGGCAAGGGTGTACGGGATCCGCAGCACCGACCCGACAAGTGCGGGCACGGCGGTGAGCAGGAATTTCCCGGCCGGGTCGATGCCGTACTGCGGCCCGAGGAACAGCACGAGGACCGACCACATCGTCCAGATGGAGAAGCCGATGTGTTCGGAGAAGATGGAGAAGATCAGGTTGCGTCGGGCGATGCGGGATCCCCGGCGTTGCCAGAAGATGGGGTCCTCGGGCCGCCAGTCGTCGATCCAGTGTCCGCGAAGGGTCCGGCTGCGCCGGTCCTGCTCGATGCTGTCGGGCACGGCCGTGGTCATGGTTCCTCCCAGGTGAGTCCTCGGTCCGCTCGACACCGTGAGTGGTTCGCTCCTCAGGCCGGCGGCAGACCCACCACCAGGCGTCCGTCGGCGTCGGCGCGGACCGGATACACGGTGAGTGGGGGCTGTCCGGTGGTCGAACAGCCGGTCGCCAACTCGAAGGTGTTCTGGTGCAGAGGGCAGACGACGACCCGCATGTCCACCAGGCCGTCCGCGAGCGGCCCGCCGGCGTGCGGGCAGACCGCCGACAGCGCGCGCAGGCTGCCGTCACGCAGCCGGAAGATGGCGATCATCTCGTCACCCACGGCGTAGGCACGCCCCTCCCCGAGGGGGATCTCGTCGACCGGCCCGAGCCGGTGTTCCACGGCGACGAGCCTGGCCATCACGCCCGCCTCGGGGACGCCGGACCGGCACCGGTCCCGTTGTCGCCGCGCCCCTCGTGGCCGTTGCCACCGCGCGCCTCGTGGCTGTTGCCACCGTGCCCGTTGCCGGCCGAGCCGCCCCCCGGCACGGCGGAGCCGATCGACGGCACCACCGGTCCCGGGACCGAGACCGGCACGGCTTCGCGGACCGGCACCTGAGGCAGGACCGTCAACGGCAGGGAGGTGCGGAACTGCCCCGGAGTGACCGGGTCCCGCCGTTCCAGCCACGGGTCCCGGTACGCGGCGACGGAGGCAGCCATGGCCGCGTCGAGCCGCGCCGCGATGCCGTCGCTGTCGTCGACGACCACCGCCCGGATGTGGTCGATGCCGAGCCGGGGCACCCACGCGTACGTGCGTTCCAACCAGTTCGCGCTCTCCCGGTAGTACTGCAGGAACCGGCCGGTCAGCGTGATGACCTCGTCGGGCGAGTCGACGACGGCGAGGAGGTCCCCCTTGCGTACGTGGGCGCCGGCGGCCCCGCCGACGTAGATCTCCCACCTGCCGCCCTCGATGGCCACCACACCAAGATCCTTCACGTACGCCTCGGCGCAGTTACGGGGGCAGCCGGTGACGGCGAGCTTCATCTTGCCGGGGCCCTCGATGGCCTTGAACCGGTCCTCGATCGCGATGCCGAGAGCTGTGGAGTCGCCGACGCCGAAGCGGCAGAAGTCGGAGCCGACGCAGGTCTTGACCGTCCGGAAGCTCTTGCCGTACGCGTACCCGGAGGGCATGTCGAGGTCCGCCCACACCCTCGGCAGGTCTTCCTTGCGGATGCCGAGCAGATCGATGCGCTGGCCGCCGGTGATCTTCACCAGTGGTACGGAGTATTTCTCGGCGACCTCGGCGATCCGCTTGAGCTGGGCCGGTGTGGTCACGCCGCCCTTGATCTGGGGGACGACCGAGAAGGTGCCGTCGCGCTGGATGTTGGCGTGCACCCGGTCGTTGATGAAGCGGGCGTCGCGTTCGTCGACGTACTCGTCGCCCCACATCATCCGCAGCAGCGAGGCCAGGCCCATCTTGCTCTTCGCGTCCTCCTCGCCGCCGGGCACCAGGGTGGCGAACACCGCGGAGACGGATTTCAGGCCGTGTTCGCGGATCACCGCCATCAGCTCCGACTTGGGCATCGGCACACCGGGGACGTACCAGCTCGCGGCCGGGTCGTCCTCGACCCTGCCGTCAGCGGCCCACTCGACGATCTGGGCGACCAGGCCCTTGCACGACCCGCAGCCCTTGCCGGCGCGGGTGGCGTCCATGACACCGGTGAGCGTCTTCACGCCGCCCCGCACGGTGCCGACCAGCGCCCGCTTGGTGACGCCGTTGCAGTTGCACACCTGCACGTCGTCGCCGAGCTCCGCGGCACTCACGTCGGCCGACGGCGCGCCGAGGTCGAACAGCATCTCGACCCGCTCCTTCGGCAGGGCGAGCCCATGGTCGAAGGCCTGCATGAGGAACGCGACCTTCCGCACGTCGCCGAGGAGAGTCGCGCCGACGAGCCGGTCGTCGCGGATGACGATGCTCTTGTAGACGCCCTTGCGCGGCTCGGCGAAGACGATCGTCTCGTCGTCGTCGCGTTCCGCCTCCTTCAGGCCCATCGAGGCGACGTCCACGCCCGCCACCTTGAGCTTCGTGGCCAGCCGAGAGCCGTGGTACGCCGCTTTCGGGTTCGTCCCGGTGATGTGGTCGGCGAGCACCCGCGCCTGCTCCCACAGCGGAGCCACCAGGCCGTACGTCTCGCCGCGGTGCTGGGCGCACTCGCCGACCGAGTAGATGTCGACCTCGTCCTGCACGCGCATCTGGTCGTCCACGACGATGCCCCGCTCCACCGGCAGCCCGCTGGTCGCGGCCATCTCGGCGTTCGCCCGGATGCCGGCGGCCACGACGACGACGTCGCAGGCGATGGTCCGACCGTCCTTGAGCTTGACCCCGGTCACGGCGTGCTTGCCGAGCACCTCGGTGGTGTGCGCGCCGAGAACGACCTCGATGCCGAGTCGCTCGATGCTGCGCCGCAGGATCGCGCCCGCCTGAGCGTCCAACTGAGCGTTCATCAGATGGCCGGCGGCGTGCACCAGGGTCACGTGGGCCAGGTGATTCTGCAGGCCGCGGGCGGCCTCCAGACCCAGCAGGCCGCCGCCGATCACCACCGCGCGCTCGTGCTCGCGGGCGTACCGGATCATGTTGCGGGTGTCGTCGATGGTGCGGAACGCGAACACTCCCTGGTGGTAGCCGCGCCCAGGGCGGTGGAGGCCGGGAATCGGCGGGACGAACGCCCGGCTGCCGGTGGCGATGATCAGCTTGTCGTACGGCGTCTCGGTGCCGTCGTCCGCGTAGATCCGTCGCGCGAAGCGGTCGATGCGGGTGACCCGGGTGCCGGCGTGCAGGGTGATGCCGTTCTCCGCATACCACGACATGTCGTTGAGGAAGATGCCCGACTCGTCGTCGACCCCGGAGAGCACGTTGGAGAGCAGGATGCGGTTGTAGTTGCCGTACGGCTCCTCGCCGAACATCGTGATGGCGAACTGGTCACCCCCGCCGCGTTCGAGGATCTCCTCGACCGTGCGGGCGCCGGCCATCCCGTTGCCCACCACGACGAGGCGCCGGCGCTTGTCGACGGCGTCCATCAGACCTCGACCAGCCCCAGGTCGACGATCACGGTGCCGGACACCCCGGCGGGCGCCGCCACGTGCAGCTCGAGACCGGTGCCGGAGTCGAGGTCCTCGACCACCCGCAGCGGCACGTGGACGTCGGACTTGGCGCCGATCGGGAAGTACCGCATCGGCTGGCCGTCGCGCACGAGCAGGACACAGATCAACTCGTCACTGGCGTTGCCGCCGCGGAAGTAGACCGGCTGGGCGACGACGCCGCCCGGCACCACGTAGCTGAGCGAGCCGTCGACGAGGCCGGGCCGGTCGAGGCCCTTGCCCTCAAAGTTGTAGACGCCTTGCAAGAAACGGGGAGTGGTGTGCACAGCGACGCTCCCTTGCTCATTGAGATGTTGGATTGGGCGGTGGGTTGGTCAACAGGTCGGTGTCGTCCGGCCCGCCCGCGCGGGCGATCGACACCGCGCAGGCCTTGAAGGCCGGCATCCGCGAGTGGCGGTCCAGCGTCGGGTCGGTCAGCGCGTTCACGGCGGAGCTGCCGGCCCAGTGGAACGGTGCGAAGATGGTGTCCCGGCGGATGCCGTTGGTGAGGCGCGCCCGAAAGAGCGCCCGCCCGCGTCGGCTGCGCAGTTCCACCACGTCGTTGTCGGCGATGCCGTGTCGGCGGGCGAGATCCGGGTGCAGCTCCGCCCGGGCGTCCGGCAGTGCCATGGTCAGGGCGCCGACCCGGCGGGTCTGGTTGCCGCTCTGGTACTGCTGCATGTTGCGGCCGGTGGTCAGCACGTACGGATAGTCGGCGTCGGGCACTTCCGCCGGATCGCGGTGCTCCACCCGGAAGAACCTCGCCCGCCCGTCGGCGGTCGGGAACCGGTCGATGAACAGCCGTGGCGTGCCGGGATGGTCCTCGCTCGGGCACGGCCAGAAGACCCCCTGCTCCGCCTCGATGCGCTCGTACGTGATTCCGGCGTAGTCGGCTGTCCCGCCGGCGCTGGCCCGGCGCAACTCGTCGAAGACACGGCGCGGATCGTCGTCGAAGTAGCGGCCGCGCCCGAGCCGGCCGGCGAGGTCGGCGAGCATCCGTAGGTCGGTGCGGACCTGCGGCGGCGGCGACAGGGCCCGCTTACGGCGGATGACGCGCCCCTCCAGATTCGTCATCGTGCCCTCCTCCTCCGCCCACTGGGCCGTGGGCAGCACCACGTCGGCCACGGCTGCGGTCTCGGAGAGGAAGATGTCGGAGACGACCAGCAGGTCCAGCGCCTGCAGCCGGTCCATCACCCGGTTGGCGTGCGGGGCCGACACGGCGATGTTGCTGGCCAGCACGAGCAGCACGCGTACTCCGTCGTCGGTCCCGAGCCGGTCGAGCATCTCCCAGGCCGACCGGCCGGGCCGGGGCAACTCGTCCGGGTCGATGCCCCAGACGGCCGCGACGTGTGCGCGCGCCGCGGGGTCGTCCAGGCGTCGGTAGCCGGGCAGTTGATCGGCCTTCTGCCCATGCTCGCGGCCACCCTGCCCGTTGCCCTGCCCGGTGATCGTGCCGTAGCCGGAGAAGGGCCGTCCGGGAAGGCCCAGGGCGAGGGCCAGATTGAGGTACGCCTGCGCGGTGTCCGTGCCGTTGCTGTGCTGCTCGGCGCCGCGAGCGGTGAGCACCATCGCCGACGTCGCGGTCGCCAGCAGCCGTACCGTCTCCCGCAGGTCCCGTTCCGGTACGCCGGTCATCCGCTCCACCCGGTCCGGCCAGTACGCCGCCACGGTGGCCCGGACCGCGTCGAAACCGCTCGTGCGGTCACGCACGTACGTCTCGTCGACCAGGCCCTCGCGGATCGCGATGTGCAGCAGCCCGTTCGCCAGTGCGAGGTCCGTGCCCGGCAGTGGCTGCAGGTGGAGGTGAGCGCCCCCGGCGGTGGTCGTACGGCGGGGGTCGACGACGATGTGCCGCGCACCGGCGGCCCGTCCGGCGTCGAAGTACTGCATGGACGGCGGCAGCGCGTCAGCCGGATTCGCGCCGACCAGCAGCACGGCCTGCGCCTGGGCGATGTCGGCCAGGGGGAACGGCAGGCCACGGTCGATCCCGAGGGAGCGGTTCGAGGCGGTCGCCGCGGACGACATGCAGAACCGGCCGTTGTAGTCGATCGACGCCGACCGCAGCGCCACCCGGACGAACTTGCCCAGCGCGTACGCCTTCTCGTTGGTCAGCCCGCCGCCACCGAAGGCCCCGACGCTGTCCGGGCCGTACCGGTGTTGGCTGGCGCGGATGGCGTCGACGATGCGGTCCAGGGCCTCGTCCCAGCCTGCCGGTCGCAACGGGCTGGTGCGGTCGGCGGGATCCTTACGGACGAGCGGGCTCAGCAGCCGGTCACCGTGGTCGAGAAGGTCGGCAGCCGTCCATCCCTTGGCGCACAGACCGCCCCTGTTGACCGGGAATTCGGTGGGCGCCAGTCGAGGCGGCCCGTCGCCGGTCGTCAGGGATATTCCGCACTGCATGGCGCAGTAGGGACAGTGCGTATCGATCATAGACGATGCGCTCACCCGTCCGATGCTTGCCGGGCACTGTTTCCGATCCATACCAAGGTCGTAACGCTCTGCGACCCGCGGTCAACGGGCTTCGGCATCGGAGGCTCCCCCGCGATGGTGGCGAACGGGATGGGGCAGCACGGCTGGCCGGCGCACGTGACGAGGTCGTCGCAGCCGGCGTCCACCGCGGCGCGCAGGGTGTCGGCGATGACGTGCAGGTCGGCGATCTTCGCCTCGATTTCGGCGAGTTTGGTGCGGGCGCGGAGCCGCAGACCGGTGTCGGGGTGGCGGCCATGGCGATGTCGGCCCGCGTCGAGCAGGTCGGCGACCTCGTCGAGGGTGAACCCGAGCGCCTGCGCCGCCTTGATCACCCGCAGCACGGTGACCGCTTCGGCGGGGTAGAGGCGGTGCCCGCCCAGGGTGCGCTCTGGTTCGGCGAGCAGGCCCCGGCGTTCGTAGTAGCGCAGCGTCTGCGGGTTCACCCCGGCCGCTGCGGCGACCTGGCCGCTGCGCAGCCCGCTCACGCCGTCATCCCGGCGGTGGCCCGCTGGGCGAGCGCGTCGAGGACGTCGACGTGCGTGGCCGGCACCTGCACGTCGAGGCGCAGCACACCGGTGTCGGCGGTGATCGTGAAGGTGAAGAACGAGCAGCAGGAGCTTTCCCGGCCGGTCAGGTCCCGGGCGGTCGTCTCGGCGGCCGGGTCGAGGCGCCACCGCAGGTGGGTGGGGGACAGGCGCTGCTGCCCTCGCAGGGCGGTGGTGAACAGGTCGTCGAACTCGGCCAGCCGCAGCGGTTGTTGCCCGCTCGGCAGGGTGCACGCCTCGGGTACCCATGTCTGGTCGTCAGCGGTCATACCGATGACGGTAAGCCGGTACCCGGGTATCGGATGCAAGCCCAATTGATCGACGAAGGCCGCCGTGGCGGCGCCCGGCCGCCGTGGCCGGCGAGATCAGACGCTGGGGTTCGGCGCCGTGGTGGTGGCGCGGGTGAGCATGCCGGTGGCGGCGAGGGCGCAGCATGCGGCGACGGCGGCGAGTAGTGGTGTGTATCCGGCGGTGGTGTGCAGGAGGGTGGCGGCGGCGAGGGGCGCGGCGGCTTTGGCGATGGTGACGGGGGCGGCGAGTCGGCCGGCGATGGTGGCGTAGGCGGTGGTGCCGTACCGGGCGGTGAGCAGGGCGGGGGTGGCGAGGCTGGTGATGCCGAAGCCGAGTCCGAAGCCGATGACGGTGATGATCGCGCCAGTGCGGGTGCCGGCGAGCAGGGGCATGGTGAGCACGGCGGCGGCCTGGGTGGCGAACACCGCGGCGACGATGGTGGTGACGCGCAGGTGTCGGCGGGCGGCGGTGAGGACGAGTCGTCCGGTGACCGAGAGGACGCCGAGCAGTCCGGCCATGGTGGCGGCGATGGTGGCCGGGTGGCCGCGGCTGGTGAGGTAGCCGATGAGGTGCACGGTCATGGTGCTGGTTGCCGCGCCGTGGGCGATCAGGGTGGCGGCGAGGATCCAGAACCGGGCATCGCGCATCGCGGTCTGGGCGACGGCGCGCCGTTGGGCGTGCCCGGACCGCTCGGTGCCGGCGGGTGCCGTGGTCGTTGCCGGCCGGGGCCGGCGGATGGTGAGGGCGTGCAGGGGCACGGTGACCGCGCCGTGGATGGCGGCGAGGACGAGCAGCGCGCCGCGCCAGCCGAGGTGGTCGGCCAGGAGCCCGGTCAGGGGCATGAAGATGGTGCTGGCGAACCCGGCCACGATCGTGACGACCAGCAGGGCGGTGGCGCGCCGGTCAGGGGTGAACCAGGCGACGATGACGGCGAACGCGGGTTCGTAGAGGACCATCGCGCCGGTGATCCCGATGCCGATCATGACGGCGTAGAGCTGTTCGATGGTGTGGACCTGGGACCAGGCCACCAACAGGCCCGTGGCGGTGATCGAGCCGGCCGTCATCAGCGCCCGTCCACCGCGGTGGTCCAGCCACCGGCCGACGGGGATCGCCGCGAGGGCGCCGGCCAGGACGGAGGCGGTGAGCGCGCCGGTGACGGCGGTGGTGGAGGTGTCGAGGGTGGCGGCCATCGGGGTGAGCAGGACGGCGTAGGCGTAGTAGAGGGTGCCGTAGCCGATGGTGGAGGTGACGGCGAGGGCGGCGACGATGCGCCAGCGGTGGTGCCCACCGACGGTGGGGTCGGCGGGCGTCGTGGTGGTGGTGGGCATCAGCTGGCGCAGCAGCTGCCGGCCTGCGTGTCGGCGGGTGCGGCATTGAGGCGGACCAGGGTGAGCGGCGCGGCCAGCAGACCACCGGAGATGCCGGTGGCCAGTCCGCGTCCCGCCGGCGCGACGGATGACGCGGGCCCGCAGCAGCTGTCGCCGGTCGCCGACTCGTCCGGGTTGCTGTTGCACACGCCGGTCTCGGGTAGGTCGAGTTGGACGTCGCGGGCGGCGCTCCAGTCGCCGGCCAGGGCGGCGGCGACGGAGCGGACCTGCTCGTAGCCGGTGGCCATCAGGAAGGTCGGCGCCCGCCCGTAGGACTTCATGCCGACGGCGTAGTAACCCACCTCAGGGTGGGTGAGCTCGGTGACACCGTGTGGGGGCACGGTGCCGCAGGAGTGCTCGTTCGGGTCGATCAGCGGGGCCAGGGCGCGGGTGGCACCCAGGACCGGGTCAAGGTCGAGGCGCAGCTCGGCGGCGATCGAGTGGTCGGGGCGGAAGCCGGTGGCCGCGACGATGCGGTCCACGGTGGTCTGCTCTTCGCTGCCGTCGGCGTGGCGCACGACCACGCTGACCCGGCCGTCGGTGGGGGTGAGGGCGTGCACGGCGAACCCGGTGAGCAGGCGGATCCGGCCGGCGTCGACGTGCGCGCGTAGCCGGGAGCCGAGCGCGCCGCGGGCGGGTAGCGCGTCGGCGTCGCCGCCGCCGAAGGTGCGCGCCGGTGAGGTGGTGCGGATCGCCCAGGTCACCTCGGTGCCCGGGGCGGATTCGGCCAGTTCGGCGAGGGAGAGCAGGGTGTTGGCGGCGGAGTGGCCGGCGCCGACGACGAGGGTGTGCCGGTCGGCGAAGCGGTCCCGGTCGGCGCCGAGGACGTCGGGCAACGCGTGGTCGAGGTGCGCCGCGACATCGGCCTCGCCTCGGGCGGGCAGCCCGGAGGAGCCGAGGACGTTCGGGGTACCCCAGGTGCCGGAGGCGTCGATGACGGCGCGGGCGTGGATCTCCTCGCCGTCGGCGAGGCGAACGAGGAACGGCGTGGTGTCGCGGCCGGTGGTGCGCAGGCGGTCCAGGCCGAGGCGGCTGATCGCCCCGACGCGGGCGCCGTAGCGCAGGTGCGGCTTGAGCTGCGGCAGCTCCGCCAGGGGCTGGAGGTAGTCGTCGGCCAGCTCGGCGCCGGTGGGCAGGCCCTCCAGGTCGGGGGCGACCCACCCGGCGTCGTCGAGCAGGCGGCGGGCGGCGGGGTCGATGTTGTAGCGCCAGGGGGAGAAGACCCGGACGTGTCCCCACTGCCGTACTGCGGCGGCGGGGGTGTCGCCGGCTTCCAGAACGAGGAACGGTAGGCCACGCTCGTGTAGGTGCGCGGCGGCGGCCAGGCCGACCGGGCCGGCGCCGATCACCACGACGGGCAGGTCGTCCGGGGCGTTCATCAGGTGTCTCCTCTGTCTGGAGAGTTGTCGAAGCAAACAGGTAGGCGGCGGCCGAGCGTCAGCGTCGGGGGTTGGTCAGGTCGACGATGAATCTGTGGCGGGGGCGGAAGCGGCCAGGCGGACGGTGGCGACAACGAGGCGGGCGATTGCGTCGAGGGTGTGCGGGTCGACGCGGTCCGGGGTGTCGGCGGGGCTGTGGTAGCCGGCCATGCCGGCGCCGACGCCCACCGCCGCGAGACCGACGGCGGCGTAGCGGCGGTTGTCGGAGGCGACCGGCCCGGCGGCGAGCGGAAGGCCGGTGTGCCGCCCGGCCTGGTCGAGCAGGGCGAGTAGCGCGTGGGCCGGACCGCCGGCCTCGACCGCGGCGGCCTGGTCGAGCAGCCCGGCGCCGTCGACGTTGATGATCAGCGGCCGAACGTCGCCGACGTGCAGCTGCTGGCTGTGGTGGGCCGAGCCCAACGCACCGACCTCCTCGGCGTCGAGCAGCGCGACCGCCAGTCCGAGCCCTGCAGGACGGGCGGCGGTTAGGATTCGAGCGGCTTCCAGGACCACCGCGACGCCGCTGGCGTTGTCCGACGCGCCGGGCTGACGCAGGCCGGGATGGTCGCCGACGCCGTCGTAGTGCGCGGTCAGCAACACCTCGATCCCACCCGGCTCAGCCGCCGGGAACCTCGCGTGGATGTTGGCGCCCGTCACGTCGCGGCGGTGCAGCGGGGTGTTGGCGCTCCACCAGCCGGCACCGGTGGCGGCGGCCAGGGCGGCGCGGTGGGTGCTGGCGTCGAGGGTCAGGATGGGCAGCGGTCCCGGGTCCGGGCCGGCGAGGAGCGTGTACTGCCAGCCGTCGGCGTCGACAGCCCGGCTCACCAGCAGACCCGCCGCGCCCGAGGCAGCGCGGGCGGCGTCGGAGAGGTGCATACCCGTGGGCACCACCAGCCATCGGCCGGTCGGGTCGCCGCTGTCGGCCACACCCAACGGGCCACGCCTGACCTCAGAAGTGTCGGCTGAGGCGCAGTGGACCGCGACCTCGCGGCCGAAGGTCAGCCGCGTCGAGGTCGCACCTTCGCCCCAGACAACCGTCGGCGCCGCGTACAGCTCGGGTACGGCGCGGACCGGGAAGTCGTCGGTGTCGACCATCGCGCCGAGGTCGGCAAGGTGCGCGACGAGCCAGGCGCGGGCGGCGGCACCGCCGGCCGTGCCGACCCGCCGGCCAGTGAATTCAGCCGAGGCGAGTGCAGTGACTGTGCAGGCCATCCGCTCGGCCGACACCAGCGGCAGTATCGCGTCCAGGTGGGCGGCCGATTCCGACGGGGCGGTCATCCGCAGCACCGCTGACCCGTCGTGACGGCTGCGCTCTTCGCCTCGGTGCCGCAGCAGGAGTCAGCCGCTTCGGCGGCCTGCTGGCTGCCGCAGCACGGTCCCGCCGTCGGCGACTGCCCGGCGGGCGGGAGGATCGAGCCGACCGCCTGCGCGGGGCTGCCACAGCAGGAACCGGAGCCGGTCACCTCCAGTGCGGCGCCCGGATCACCGGCGAACCCGCCCGCCGTCGCGGGGCTGGTCTGGGTGTTCTCGCTCATCACACAACCTTTCGATCAGGGGGTTACCGGACGCCGATCAGGGCGTAGGCGGTGTCACGGACCTGGTCGTAGCGCCGCTGCGCCCGCTGCGCCGCGGTGGACACCCGGGCGCAGGAGTCACAGAACCGCGCTCCCGCCTGGGCCTGGGCTGAACGCCGTGCCGTGCCGAACATGACGACCCCTTCCCACGACGTCTGTCTTGACGTTCGTCGAATCAGAGAGTTGCACGCTGCTTAGACACCTGTCAACCTAGAGGCATGTCAAAGCAGGCCGGGTTGCTACCCGTCATCGACCTCACCGCCGACACGCCGTGCTGCCCGCCGCTGGCGCAGAGCCGGGTGCCGGCGCAGACCGCCGCGGTGCTCGCGCCGGCGTTCAAGGCGCTCGGCGACCCGGTGCGGCTGCAGCTGATGTCGATGATCGCTTCCGCGGAGGGCGGGGAGGCGTGCGTCTGCGACCTGACCCCGGCCTTCGGCCTGACCGGGCCGACGATCTCGCACCATCTCAAGACGCTGCGCGAGGCCGGCCTCGTCGACGCCGAACGCCGCGGCACCTGGGTGTACTACCGGGCCCGGCCGGCCATCCTGCGCCAGCTCGCCGGACTGCTCAGCGTCGAACCGGCCCCCGTGGCCTGAGGCCTGACCGGCGACCCGCGCCGGTTAGGCGCTCGGCCAGCGCGGTGGCGTCGCGGCGACCCCCGGCCACCCGGCCGTCCGTTGACACTTGCACGATAGCTCAGTAATTGTAGAGTCAATTACTACTGAGCTTGCTTCCTTGCAGGGGCGTGCCCGGATCCACGCCGCGCTCGGCGACCCGGCGCGCCTGGCGATCGTGGACGCGCTCACCCTCGGCGACGCCTCGCCCGGAGAAATCGCCCACGACCTGCAGATGCCGACGAACCTGGTTGCCCACCACGTCAAAGTCCTCACCGAGGCAGGCCTCGTCGTCCGCGGGCGCTCCGAGGGCGACCGGCGCCGCACCTACCTGCGGCTGCGCCCCGAAGCCCGCACCGCACTGCACCCCGCGCCCCTGACCGGCGTGGGGCGGGTGGTGTTCGTGTGCACCCGCAACTCCGCCCGCTCGCAACTCGCCGCCGCTCTGTGGTCCGAGCGCACCCACACCCCGGCCGCGTCCGCGCGGGGGTTGACCCGATGTCTCAGCAGACGATCTGGTTGTTGCCCCACCGACGCCCCTCGCCCACACCGGTCGCGGTCTTGTACAGGACGTATCCGTTGATGAAGTAGTTGCGGAGGATGGTGGCGCCTCCCGGCCCCTGATATTGGTCGGGGACTTCGCCTGGTGGGCTGGTGTCGTCCCGATCGCACTCGACAGCAGCGACACCAGTAGAGCCAAAGCCCAGGCGACGCGCCTCCTTCCAGATGCATTCATGATTTTCCCTGCATCGATTGTTGTGGCGAGGGAAGTATGTGACCGCGACATGACGGGGGCGGCGTCGTCACAAATAGTGATCTTGTCCGGTAGCGGATATTCGCGGGATGCCAAGATTCCCGCCAGTCGCAGCAAAGAGATTCGACGTCCCGCAGCGCCTACTCACCCTGGGGAATCCTCGGCAAGCCGCTCCTTCAACTCCCGATGGCGGAACTGGTAGGCGGCGCCCGAGCTGCGCAGCATCTGTTTCGCGCGGTGCGCGTCATCGAGGAACGTCATGGACCGCCACGGCAGGAGGCCGTGGTAGGCCAACCGGATGCGGGCCACGAGGAAGGTCGGGAACCGCGTCGACGTCTCGGCGATCACCAGTCCGGCGGACAGCCCGTAGGTGAGGATCGTGCCCAGCCCGGCGAGGAGCGCGACGGGGACGGAGCCGACGACCGACATGGCGCGCGCCACCACGGCCAGGCCGATGACCAGCGCCACCACGGCGGTGAGGAACAGTGACGCGGCCCGGTCCTGCCGGTACGAGCCCAGCGGGGACACGGGTGCCGTCCGCTCCGGGTCGCGCGCGTCGACGCCGAAGGTGAATGCGCCGGCCACACCGCTGGTGACACCGATGGCCAGCAGCCACACCGGCGCGGTGCCGTTGTAGGCGGCGCCCATGAGCGGCACGCCACCGAGCAGGATGCCGGCTCCCGCGCCGCGCAACGACGGCCGGGGCGAGGTGCCGGAGGGCTGCCGGCGACGGGCGATGTCCCGCGCCACCCGGCAGCCGAGTGCGGCGACGACGCCGACCAGCACGCCGTACGCGAACCCCGCGAGGATCCCGACGAGCGACAGCGCGAAGACGCCCACCTCGACCGGGGACGCACCTGCGGCACTGGTCTCGACGTGGCGCTGTGCCCGCCGCGCGGTCAGGAAGACCAGCACCAGCCCGATGCCGACCGCGGTCGCGACGCCCCGCGCGACGCCCGCGGAGACCGCGTCGAGCGCACCGGCAAGGAGTGCGATCGCGACGGCGGGAGCGAACCGCAGGAGGTGCCGTGGCGGCGGGGGAGTCCCGTCGACTCCGCGGCCGGGTGTCCCCCGCCCGGCCAGGTCGAGAGCGAGCCAGACGAGCGCGGCGCTGCAGATCGCTTCGGACAGGGCGCGGGACCAGCCGAAGTGGATGTCGGTGCGGGTGGAGTAGCCGACGGTGTGGAGGATGCAGGCCACGACTCCGACAACCACGCCGGCCAATGGCGGCCGGGGCAGCCGACGTGTCCTGGTGGGCTCGGACCACAGGTGGATCCAGTGCGACACCCACCACACGGCGAGTCCGGCGGCGAAGCCGTCGGCGGGGGCGATCAGCCAGGCATGCTCCACCTTGCCGAAGCGGTCTGCCCAGGAGTTGACCGCGGTGACCACGACACCGACCGCCAACCCGTGCACCAACGGACGAGCGAGCCAACCCCGTACCCGAAGGGCGACCCGCCCACGGTCGACGATCAGGCCTGCCCAGGCGGTCAGTGTCACGACCAGTCCGGTCGCCAGGAAACCGTTGACCTCCTCGTCCCAGCGGCTGGTGAAGCCGTCGACCGAGCCGCTGGCGAAGCCCGTGGTCAGTGAGGGTGTCAACGGGAACAGCTCGCCGGCGCCCCGGATCGCCGCGGCGGCGACCGCCGCCGCCACTCCGACGAGCACCGCGTTCCGTAGTCTGCCGCGACGCACCCGCGGAAGCTCGTCATGCCAGGAGAAGCGCCACGAGAAGCCGACGACGAGCCCGATGACGACCGCCAGGTCGTACGTGCCACTCAGGCAGCCGGCGATGTAGGCACCGACGGACGCCAGGACCGCGTCGCTGTAGGCGCCGGTCAGATAGAGGATGGCGAGGTACACGAGCAGTGCCGCCGCGGAGATCCGCAGCGCGTGGGTCACGCCGGTGTATGGCTCGGTGAAGATCCATTCGTTGAGGAGGCCGGCCGACAGGGCCGTCCAGGCGACGACGACGAACGCCGTTGCCACGTTGCGGACCCACACGCCCTGGGTTGCCGCGGCTGGCACCGGCAGGTCCCACCAGCGTATGTCGTCCGAGTCGGTCGCGGCGGCCAGGTATCCAAGCCACCGACGGGCCTGCCCGACCCGGGGCCATCCGCTGGAGCGGTCCGTCGGATACCGTGCCGTCACGACGTCACCGAGGAGGTGGTGCGCCAGCGCGGCGCCGTCCTGGTAGGCGAGAAGGTCGCTCGGCTCGGGGACGTTGCTGCCGTCCTTGCGGCTCGGCTCGGCGTTGTAGATGGCGTCGGCGAGCGTGACCATCAGCGGCGTCTCGAACGCCTTCGTCAGGACGGTGGCCCGTGGAATGCGATTCTCCACGTCGGCCCACCGCTCGGGCGACTCGCTGCGGTTCTTCAGGTAGCGCATCACCTGCTCTCGCCGTTGAGGTTTGATCACGATGCCACGAGCGTCGGTGAGCACTCTGCCGACGTTGCGCAGCGCCTGGTATTCCGAGGTCCGGCAGCTCAACATGACCGACCAGGCCGAGGGGAGGGTGTTGAGGCTGCGCAACACGTCGGCCCGGTGCTCCGGCGCGATCTCGTCGAACCCGTCCAGGATGAAGATCAGCCGGTTGTCCTCCGCGAGCGCGTGCGCAAGCGTCCGTCCGTCCTCGGCGGAAACGGGTTGTCTGAGGAAGCCGTGGTTGGTGGTCAGCCAGTCCACGAGCCAGCGCCGTGGGTCGTCCGCCGATCGCCACGCGGTCATCGGGACGAAGACCGGGACCCGCCGGTCTTCGCCGGACCTTTCCAGCAGCGCCTGGAAGGCGCCGACGAGCAGCTCGGTCTTGCCGCTGCCCGCTTCGCCGAGGACCACCAGACGCGACGGTGCGCCGGTGGCGGTCACCAACGCGGCGAGGCGGGCGCCGTCCCCAGGGTGCTTGCGCTCCTGCCAGGCCCGATTGTTGGCCGGGAAGAGCGCGGTGGGGGCGGCGTCCCAGCGGACGGGCAACCGGTCGCCGTCGCGCACGCTCCGCCACACCGGATCGGTCATCCACCGCCGCTGCAGATCCCGCCGAAGCGACGTGGCGGCCCGACCCACCGGGTCCTTCTCCGCCGGGCGCCCGAGCCGCCAAGCCGTCGCGCCACCCACGATGCTGACAAGGAGCAGCGCCATCCAGATCGCGATGCGGCCGAATGCGCCTTTCACTTCGACGCCGGCCGTCGCGACGTTGATGAGCACACCGACAACCGCGGTGATCAGCGGTATCACCAGCACAATGACGACCGCGCGGTATCGAGGGCGCAACCGTTTCCCCTCTGGACTGCTCGCCGGCCCCCAATCTCCCATCCCGGCCCAACCGTCCGGTGTCATCTGTCGGGGAGTTGACGAAGTCGCCGTGGCCGGGGCGCTTTCCCTCAACGACAGCGGCAGCTGCCCGCAGTCGCCGCCCGACACGTCGGTGCTGCGCAGGCTGCCGACAAAACGGTAAGTCGCCGGGCAGGTTTACTGCACGTCGTTGACCTCTCACCAGGAACACCGCCTTGCGTTCCGAGTACGTCCGGTCCGAAATTGTTAACCGATCCCATAAGAGCCACAACTGAGGAAGGATGCGCGAAACGAATACGGCCATCGCGCATCCCGGGTGCTAATCGTGTTGCGGGCCAAGGATGAATGGGTGGCCGGTCATCGGCAGGCCCTCCCCGCGTGAAGTCCGGTGGCGGCGCAGGGCCAAAACGGCTCCCGGAGCTCCACCCTGCGCGGTCGGCCCGCGGCTGGGCGACAAGGTTGCGGTGCAAGCAGATGCGCCGGTCAACGGCGATGTTCCCCTATTCTGCTCCGGCGCGGAACGCGGGCACGTCGGCAGGCGCCGGGCCGCTGTCGGACCGACATCGAACGGACTCTCCAAGTGCGTACGAGTCCACCATTTACGCACTTCGAGAATTGACGATGACGGGTCCACCGATTCCCGCGCGACCACGTTAGACTGCCCAGGGCGGTTCCATCGCGGATGGCGCAGCGACGACCCGGGGAGTGCTGTGCACAAACGCGAGCTGAGGGCATTCGTCGCAAAAGTGGAGGCCAGCCGGATGGACCCTGCCGCCATCGCGCTCGGCTATTCCCCACCGGCGATCAGTTGTCAGATCAGGTCTCGGGAACGAGCTCGGCATTCAGCTGTTCTCCCACCATCCGCGTGCCCGGCGCCGCGGCGTGACCGACTGTGGACAGCCGCGCCCGCGCCGCAGATTCACCCTTCCTCATCACCGACGTGCGATCGGGGTTCACGCGCATGGAGAGGTTCACCGCAGGACCGGGCCGGGGCGACGTCGCCGATGCCACGATCGCCGTGCTCGGCGCCGGTGTGGCCGGGCTGGTCGCGGCGTACGAACTCGCCCGCCGTGGGCACCGCGTCGTGGTACTGGAGGCCGACTCACGGGTGGGTGGCCGGATATTCACCCACCGGTTCGGCGAGGGCGCCGGACCGGTGGTCGAACTCGGCGCGATGCGGATCCCCGGCGACCACGAGCTGACTCTGCGCTACATCGACGAGTTGGGCCTGAGCGACCAACTGCGTCCGTTCACGAACGTTCTCACCGATCCCGACAATCTGCTTCGTATCGGCACGCGGTTCGTGCGGGCACGCGATGCCGCGGACGCACTCGTTCGCGAGACGGCACGATCCTGCCCGGGAGCGGCCCACCGGTCCGACGCACTGCTCTTCGTGGGCTGGATGCACGCCATGGTGCGGGCGCTGGCGCCACGCGAACAGCGCGACATCATGCGCGCCGATCTGGCGGGTCTGCTCGACGTGGTGGGCGGCCTGGACGTGACACCGTTTCTCCGGGACGGACGCGCCGACCTCAGCGCGGCGTTCCGCCGGCACCCAGAGCTTCGCGCCGCCTGCAGCGGTGCCCTGAAGGGCTTCCTCGACGACATTCTGCGCAGGTTCAGCACCGGGATGGTGTGCCTTCCCCACGGCATGGATCAGCTACCCAACGGTCTGGCGAGCCGACTGCCGGGCCGGATACACCTGCGTCACGAGGTGACCGCCATCGACGTACGTCCGGAGGGTGTGACGGTCGGGCTGGCCACCGAGCGGGGGCGGACGGCGGTGACCTACCCCGTCGTCCTCTGCACCCTCCCCTTCTCCGTCCTGCGGAACCTCCCGCTGCGGGGATTCGACGCCGACAAGGTGGAGACCATCAAACGGCTGGACTACGGGTCCGCCACCAAGGTGGGGCTGCTCTGCGCGGAGGCCTTCTGGAACCGGCACCGCACCGTCGGCGGCGGATCAGCATCGGGCGGCAGCATCCGGCAGACCTACTACCCGGCTCCGATCACCGATCCGGCCGGTGGGGCGGCACTTCTCGGCAGCTACACCATCGCCGAGGACGCCGACCAACTCGGTCGGCTCTCCGTCGAGGAGCGGCACCGGATCGTCGTGGACGAGTTGACGGCGATGCACCCCGAGCTGCGGGCCGCGGGAATGATCCAGGACGTCGTCAGCATCGCCTGGGGCGAACGGCGCTGGAGCCGAGGGTGCGCGGCGGTCCGGCAGGGGCTCACCGGCGCCGAGCTCGAGCAGGACGCCGCTCAGGCCATCCGCGCGCAGGGCGGTCTGTTCTTCGCCGGCGAGCACTGCTCCGTGACACCGGCCTGGATCCAGGCCGGCATCGAGACCGCACTGACCGCGGTACAACAGATCGACCGGTTCCCCGCCGTGGTCGCCGAGCACCGGAGCAGCACGGCACTCCGGTGAACGTCCTCGATCCCGGTCCCCGCCGCGGTTGCCGGAGCTTGCCGGGTGCGGTTCGGCGAAAGCCCCGCCGTACCGGTGGGTGCGGCGGGGCCGGATCGGTCGCGAACGGTCGTCAGAGTTCCGCGGCACTCATCGCCATCAGGGTGCCGCCGCTGTTCTCCACCAGCCGGCGCCGCACGGACAGCTCGGGCAGCACCGTTGTCGCGAAGTACGTCGCCACCGCGACCTTTCCCCGATAGAAGTCGGCGTCCGGCCCCGACGCCCCGGCGTCCAGCGCGACGATGGCGACATCCGCCTGGCGCAGCAGCAACCAGCCGATGACCAGGTCACCGATGCTCATCATGAACCGGACGGTGTGCTCTCCGACGGCCAGCATCTGGTCCGGGTCGCTCTGTACGGCGAAGAGACGCTCGGCCAGCTTGGCGAGCATGGCCTCGATGTCGTCGGCCGCCTCGCCCAGAAAGCCCCGTCCCTCCTTGAGCCTGCCGTTGCCGGCCTCGCCGCTGCTGAAGGCGCGGATGTCGCTGATCAGCGCGGTCAGCGTCTGCGCGTTGTCCCGGACGATCTTGCGGAACAGCAGATCCATGGACTGGATCGCGGTCGTGCCTTCGTAGAGCGAGTCGATCCGCTGGTCCCGCACGTACTGTTCGAGCGGATAGTCCTGCAGAAAGCCGGAGCCGCCGAAGATCTGCAGGGCGTGTTGCAGTTGCTCTGCGGCCCGTTCCGCGCCCACACCCTTCACCAGCGGCAGCAGCAGATCGTTGAGGCTGCTGGCGAGCCGCACGTCACCCTCGTTCGCCTCCACCTGGTCCAGGAGGGTGGCGGCGTACAGGTACAGCGCCCGCAGACCTTCCGCGTACGCCTTCTGCAGCAGCAACGAACGTCGTACCTCGGGGTGGTCGACGATGGGAATGCGCGGCGCCCCCTTCTCGAAGATCCGCCGCAGGTCCGAGCCCTGCACCCGTTGCTTGGCGTATTCGACGGCGTTCAGGTGGCCGGTGGAGAGCGTGCCGATGGCCTTGATGCCGACCGTCATCCGGGCCCACGAGATGACCTGGAACATCTGGGCGATGCCCTCGTGCACGTCGCCGAGGAGCCAGCCCTGGGCCGGCACATCGTGTTGACCGAAGGACAACTCGCAGGTGGCGGACCCGCGAATGCCCATCTTCGACTCCAGGTTTGTCGCGTACACACCGTTGCGTGCCCCGGGAGCGCCGGATTCCGGGTCGAAGAGGAACTTGGGCACGAGGAAGAGGCTCAGCCCTTTCGTGCCCGGCCGTGACGTGATGCCGGGGCCCTCCGGGCGGGCCAGGACGAGGTGCAGGATGTTCTCGGTGATGTCGTGGTCACCGCCGGTGATGAATCGCTTCACCCCGTCGAGGTGCCAGGAGCCGTCGGGTTGCCGGATCGCCCGGGTCCGGGCAGCACCGACCTCGGACCCCGCGTCGGGCTCGGTGATCACCATCGTGGCGCTCCAGCCCCGCTCCACCATGAACCGCGCCCATCGCCGCTGCTCCTCGGTGCCGGTACGGTCGATGATGGCGGCGCAGTTCGGCGCGGCGCTGAAATACAGGTGCAGTGCCGGGTTGGCGCTGACCAGCAGCTCGACCGCAGCCCACTGGACGCTGGGGGGCACGCCGAACCCGCCCAGCTCGGTGGGGAGCATGAGACGGTGCCAGTCATCGGCCCACAGTTGGCGGTACATCCGGGCCAGCGAGGGCGTGACCGTCACACTGTGTGACTGCGGGTCGAACACCGGTGGGTTGCGGTCGGCGTCCGCGAAGCAGTCGGCCACTGCCCCGGAGGCCAGCGCCGCTGTCTCCCGTAGGAGACGCCGCGCGGTGTCGGCGTCCGTCTGCGCGAACGGCCCCCGGCCGATTCCGGTGTCGAAGACCTCGAAGAGGTTGAACTCCAGGTCCCGTACGTTGCTGCGGTAGTGCCCCAAGACTCTCGTCCCCGTTTCTGTGCATGGCGTCGGCTGATCAGTGCCCCGGGGGCGCCACCCAGCCCTTACGGATGTAGCCGAAAGCGAGGTCGCCCGACCCGACCAGCACGGACACCTTCTCCGGCTTGTCGGCGAAGAACTCGTCGCACGCTCGCTTCGGGCCGGAGAACCGGTCGAACGCCTGCGGATTGCGCCCGCTGTCGCAGTAGTCGTCGACGATGAGGATGCCGCCGTCGCTGAGTCGCGGGTAGATGTGCTCGAGGCTGACCTGGATCGATTCGTAGTAGTCGCCGTCGAGATAGGCGAAGCAGACCCGGTCGGGCAGCTGGGTGGGCAGTGTCTCGTCGAACCACCCGGCGTGGACGTTCGGGAGCGGCAGCTCCCACTTCTCGAACGTGGCCTTCAGGTCGGTGAGATCCACCTTGAGCGCGCCCTCGGTGAGGAACGTGTCGTGTTCGCTCGGCTTCGGCAGGCCCTCGAAAGAGTCGTAGAGGTGTAACTCGCGCTCGGGTGCGAACTCCTCGATGAGCCGTTGCAGGAAGACACTCGTGTTGCCGGCATGGCAGCCGGCCTCCACCACGTCCCCCGCTACCCCCTGCACCAGGGTGCTGGACAGTGCCCAGTAAATGTTCACCAGGCGGTCGACATCGCCGTACTCGACGTTGTCGGCCGCCAGCTTGAGGATCATGTCGTTGTCCACGTCAGGCTCCGAGTTCTCCGTCAGCCGGACCGGTCAGGGTCAGCTCGTTGGCCAGCTGCACAGTCATGGCGAAAGTCATGTGCCGGTACCAGCCACGCCAGCTGCGCACCTCGTACCGGTCCATCCGGATGTCGCTCCGGATGTCCTTCCAGCGCCGCTCGACGTAGCGACGCTCGGCGATGCTGCGGACCACGTCGTTGGTGAACATCGAGTAGCCCGCTCTGGCCTGGTAAGGGCTGGCACCGCGGCCATCCCGGCTGCTCGCCGGGGCGAACCGCACGGTGACGGGGCCGCGCGGGAGAGCTTCACGGCCGCGCTGTGCGGTCTCACCCGAACGCCGTGCGTCGTCGCGCATCGCCGGCACCGCCGCGTCGATCCGGGCCACCCTGCTCAGGTCGTCGAGGCTGAGGCCGGCCAGCTGCGGGATCTGACGCTGCTGCAACGCTTCCAGCACGCCCGGGTTGTCCCTGCAGTGCAAGGACAGGTAGACCCGGTCGGGTCGGAAACCGCTGTCGATGGCAGAGAGGATCAGGTCCCGAGCTATCGCTGATTTCGACCGATAGGTCAGGCCGTCCGGGATCCGTCCGCGCGCCCGCCGGTCGCGGTCGGTGATCCAGGCGGGCGGCAGGTAGAGGTCGAGGTCCAGCATGAACAATCGGATATCCGGCGTGACGTGCAGCAGGAACAGCGCACACTGGCAATTCTGTGCCCGCCCGCTCTCGGGCCGGTACTGATAATCCACTCCGGCCGGGGCGTTGCCCTTCTTGGGAAACGTCGCCTCGACGACGTAGAGGCAGCCCGCCGCTCCGACGCTGGACCGGACGACCTCGCGCAGCTTGCGTCGCGCGTCGGCGTCGTCCCACTGCGCGGTGGTGAGCAGTCGCTGTGCGCCGTCCGCGCGTGCCTCGCGTGAGTAGCTGGCGACATTCCGTCGGCCGGCCGCATCGACGCCGGATCCCCCGGCGAGGCCGAGGAGGTACTGCAACGCTCGTTCCCGCGGTTCCGCTCGGGCGAAGCAGCCGGAGATCCGGCCGTGCAGTCGCCGCAGCATCGTCTCCACATTCAAAGCCAGGTTGGGATAGACGTTCCCCAGCCTCGGATCACGGTCCAATTTGTCGAGTTCCCGAACCATCTGCAATGGATATCCCCATCCCCGATTGGAGCTATCTTCTACGCGTTGAGAATTCCGCGACCTGCACTGGAATTGATCAACTTCGTGTTCCAGTCACCCCGGGTTGCGCCCCCCATCTCTCTTGATCAAGAGTGTCGGCTCCCCCGGGGCCCCCTCCGGATGGAACGTGAAACGATCAATCCACCCTGAATGGTGGCACGGTAACGACTTCCCGCAGTGATACCAAGCCGAAAGCGCGGATATGGCAGGCTCGGCCTCAGAGCGGAACCCTCGACCATCGGCCCGCGCGAGCGGCCGCTCTCTCGGCCCGACCGCCTTGCCAGGCACGTTGCCACACTCGACGCGCCATCGCCGCCATCGTTATCAGGGAAACGGCGATATCCGCGCCACAGCGGCGCAACAGGCGGTCCTGCCGCTCGGCCCGCGCCACGCAATCCATATACGGCACGGCAGAGTGAGCGATCATCGTGTATATGGGCACAATCCGGCCACCTGACCGCCTATACAGCCAATGCAGCAGATACTTGCGGGCCGCCACCCGGTGCTGCGGACCGGACTCGCGCATCTCCGCGAAGTTGTCGAGGGACAGCTTCGCCAGAATCGCGCTCTGCGGCTCCCTGCGTCGCTGGTACGTGGCGAACGCGGTCGCCCGGTCGGGGGTTTCCGCGACGCACCGGCTGAGCTCCAGGCAATCCTCGAACCCGGCGTTCATTCCCTGCCCGAAGAACGGCACGACACTGTGGCAGGCATCGCCCACCAGCACCACCGTGTCGCCGTGGTACCACTGCGACGTGAGCATGGTCGGAAACGCGGAGACCGGGCTTCTGGATACCTGTTCCTCCAGGTCGGGAATGAGCCTGGAGACGTCACCGAAGGTCTCGTCGAAGCAGCGACGGATCCGTTCCGGCGTGTCCAGCGCGTCGAAGCCGTCCGCTCCGCCGGCCGGCAACACGCACACACCGTTGAACGTGCCGTCCACGTTGGGCAGGGCGAACATCATCCGGTCCCCGCGGGGCCACGCGTGCAGCACGGTCGGGTCGAGTTCCCCCTTGATGACGATCTCCTTGTACCGCCAGGGCACGTAGTGCATCTGGAGGTCGGCGAACGCGCCGTGCTGGACGTACCGGCGGACCGTCGAATGGGTGCCGTCGGCGCCGACAACGAGATCACCGGTGAAGCGCCGACGCCGGCCGGTGGCCGTCTCCAAACCGACCACTGCGGGCGCCGTCCGGTCCACCTCCAGGCATTTCACCCCGAAATGAAACCGTACGCCGTGGCAGTTCTCCGCCGCGTCGACGAGCAGGGAGGACAACCCGGCACGGGACACCGCGTAGAGCACCTGCTCTCCGTTGTGCCCGTACGGCAGCAGGTTGACCGCGCCACTCGCCAGGTGTACGGCACGAGCGCGCAACGGTTGCCCAAGTTTGGTGATCACCTCCTGCTCAAGCCCCACTTCGCGCAGCGCGCGCAGGCCACGTTCCGACAGGGTCAGGTTGACCGACCGCAGCGTCCGCTCGCCGCCGAGCCGCAGGTCGGGCCGGCCCTCGATGATGTCCACCTCGTAGCCACGACGCGCCAGGAGCATGCCGAGCAGCGGACCGGTGAGGCCCGCACCGACGATCACCACTCGGCCGGCTGTCATGATCGGTCTCCCGGACGCACCCGCCGCCCGGTCAGCGCATGGGTGGGTGCGTCCGCGGCCACGAACGGCATCATGGGCGGAATCTCGTCGCGAAGTAGCCGCAGCTCCAGCACCCCGGGCCGATCGTCGTGGCCCGCGTGGTAATCCGCCAGCAGTGCGCGCAGCTCGGGCAGCGCCCCGGCGGAACCTACCCAGAGATCGTCAGGCCGCCCCAGTCCTCGCGCCACCGAGACGACGTCCACCGGGTGGTAGAGAGAGCCTTCGATCCGGCCACCGAACATCTGCCGTTGCCGGGACGCGCACATGGCGTGTCCCGCGTTGTTGAAGACGACGTACAGGATCGGCAGGCCCAACTCGACCGCCGTGTGGATCTCCAGGCCGTTCATGAGGAAGGCGCCGTCACCGAGCATGACCACGGTGCGCCCGGAGGGGGCTCCCAGTTGCATGCCGATCGCGGCGGGCACCGTGTACCCCATCCCGCCCATGCCGAAGGCCGTGAACGCCCGCCCTCCCGGCGGGAGCGTGATCAGGTGGGCGGCTGCCGCCCCGCAGTTGCCCGCGTCGGTGAGCACCCGGTCACCCGGCCGCAGGTACTCGCCCAGCAGGTCGATCGCCTCGCTGGCCAGCAGGGAGTCCTCCGCCGGCACGACGCTCTCCACCTCCAGCTCCGGCGTGTAGTGGCGCAGCTCGTACTCGAATGGTGGGGCTTGAAAGGGCTCAGCGGTGAGCAGGTCGCCGAGGGCCCGGAACATCCGACCGGCATCGGCCTCGAGAACCAGGTCCGCCGAGGCGGACCGGCGGGCGACCGACCCGTCGTGAGCGATCACGACCACGCGGTCGGGCTTCAGGTCGAGGATCGGGCCCCGGGTCAGGAAACCCAGGTCGGAGCCGGCCGCCACCACGAGATCGGCCTGTTCGAGCAGATACCGGTGCACCGACGGGTGGCCGGCGACGCCGACGACGCCGAGGTACAGCGGATCGTCCTCGTCGACGTCGCCGCGGTTGGACATCGAGGTCGCCACCGGAATGCGGGCCCGGCGAGCGAAGGCGACCACCGCGTCCCCGTCCGGCGACGAGCGCAGTTCCGGGCCGAGGAGCAGCACCGGCGCGACGGCCCGGCTCAAGGCGTCGAAGACCTCCCGCAACGGCTCCGGGGGCACCTCCTGGCGCGCGGCGAACTCCGACAACCCGGCCGGCCAGTCCGCCGGTGCCGGGCCGGCCGGCGCCGCGAACACGTCCCGCGGCACCAGGAGCGCCGCCGGGCCGGGCCGGCCGGACAGGGCCGCCGTCAGCGCCGCCCGCAACTGCACCCAGCAGTCGTCGCTGCCGGTGATCCGGCCCGTGTATTTGGTGATCGACCGCAGCAGGCCGTGCGCGTCGACCGTGCCGGGCCGGCCGGTGGACTCCTGGAAGGCGCCGAGCCCGTCGGAGACGGCGGGCGACTGACCCACCAGGGCGAGCACCGGGATCCCGTCGTTGTGCGCCTCGGCCAGCCCGACAGCCAGATTCATCATGCCGCCACCGGACGTGCAACAGCACACACCAAGCGTGCCGTAGGCCCGGGCGATGCCGTCGGCCATGAACGCCGCGCCGTCCTCCCGCTTGGCCAGAAACGAGCTGATCCGGCCGGCACCCCGCTGGTGCAGTGCGTCGAACACGTGCTCGATGTTGGCCCCGCCGACCCCGAACACGTGCCGTACGCCCAGGTCGTCGAGGGCATCGATGAGCGCGCCGGCGATCGTCCTCATGCCGCGGCCCTCCACCGCAGGGCCGCGGCTGCCGCCAGGTCTCCGGCATGGGCGAAGCCCGCCACGACGACCAGCGCGCCGGCCGGGATCGTGTCCTCCTCGATCGCGTGGGACAACGTGATCGGCGCTCCGGCACCGAACAGGTTGCCGTACCGGTCGAAGGTGTCCAGGTGCCGGCCCGGTGGCAGTTGCAGCGCCTCGGACCAGTTGCGGAGGAACATCCGGTTCGGCTGGTTGGTGACGAGGACGTCGATCTCGCTGGTCTTGGCGCCGATCCGCTGGCAGACCGTTTCGACGACCTCGGGGACGAGGCGGTTGCCCCGCGAAATGATCTTCGCAACGCTGGCCTCGGTGAACTTCACGTTCAGTTCGGCCTCGCCCGGCTCCCAGTACAGGCTGCCGTCCTCGCGCTCGATCTGCATGTCCGGCGCCGCCTCCGGCCGGTTCACCACCTCGACATCGAGGACCGGCGACTCGGCAGAGGCGGTCACGTAGGCCACCGCGGCGCCGTCGCCGGGGATGGCCGACGGCGGATTGCGCAGGTTGTTCGGCTGGGTGAAGACCAGTCCGGCAGAGTTCTGCACGTTGCAGAGCAGGGCCGAGCGCGCCGGCGTCGTTTCGATGAGCATCTTGGCGAGCCGCAGCATCACGACGAACGAGGCGCAGCCCGCGTTGTGGATGTCCAGGACCCAACTGGGGCTCGCACCGAGCCGGTGTGCCACCGTCGCACCGGCACCGGCGTGCGGCATGTCCGGCAACAGCACGTTGGTGAGGACGATGTCCACGTCCCGGCGGGCCTGCCCGCCCAACCTGGCGAAGAGCGTGTCCGCAGCCCGTTCGATCATGTCCGCGGCGGTGGTGTCCCGATCGACGAGATGTCGCGACTTCGGCGGCACGAACATGGGATTTTCCCAGTTCAGCCTGCTGTCCGCAGCGATTCGCTCGGCGAAGTACTCCGTGCCGACCGGCTCGCCGGGGAGATACCGGGCGATGTCGACGATACTGACCGGCGTGGTGGTCACTGGGCGACCTGCCGTGCCCCGCTCCCGTGCCGCCGCTCCAGAATCGCCTTGAGATTGGCCAGCTCCACCGCGTGGCCGGCGTAGAAGAGACCCCACATGTCACCGACCCAGGTCCGGTTGGGGCTCGGCGAGAGTTCGGGGTACGGGTTCTTGTCGTAGTTGGGGTGGTGGCAGTTCGTCCACACCAGGACCGTTCCCGGCCGGTTGAGAACGACATTCGCGTCGATGAGCCTGATCAGATAGACCATCCAGAGGTCTTTGCCCTGGTCCCAGGCGCAGTGGTAGTCGAGCGTGCGGGCCTGCGGGTCAGCCTGGACTCGCATGTAGATCTTCGTGTCGTCGACCAGGGTGTCCACTCCCACGAACAACCCGGCCTCGTCCGTCTCGTCGAACCCCCGGGTGCTGTACGTCCACTCGTTGAGGTTCTGGATGTCGGCCAGGTAGTCGTAGACCTCGTCGATCGGCGCGTCGATGTAGTCCTGGAGCGTGCAGAACTGGCCGTAGATCTGCTCATGCGAATAGACCGCACGCGTCATGTCGGCGGCCAGGGCGAATCCCTCGTCCCGGGTCGTCGTCTCGCACCGGATAAGGCCCGGGATCTCCGCTAATTCAATTTTCTGATATGCCATTACAAACCCCTCACCTGAGCCCGACGCTCGCTGAACGGCTCACGTAACCACAGGGCGGCGAGATCAGGCAACGGCTTACGGTGGCTAAACAAGGGAATGGCGACAAGCGCGTAATTAGCGGCTGGGCACTCCCGCAACCGCAGCTATACGGCCTTGCCCGCGCCCGGCCCTCCGTGTCAGGCTCTGACCACAGGATCGACTGAGTTAATTCAGTTAGAAACCAAAATTTGGGGAGACCACTGTGTCGGTTACGGTTCAGGATGTCGTGGATCTGATCAACGCGAAGCTCGGCAGCCACGCCGACCACGGCCTCGACGCTAATTCCTCACTTCGCGACATCGGCCTTTCAAGTCTGCAGACGGCGGACATCGTATTCACCATCGAGGACCGCCTGGGAATCGAGTTCGACGCCGGCCGGGCAGCCGACATCGTTACCATCGGCGACCTCGTCGAACTGGCGAACAGCACCGCCCTGACCGAAACCCAGTCATGACGACGGCGTACCTCGGAGCAACCGCCAAGGCCATCACCCACCACTACGACGTCTCCAACGAGTTCTTCGGGCTGTGGCTGGACGAAAGCCGCACCTACACCTGCGCCCTGTGGGAACCCGGCGACACCCTTGAGCGCGCCCAGCAGCGCAAGCTGGACTACCTGCTGAACGGCGCCAGGGCCAGCATCGCGGAGCGGCTGCTGGACGTGGGCTGCGGCTGGGGCAGTGCGCTACGCCGGGCGGGGTACGGATACGGCGTGCGGCAGCCGATCGGCCTGACGTTGAGTCCCTCCCAGGCCGAGTGGGTACGCGACCAGGCGCAGCCGCCGGGCCTCGATGTCCGCGTCGAGAACTGGATCGATCACCGTCCGGACGCGCCGTACGACGCCATTGTGTCCATCGGCGCGTTCGAGCACTTCGCGCGGTTCGACCTGCCCCGGGTCGAGCGGATGCGCGCCTACCGTTCGTTCTTCGAGTTCTGCCGCGAGTCGATGCGCCAGCCCGGCAATCGGCTGGCCCTGCAGACCAACGTCAAGGGCAACAACAACCGGATGGACCGGCAGACGGTCCGGGACATGATGTTCATCATCGAGACGATCTTCCCGGAGTCGGTCCTGCCGACCATGACGGAACTCGTGGAGGCCAGCGAGAACCTGTTCGAGGTGGTCTCCGTGCGCAACGATCCGGATCACTACGTGTCGACCCTTCAGGAATGGCTGCGCCGGCTGAAGCGCAACCGTAGCGAGGCGATCGCGATCGTCGGGCCCGAGGTGGTGGCGGACTACGAGCGCTACCTGAGCGCGGCCGCCGAACAGTTCCAGCGCCGGCACCTGGGCCTGGCCCGAGTGATCTACGAGGCGGTGTGATGGCCACGCGGACTTCGACGCCGCGCCGCAGCCCGATCTTCTGGCAGGACGGCACCACGGACGCCCCCGCCGCGCCGCTGGCGGGCACGACGACCGCGGATGTGTGCATCGTCGGCGGCGGCTTCACCGGGTTGTGGACGGCCTACCTCCTCAAACAGGAGGCTCCGGCACTGAACGTCTGCGTGGTCGAACGCGACCTGGTGGGCGGTGCCGCATCGGGCACGGCCGACGGCTTCGTCACGCCGACGATCGGCAAGGACCTCGAACAGATCGTCCGCCTGCACGGCACGGAGCGGGCCGCCGCGGCCTGCGACGCCATCGGCCGGTCGATCCTCGACATCGGGCGGTTCCTGCGCCGCCACAGCGTCAACGCCGACTACGAGGCCAACAACTACCTCATGGTGGCCGTGAACCGGGCCCAGGTCGACCGGCTCAAGCAGGGCCAGGCCCTGGCCGCGCGGATCGGCCCCCGGTTCGAGATGACAGTGCTCGACGCCGCGGCGGCGCGGGAACACATCGGGTCGCCGGCGATCCAGGCCGCCGTGCTCACCGGAGGCGCGATCGTCAACCCGTTCAAACTGGCCCGTGGTCTGTACGCGACGGTACGCGCCATGGGCGTCGCCGTGTACGAACAGACGCCGGCCGACGCGGTCGAGCCCGCAGCCGGCGGCTGGCGGGTCCGCACACCGCACGGCCGGGTCGACGCCCCGAAGGTCGTGCTCGCCACCAGCGCGGCACAGCACCGGCTCCCCGGGTACGGCCGTCAGGTCCTCCCGGTGTGGAGCTACGCCATGGTCAGCGAGCCGTTGACCGACGAGCAACGGGCCAGGGTGCACTGGCCTCGGCGCGAAGGCCTGGTGGAGGCCCGGACCTTCCTCAACTGTGGTCGGTTCACCGCCGACAACCGCGTCATGTGGGCCGGTGGCCCGGCCCGGTACCACCTCCGCCGCGACATGGGTGCTCAGCGGGCAAGCGACGCAGCGGTCTTCGCCGATCTGCGGGCGTCCTTCGCGCGCTACTTCCCGATGTGGTCCGACGTGCGGTTCAGCCACACGTACGGCGGCTGTGTCGACATCACCCGGGACCTCGTCCCGCACTTCGGCAGCCGCCAGCCGGGCCTCTACCACGGCTACGGCTACTGCGGTAACGGCATCGCCGCCAGTCACCTCGGCGGCAAGGTGCTGCGCGACCTCGTACTGGAGAAGGACTCCGACTTCACCAACCTGTTCTTCGTCAACGGCCGGGAGCCTCGCTTCCCGCCGGAGCCGCTCGCCTTCGTCGGGGTACGGGCGATGAGCCGGCTGATCGAGTGGAGGGAAGCGAACAGATGACCGCGCGAGCCATCCTGCTCACGGGAGCCGCCGGGGTGGTCGGGCAGGCCCTGCTGGCCGAACTGACCGGTCAACCGGTGATCTGCCTGCTGCGGCGCGGCAGGCTGCCCGCCGCCGGGCCGGAGGTGGTGACCGGTGACATCTCCCGTCCGAGCTTCGGCCTCCCACCGGAGGTGTACGAGTCCCTGACGCGCCGCGTGGGCACCGTCATCCACTCCGCCGCGCTCACCGAGTGGGGACGGCCGGCCGAGGACTACGAGGGCGTCAACATCGCCGGCACCAGGCACGTCATCGACTTCGCGCGGGCCGCCGGGGCCTCCGTCCACTACATCAGTACGGCGTTCGTCGCCGCGCTGGCCGGCGAGTCGCCCGTGCGGCTGCGCCCCGACAACGTGACCACGAACTACGTACTGTCGAAGCGGGCATCCGAGCTGCTGCTCGCGGAGTCCGGTGTACCGCACAGCGTGTACCGGCCGACCAATCTGATCGGCCACTCGACGACCGGCTGGACCAGCAAGCCACAGATCGTCCAACTGGTCGCCGACTGGGTGGGCCGGGGTCGCGCCGATGTCTTCCCGGCGCACCCGGGCAACCTCATCGACGTCGTCGCACAGGATCTGTGCGCCAAGGCGGTGGCCGAGGCGATCCGCCGGGATGACGTGGGGCGCCAGTTCTGGCTGACCTACGGCAAGGCGGCGATGACCGTCGACGAGGCCGTCGATCTCCTCATCGAGCACGCCCGGTCGACGGGCCGCCGGATCCGGATCCCCCGCATCGTTCATCCCGCCGACCTCGACGACGCGGAACTGAACGCGCTGCCGCCGTCCTCACGGCGGTTCGTGCAGGTCCTCGGCGATGTCAGCGAGGTGACCGCGGCCAGCGGCGGCATCCTGCCGAGCTCCATGAGCGAGCTCGTCGAGGAGTACGGACTGCCCGAGATCGGCGACAAGGACGCGTTCCGGCGCAGCCTGCTGGCCGCGGCCAACTGACGGAGGAGAATGTGCAGGACGTTTGGCAAGCACCCGATCTGCGGTCCGTGGTGGCCGTGGTCACCGGCGCCAGCCGCGGGGTGGGCAAGGGCGTGGCCATCGCGCTGGGATCGGCCGGTGCGACCGTGTACGTGACCGGACGCAGCACCAAGGGCAAACCGACCACCGAGGACCTTCCCGGCACGGTCGACGACACCGCCGCCGCCGTGTCCCAGGCCGGCGGAACCGGTATCGCGGTGCGCTGTGACCACACCGACGAGGGCGAGATCGCCGCACTGTTCGATCGGGTCGAGGACGGGCACGGGCGGGTCGACCTGCTGGTCAACAACGCCTGGGCCGGGTACGAACGGTCCACCGACGCGAAGTTCGACGCCCCGTTCTGGAAGCAACCGGCCTGGCGGTACGACCTGTTCGCGGCTTCGCTGCGCGGCCAGTACGTCACCAGTCAGCACGCCGCCCGGCTGATGGTCGCCGCGAAACGCGGCCTGATCGTGTCGATGAGCTACCAGGACGGCGACACCTACCTCGGCCAGGTCGCCTACGACACGTGCAAGTTCGCGGCCACCCGGCAGACCTTCGGGATGGCCCGGGAACTGGCCCGGCACGGGGTGGCAGCGGTCAGCCTGCTGCCCGGCTTCGTGCGTACCGAACGCGTGGAGGCCGCCTGGTCGGCGCTGGGCGAGGGGCCCGCCGCGGTGATGCACACGCCGCAGTACGTCGGCCGCGCCGTCGCCGCCCTGATGGCCGATCCGGACCTGGTCCGCCACTCCGGCAGCACCCTCGCGGTCGGTGACCTGGCGGCGGAGTACGGCTTCACGGACGTCGACGGCCGGCAGCCTCCGGCGTTCCGGTTGGAAGGGCTGATGTCCCTGGCCACCCGCATGGATCGACTCAACCGGGTGGTCGCCGCCGCGGACGCCCGAACCAGAAAGGAAGACGCCGCATGAACGGCAGAGAACACCGTTGGTTCATCCTGGCCGCGTCGGTCATCCCGCTGTTCGGCATCGCCGCCGCGATGGCGCTGCTGTGGAACCGCATGTTCGGCTTGTCGGACGTGGCCGCCCTCGCCACCATGTACGTCCTCTGTGGGCTCGGTATCTCGATGGGCTATCACCGGCTCTTCGCGCACCGCGCCTTCGAGACGACCAAGGTGATCCGGTACTCGCTGGCCACGGTCGGCTCGATGGCCGGGCAGGGACCGCCCCTGATCTGGGTGTCGCACCACCGGCACCACCACCGGGTGGCCGACCGGCCCGGTGACCCGCACAGTCCGCATCTCGATTTCGAGCCCGGCTTCCGCGGCATGATGGCCGGCCTCTGGCACGCGCATCTGGGCTGGCTGTTCAACGAGAACCTGGAATCCAGTCCGATGCGGTACTGCCCCGACCTGGTGCGGGAGAAGCCGATGCGGTGGATCAGCGAGCACTTCGTCGGCATCGTGCTGGCCGGCATCGTGCTGCCGGGAATCATCGGCGCGGCCATCGGGCAGAGCGTGACGGCGTTCCTCACCGGCATGCTGTGGGGCGGGCTCGTCCGGATCTTCCTGGTCAATCACATCACGTACGCCGTGAACTCCGTCGGTCACTACTTCGGCAAGCGGGCGTACCCGACAGAGGACGAGTCGCGCAACGTGGCCTGGCTCGCCCTGCCCTCGTTCGGCGAGGCCTGGCACAACAACCACCACGCCTTCCCCCGCTCCGCCCGGCACGGTCTGCTCTGGTGGCAGATCGACGTGACCGCGTCAGTCGTCTGGGCCCTGGAGCGGGTGCACCTCGTGACGAAGGTGATCCGGATCGACCCGGAACGAATGGCGATCAAGGCGGCCGGTGGCAGCCTCGTCGCGGCCGCCGCGGACCGCGGGGTGTCGTTCCCGGTCGCCCCGGACATCCCGCTCGCCAATCGTGACCGGACGCACGTCATGGCCGTCACGGACGTGGAGTGACAGTGGTGTCATCGTGCTGATCTGGGACATGCTGACCAGCGGTCGGCCCCGCCGTTCACTGCGCACCTGGGTGGACGGGCAGTGGGCCGAGCTGCCCTGGGCCGAGGTCATCGACCGTGCGTACCGGGCCGCGACCCACCTGCGCGAGCAGGGTGTACGCCCGGGCAGCCGGGTTGCCTGCGTACTCACCAACACGGCGGATGCCGTCGCCGGACTGCTCGCCGTGTGGCTGGCCGGGGGAGTGGTCGCCTCGCTGCCGCTGCCGAGCCGCGGGATGAGCGGGGAGGAGTACGCCGGGCTGGTGAACCGGATCATCGACGAGCTGGACGCCGAACTGTTGCTGCTCGACGACGACGTGCGCGCGAAACTGGGTGACAAACCACCGGACGCGGTCACCACGCGGTCCTGGGCCTCGCTCGCGGGCCCCGGCGAGCGCATCGACCCGGCGCTGCCCGCCGGCAACGAGATCTGTTTCATCCAGTTCTCCTCGGGAAGCACCGGACGGCCGAAGGGTTGCGCGCTGACGGCCGACGCGGTGTCACGCCAGCTTTCCATGATCCACTCGATGCTGGGGGCGGAGCATCGCACGGAACGGGTGGCGTCCTGGCTTCCGCTCTCCCACGACATGGGCATCTTCGGCTGCCTGCTGTACACCTTCGGCTTCGACAGCGACATCTGGCTCTCCTCGCCGGAACGGCTGTTCTCGTCACCCCGGAGCTGGTTCCGCGACCTCGCCGAGCACGGCATCACGATGACCGCGGGCACGAGCACCGGGCTGCATCTGGCGACCAGGGCACAGGGCAGGCATCCGCTGTCGAGGCAACTGGCGCTGCGGGTGTGCGTACTCGGTGCCGAACGCGTTGACCACGCGGTGCTGGCCGCCGCGGTGGCGACCTTCGGATCGTCCGGGCTGCGGATGGAACACTTCATGCCGGCATACGGCCTCGCCGAGGCGACGTTGGCGGTCACCGCTTGCGACCACCGCGAGAAGCCGCGGACGATTGTCCTGGACGCGGTCGAGCTGGCCGACGGGCGGATCGTCGAGACGTCCGCGGAGCACGAGCACGCCACAGTCGTGGTGTCCGTGGGCCGGCCGTGTACGGGGGTGACTGTGGAAACGGCGGAGCCTGGCCGGCTCGCGGAGATCATCGTCAGGTCACCGAGTCTGGCCGAGGGCTACCACAACGATCCGGAGCGGACCGCGAGAGTGTTCACCGGCGGTCGCCTCCGTACCGGAGATCTCGGGTTCCTCGCCGACGGCGAGCTGTACATGGTGGGCCGGACCGACGACATGCTCTCCGTCGGCGGTCGCAAGGTGTACGCCAGGGAGTTGGAGGCCACGGTGGAGAGTCTCGGCACGGTGCGGGAGGGTTGCTCCGTGGTGCTGGACGAGCCGGGTGTCAGCCCGGGCCTGGTCCTGCTGGCGGAGCTGAAGCGCACGTCGAGCGACGCGAGACTGGTGGCCGCGGAGGCCGCGGCCGCCATTCGGGTCAAGTGCGGGATCGCCCTGACTCGTTGCCTCTTCGTCAACAGGAACGGACTGCCCCGGACGCCGAGCGGGAAGATCCAGCGGTTCCAGACCCGGTGGCTGCTGGAGCAGCAACGCCTGCCGGTCACCGCCACGGTGGACTTCTAGGGCCCCCGAGCAGCTCACCAGCGCAGTTAGAATTTCCCAAACCAATCGAAGGAGGCAGACCATTGGGCACGACAACCGAACCGGTGGCAAACGGCTACCTCGTGATGGTCGTCGTCCACCGGGCGATGGCGCGCGACCTGCAACAGATCAGCGACGCCGCGCGGGAGTTGTCGCAGAGACCGGACGATCGGCGGACGGCGGCCCTCATCCAGTACGCGGACCGGGTCTTCCAACTCATCGATCACCATCACGAGGGCGAGGACGACGTCCTGTGGCCGATGCTGCGCGACCGCGGAGCCCCGGCCGAGGCACTGGAGCTGATGACCTCCGAGCACCACGAGCTGGCCGAACTGCTCCATCAGCTACAGAAGACCATCGGCTCGGCGGGTGACGACCCGGCGGTGCTCGCCGAGATCGCCGACAAGACGGCGACGTTGCGGCAGTTGTTGGTGGTGCACACCGCCGACGAGGAGCGTGAGCTCAACGGCCGGCTGAAGCCCGCTCTGGGCAAGAAGGAATGGGACGTCTTCGAGCGCCAGATGGTCAAGTCGGCGCCGAAGTGGACGCTGAGGTTCATGCCGCCGTGGATGGCATCGGCCGCCACGACTCCGGTGGAGCGCAAGGCGCTGCCCGCCGCGCCGGTCGCCTGGCTGATGCGCGGCTGGCTCCAGCGGCAGCGAGAGGCGGCGTTTGGCGCCTCGGCGTGAGCCGGCACCGAGTCACCTCCCCTCGGCCACTCACCTGTTCGATCAGTGAGTGGCCGAGGCATCTCCGGTCACCGCCCGCAGGAGGCGGGTCAGGAATGTGGCCAGTTCACCGCCGTCCATACCGCTCGGATTGATCAGCAGGCCCAGCAGGACACCGTCGAACGCGGACATGAAGAACCTGGCCGCGCCGACGGGATCGACGGCTCCCATCTGAGCCATCATCGGCTCCAGGAGCTGAATGAAGTTTCCACGCCAGTGCGCCACGGCAGCTCCGGCATGCTCCGGCCGCCGGGCGGTGTAGAGGAAGATCTCGTACCGCGCCAGGGAGAGGGCCCTGCTGCGGCCCACGAACTCCTCGACCAGGCCGGCCAGGAGGCGGCCGACCTCCTGCTCCGTGGCCGCCTCGCGGAGCAGCTCCAGGATGGGGGACTGCGCCAGCGCGGCCTGATCGCGCTCGGCGAGATGTTGCAGGACGGCGGCGATGAGCCCGTCCTGATGCTTGAAGTAGTAGATCGTCGAGCCGTGCGAGGCCGAGGCTGCCTCTTCGATCGCGCGGAAGGTCAGCGCACGGAGGCCGTCACGCGCGATGATCTCGATCGCCGCGTCGAGCATGCGGGTGCGAGTCGATGACACAAGTCCGGCTCCATTCATCCAGTGCGGATCAAGGTACACCGCCGGAACACCACAAACGTGGCACGAGTGCCCGGATGGGTTGACGGCTCATACCGTGCGTCCTAATCTCTTCTCCAGTTGGAGTAATACTCCACTTGGAGAAGAGCGGGGAGAGTGCGCTCAGCACGGGACACGTCAGCCAAGGAAGGCCCTCCATGTCGGTGACAAAGCCCAGGGTGTCAGCCACCCGCACCCTGCGCCCCGGACTGGTGCTCGGCATCACCTGCACCGCGCAGTTCCTGGTGATCGTCGACGAGACGGTGGTCAACGTCGCGTTGCCGTCGATCAGCGGCGACCTCCACTTCGCCAACCCGTCCGCGTTGGCCTGGGTTGTCGGCGCCTACATGGTGCTGTTCGGTGGCTTTCTCATGCTCGGCGGACGCGGGGCGGACCTCTTCGGTCGCCGCAACGTGTTCGTCGCCGGGCTGCTGCTGTTCGTCGGCTCGTCTCTCGGCGCGGGTCTGGCGGACACCTCGACCCAGCTCATCGTCGCCCGCGCCGCCCAGGGTCTGGGTGCGGCACTGATGAGTCCCGCGGCACTCAGCCTTCTGGTCGCCACCATGACGGACCCGGCCAGACGCCGCCAGGCACTCGGATTGTGGGGCGGCCTGTCCGGCATCGCCGGGGTCTCCGGCGTCGTCCTCGGCGGCCTGCTCACCGAGTCGGTGAGCTGGCGGTGGGTCTTCTGGGTCAACGTGCCGATCGGCATCGTCCTGGCCGCCGCCACCCTGACCCAGCTCCCCAGGGATCCCGGCCTCCGCGGATCCGGTACGAGCGGCACGAAACTCGACTGGCTCGGCGGCGTTCTCATCAGCGGCGGTCTGGTCCTGCTGCTGTACACGGTCATCAACACCGAACATCGCTCCTGGGGCGACTCGCTGACCATCGGCGGGCTCGTCGGAGCGGCCCTCCTTCTGCTCGCATTCGTTCTCCACGAGCGTCGCACCGCCGATCCCCTGCTCCGGCTCGGCATCTTCCGGCACCGCGCCGTGTCGGTCGCCAACGGGCTGATGCTGCTCGCCGCGGCCGGGCTGTACGGGATGTTCTTCTTCACGACCCTGTACCTGCAACTGGTCCTGGGCTGGGAGCCCTTGCAGGCCGGCCTGGCCTTCATCCCGATCGGCGTCAGCATCGCCGTGCTCAGCGGCGTGGCCATCCAGCTGATGCCCCGGATCGGCGCCCGTGCGCTCCTGGTACTGGGCCTGACCGCCGCCGCCGGAGGGCAACTTCTGCTGCTGCGGACGACCACGGAGGGCAGCTACGTCGGCCAGATGCTGCCTGCCCTGGTGCTGTCCGGTTGCGGATTCGGGCTGTCCCTGGTGCCGGTGATCAATGCCGCCGTCAGCGGACTGCGCCGTGACGAGACCGGCGCCGGATCGGGCTTGATCAACGTCTCCCAGCAGGCCGGAGGCGCGATCGGAGTGGCGGTCCTGGCCGCCGTCGCCACCAACCAGTTCGAAAAGAGTCTCGCCGGTTCCACACCACCGGCCGCGATGCTCGACGGCTTCCACACCGCCTTCACCGTCGGTGCCTGCCTCACCCTGGCCGCCGCCCTGCTCGCGTTCGCCCTGCCCGCGCTGCGCAAGGAGGTTGATCTGGAAGCGATGGTGTGACGGACCCACGGTCCGACCGTGGCCACCCCGCCACCCATCTCCTCCGGCTGACCCGCCACCCTGAACGAGCGCGCCGCCAGAACCCCCGTTTCTGGCGGCGCGCTCCCGTGCGGCCACCTCGACCATCGCGAGCGCGCCGGCCAGGGCCGGATGATGATTGGTGACCGACCCCGCGAACACAACCGCCCCATCTGCGTCCAGCAGGGCGTGGCTCAGTGCCCGCCCCGGCAGATGATGTGGACGGTTCCGGGCGGCGGCTCGGTCACCACCCGGTTTGCGCTCGACGATGCCGAGGACACCCGGGTGACCGGGTCGTTCGAGGTGCGGGGCGGCTGCTCGCCGGTGGTCGAATGGACGATCACCGCACAGGGTCGGACGATCGCCGGTGCCAGAACGCGGGTCCGGCTGGTGGACGAGCAGTTCCTCGGCGAGGCCCGGCTGCTGCCGGGCGACCGGGCCGTGACCCTCGCCGCGCGGCGCACCGATCGCGGCTCCTGCGAGGCCGTACTCGTGTGGAACGCCGCGGGTACGACGACTGACTAGTGACCCTGCGGGGCAGCCCCCGACGCGGGGCTGGAGGCGTGCGGCTCAGGCCGGATCGGACTCCGCTGCCGGCAGGTGCAGGTGTTGTAGGTCCTCCGGTACCGGTAGGTCCGGCCGGTAGACCAGCAGCGGGGGCTGGCTGTCGGTGTCGGCGCGGGCCGCGGGAGCATCGGCCAGCGAGAACTGGTCGCGGAGCCGGCCGAAGAAGTCGTCGACGTCGGCGACGATGAGCTTCGCGCGGCGTCGGGCAGGGTAGACGGCGACCCAGTCGCCGGGGTCGAGGATTCCGTGTACGCGCCCGTCGACGACGACGGCGACCTGACCCGATCGCGGAAGCACCTGGACACCCACGGGTTCGTCCGGAGCGGTGACCATGCTGCGGTTGAACGCCATGTGCGGGGCGACCGGGGTGAAGACGAGGGCGTTGAGGCGCGGCGACAGGACCGGTCCGCCGGCGGCGAACGAGTACGCGGTGGAGCCCGTCGGCGAGGCCACCAGGACGCCGTCGGCGGAGTAGGTGGCGAACAGCCGCCCGGACAGGTACACCGCCACGCTCGTCTGCCGGTCCCGGCCAAGCTTCTCGAACACGACGTCGTTGAGGGCGCTGAGGCCCAGCGGGACACCCCAACCCACCTGGTCGGACGTGCCCGGTCGGGGGATGGGCTGGGCGGGTGCGGGACCGCGGCCGTAGCGCAGCAGGGTTCGCAGCTCCGGCGGGACCTGCAGCGGGCGCGACGCCCGCAGGGTGAGGAGCATGCGTTGCTGGATGGGTGCGCGGCCGGTCAGGGCGGCGCCGAGCACCCTCGGCAGGTCCGTCGCGGCGAACGGGGTGAGGAAGCCGACCCGGCCGGCCTTCACGCCGAGAACGGGTGCGTCGGCCTCGACGGCAACGGCCAGTCCGCGCAGGAGGGTTCCGTCGCCGCCGATGGTCACGACGAGCTGCGGTCGCCGCGTCATCTCGGCCAGCACGTCGGCCGGGCTCTGCTCGTCCTGCCAGACGTCCAGGGTCTGTGCCACGGCACCGTGCTCGGCGCAGATCCGCGACACCAGCTCCGCCGTCTCAGCGGCCTGCGGCCTGGTCGGGTGTACGACGACGCCAACGAGCATCCGACTACCCACGTCCTCTCGGCTGTCGACGTCACCTGACGTGACCACTGCGGAAATACTCTACGGACAACAGGCATGGGCACCTCACCACTGGCGCAGTTGGGTCCCGCCGGCGGCGCGGGCGACCGCGTTCGGCGAGCGGAGGGACCGCGGACGCTACAGTCCACAGCAGCTGCGCGTGAGGCGGTCGCGTGGCCCAGAAGAGGAGCCGGGTGGCATGGGTGCGAGACGATCGCGCGACCGCCGGATCATCCTCGCCGTCGCCGGACTCGCGCTGCTGACGGCGACGCCCGCGTCCCTGGTCGCGGCGAACGTCACAAATCTGTGGATCGTCGCGGGGGTGACGGCGATCGCCGCCGTCGCTGCCGCGCTGGGAGCGATCTGGCAGGGGCGGGCGCAGCGGTACGGGCAGCGCCGCGACGACCAACAGTTGGGCGTCGTCGACGGTTGCCTGGTGCTGCGGGGCCGGCTGCCCCGGGTCCGGGATGTTGGCAGGCCGACCTGGCTGGGCGTCAACCCGGCGGTGGCGGCAGCCGACACGTCGGCACCGGAACGTCTGCCGCCGTACGTGCCCAGGGACATCGACGCCGAACTGCGCCGGCAGCTGACCGGAAGCGTGTTCGTGCTGCTGGTCGGTGACTCGCTCGCCGGCAAGTCGCGTGCGGCGTACGAGGCGATACGGGATCTGCTGCCCAACCACGTCCTGGTGGCGCCCAGCACACGCGACGCGATCCCACACGCCGTCGTCGCCGCGGCGGGGAAACGCCGGAGTGTGCTGTGGCTCGACGACATCGAGCAGTTCCTCGGCCCAGGTGGGTTGACCCGAGCCGGTGTCGCCACCGTCCTCGGTGCGGGGCGCGGACACCGGGTCATCATCGCGACGCTGCGGGCGGTGGAGGCCGAGCGGTTGGATCCTGATCGAGTCGCCGCCGACGACGGACAGCGGCAGGCCCACAAGGAAGCGCGTTCCGCGCTCGCGCAGGCGCACCGGATTCGGGTGGAACGACAGTTCACCAGAGCCGAACGGACCCGCGCCCGAGGCATGGCCGGTGACCGGCGCATCGGTGACGCGCTCGCCGTGGCCGACGACTACGGCGTCGCCGAGTATCTCGGCGCCGGACCGGATCTGCTCAGCGCGTGGGAGAACGCGTGGAGCCCGAACCAGGACCCCCACGTACCCAGTCACCCGCGCGGCGCCGCGCTCGTCGCCGCCGCGGTCGACGTGCGGTGCGCCGGCTATCCGTCGCCGATCCCACGGGCGGTGCTGGAGCTGCTGCACCACCGCTACCTCGACGACCGTGGCGGTGAGCGCCTGCGGCCGGAGACGGTGGCCGAGGCGTGGAACTGGGCTACCCAGGCCCGCCGGGTCACCACCGCCCTGCTGCAACCGGCCGCCGACGAACGGATCAAGGTCTTCGACTACCTCGTCGACGCCGTCCAGCGCGGCCGCCCGCCCGACCAGCACGTCCCGGAGCCGGTGATCCGGGAAGTCCTGTCGATCAGCTCGGCCACCGAAGCCGACAGCATCGCCGCGGTCGCGCAGCAGCAGGGCCGCCCACACCTGGCCAGGCTCGCCTGGCTTGTCGCGTACGAGCAGCGCGTCGAGCAGCTCGGCCGAACCCACGCCGACACCATCGCGGCGCATGGCAGGCTCGCCAGCGCGGTACGGGATCTCGGGCACCGAGCCGAGGCGGAGGCCCTGTACCGCGCGGCCCTCGCGGACAGCACCGAGACGCTCGGCGTCACCCACCCCCAGACCCTGCTCCTGCGCGGCAACCTCTCCATCCTTCTCGTCGATGCCGGTGAGTACCGCAAAGCGGAGGGCGAGCTGCGCGACGTCCTCACCGTCTGCCTCGAAACCCTCGGTCCGGCACACCCGCACACCCTCCAGCTCAGAGCCAGCCTCGCGCTGGTCCTGCTGGCGACGCACCGCGCCGGCGATGCCGCAGCCGAGCTGACCGAGGTGGTGTCGGTCCGGACCCGCTTGAACGGACCCGACCACCCGGACACGCTGTCCGCCCGGCACCACCTGGCCGGCGCCCACGCCACGCTCGGCCACCAGGCGCAGGCCGAGACCGGCTACCGCGAGGTCCTGACCGCCCGCGCACGGGTTCTCGGCCCGAACCACCCGGCCACTCTCGGCACCCGCGAGGCACTCGGACTCCTCCTGGAGCCGGTGCCGTCGTTCAACGTCGTCCTGCTCGGCACCCAGGGCGCGGGAAAGTCGGTACTGCTGGCGTCGATGTTCACCCACCTTCGCCGCGACGCCGCGATCGACGGTGTGCGGGTACGCGGCGACATGGCCACCACCATCCAGCTCACGTCGCTGTATCAGGACGTGGTCGACCGGGACGGCTGGCCGCCAGGCACCGCCATCGCGGACCGGAAAGTCTTCTCGTTCGGGGTCCTCGCCCGTCACGAGCACGCCGAGAAGCCGATGCTCACCATCAACTTCCTCGACTACGCGGGCAGCCTGCTCGAATCGCGGGAGCCAGGAGACCCGGCCGTCGCCGAGCTGGCCACGGCGGTCGCCAGCGCCGACGCCCTGTTCGGAGTGCTCGACGGCCTGCGCCTGCGGCGCTGCCTACGCGGCGAACCGGTCGGCGAGCTGTACCTCGACAGCATCGTCGATCCTCTCCTGTCAGTCATGGCGTCGGCGAAGGTGCCAGCTCACCTGCTCATCACCAAGTGGGACGTGTTTGGTGGCACGGAGGGCAGCAGTGACCGTGAGGTTCTTCGGCGGATCCGTGACCTACTGATGCGGCGCCCGCACTTCCAGGACGTCGTGCGCGGCCAGCCGGTGCGGCTGATCCCGGTCAGTGCCGTCGGCCGCGGGTTCACCACCGTCGACGACGACGGCATGGTCCACAAACGCGCCGGTGGGCAGCCGGCACCGTTCAACGTCGAGATCCCGTTCTGCACGGTGGTACCGGACCTGTTCGACCGGATCGGCCGCAACCTGGAGAGCGCGCTTCGGGAGGCGACGGATCGAGGGCCCAGGTGGGACTGGCGGATGGCCAGCAGACTGCGGCAGGGCATCCTGGCGTACGTCGTCGCTCGCGCCGCACTTCGCAGGCGCGACAGCCGGTGGGACGATCTGGGCCCGATGCTCGACGACGAACTCGCCGCCACCGACGGCTCCCGGGCCCGACAGGCGCTGCTGCACCGGCTGCGATCCGTCATCGCCGCGTTCGAAGCCCAGTTCCCCGAGGCGATGGTCACCCGAAGCGGCAGCGACGATCCGACCAGGACCGAACGGCGGTGACGCCGCGGCCGGCTGCTTGCTCACGGGCGACGGGTCTGCGGGGGACGGCGGTGGGTTTCGAAGGTGTCGGCCATGTCGACGAGGGTGAGCACCACCGCGGTCGTGACCAGGACCGCCAGGCCCGGCAGTAGGCCCCCGAGGGGGACTGCCGCGACCAGCACCAGCGCCCCGGCCAATCGGCGGACGGACAGCCGCGCGAAGGCCTCGCGCTCGGCCCAACTCTGGGCGAGGAGGAACAGCGCCGCTCCACCGAGCATGATGACCGCCAGAGGCATCCCGCCCCGAGTGGTGGGGTGGGCGATGACCAGCTCGAATCCGACCGCGGTGGTCAGCACACTGGCGACTGTCACCAGGTGGGTGTAGGTCGCCGACTCGCCGAGTCGTCCCGGGGACGGCGCGACGCGGATCGCCTCGGGCAGCATGCGGCCGGCGCGGTGGAAGTAGATCCGCCAGAGCAGCACGGTGACGGCGAACGCGATCACGAAGGCGGCGACCTCGGCGATGGTGGTGAGTTGGTTGGCGCTGGAGGTCAGGCCGATAATCAGGATCGACTCGCCGAGGGCGATCAGGAACACCTGCTGGTAGCGCTCGACCAGGTGGACTCCGTTGAACTCCCACTGGTTCACCCGGGAGGCGCCGAGCCGGGGTATCGGCCAGCCGGTGACGAACCCGACGAACTCGATGCCCAGCGCGATCGCCCAGACCGTAGGGCGGACCTGCTCGCCCATCGCGGCGCCGACGAGCCAGGGCACTGCGGCGACCGCTGTCCAGATCGTGATCCGGGTGGTCACCTTCCGCCGTGGATGGCCTCGTAACGCCAGGGTGAGCAGCAGTGGCCGGCCGAGTTGGATGGTCACGTAGGTGCCCGCGAAGGCCACGGCCCGGCTGCTGAACGCGTGCGGCATGGTGATGGCCAGCATCAGCACGCCGAGCATGACGAAGATCACCAACGCTTGGACGAATGCCTGCTCCGGGTCGTAGAGGCTGGTGACCCAGGCCGCCAACATCCAGACCAACCAGAGTGCCAGGAAGAAGAACAGCGACTCGACGCCGCCCGCCACCACGTTGCGTTCCGGTTCGCTGGCGGTGACCTCGTTGATCAGTCGTTGGGAGACCCGAGTGAGGGCGAAGACGAAGGCCAGATCGAAGAACAGCTCGAGGAACGCCGCCCGGGATGAGGCGCGTGGGTCCCGCAGCAGCCCTGCTCCCCACACGTTCGGCATTCAGGACACCCCTCCGGCACTAACGATCACCCGGACTTCGGGGTTGCTGGCGAAGGCCGTGGGGCCGGCGGCAGCGTGGCCGAGCCCCGGGGCAACCGACGCTGGCGCTGCCGTTGCCCGAGTCGGCTTCCGGGGGACCCCAGGATGCGTCGTAGCCGCCCGTTCAGCAGGCGCTGTCCGTCGGCCGACAGGGCGGCGACCGCCGTCCGTTCAGCATTGGCTCTCAGGTGTGGTCGTCGGTTGTTCGCCGATGTTGGCCGCCTTCCACTGGACTGGGTGGCACCCTGGGCACGTGGAAGTGGGCAGGGAGTCGGGGGACGCTGGCATCGGGGTTACGGTGAACGGCCCCTGATGCGTACCCCGTTGGTCGTGGTAGCCGCGCTGGCGGCGGCGGTGGTCGTGGACCTGCTCTCTGGCGTGCTGGTCCGCCGCGTGGCCCATGGCCGCTACCAGTGGCTGCTGGAGCCGTTGCGGCATGCCTGCCGCCGCCCAGCGGCGACGGTCCTGCTGGTCGGGGCGCTGTACTACGCGCTGCCGTTGGGCCCGGCCGGGTGGCAGCGTCCACTGCGGCACGCTGTCCTGGTGTCGCTGGTGGTGGCCGGGGCATGGCTAGTGATCAGGGGACTGCACGTCGCCGAGGCGGTAGCGTTCAGTCGACTGCCGGGTGACGCGGTGGCGAGCCGGCGGGTCCGGCGGGCTCGGACGCAGATTCGTCCCGTGCGGCGGCTCACCGTCGCCGTGGTGACGATCGTCGCGATCGGCCTGATTCTGATCAGCTTTCGGCCGGTACGACTCTTCGGCGTCTCCGTGTTGACGTCGGCGGGAGTGGTCGGCGCGCTGATCGGCCTGTCGGCCCGTACGGCGCTCGGCAACGCGTTCGCCGGTGTCCAGGTCGCTTTCGCCGACGGTCTGCACGTTGGTGACGTGCTGGTGGTCGACGGCGAATGGGGCCGGGTCGAGGAGGTGAAGCTGACCAACGTGGTGATCCGGCTCTGGGACGAGCGGATGCTCATCCTGCCGACCACGTACTTCACCGAGCGGCCGTTCCAGAACTGGACCCGGAACGAGTCCAGAGTTGTCGGCAAGGTCCAGATTCATGTCGACCACACCGCTGACCTGGACGACCTGCGCCGCGAGGCGCGCCGGCTGGTCGAGTCCTCACCGCTGTGGGATCGCCACCAGTGGGTGCTCCAGATGGTCGATTCCACCCCGCAGACGGTGGTCGTCCAGGTGCAGGCCTCGGCCGCCGACGGTGCCAGCGCCTGGGACCTGCGTTGCGACCTGCGCGAGGGACTGGTCTGCTACCTGCGCGACAATCATCCGCAGTGGTTGCCCCGCACTCGCGGTCAGTATCAGCCCTGACCGGGCGGGTCCGACGGGCTGGGCCAGTCGAGACCTCGCGCAGCACGCGGTGGCGTGACGTGGCCTGCCACGCCATCACGGTGGACGTCGATCAGCCCTGCGGCTGTTGCCCCTGCGGTCCTGCCAGCCACGTCGTGACCTGCTTCACTGGCTGGCTGCTGTTGACGATCTTCTTCATCCGTTGCCACGCGGCTTGGGCCGGAGACCCGTTCAGCACGCCGCCGAGGCCCCCCACACCGCCGCCGGCAGCCGTCCCGCTGTTCTGAGCCAGTTGCTGGGTGGCCTGCCCGAGTTGTTGACCGACCTGCTGGGTGGCCTGCTGCAGCGTCTGCGACAGGGGACCGTCGGGCCCCAGCGCCTCCTGCGCCGTCTGCCCGACCCGGTTCACGGCCGTGTCCACCGTCTTTACCACCGACTCGATGATCTGCGGGTTGCGCTCGATTGTGCGGAGGGCACTGTCGAGAATGCCCCGGAGCTCATCGAGTCGAACCTCGAGCATCGCCTCGGCCTCGACGCCCTTGACGTCGATCTTCACCGTGCCGAGATGTGCCTGTACCCCCACGTCCAACTGGAGGAGGCTGCCCAGCCGGGCTCGCAGAGAAACAGAGGCGTCCAGATTGTCGACCTCTACGTAGATCTCATCGATCTTGACCTGCGGAATCTGGAGGACGACGTCCGGGTCCGACATCGTCTTGCTGCTGTGCCCGCCAGCCGGCTGGGGAAGGCCGTCCTTCCCGCTCTTCGGGACGACAGGGCGTTCGCCGGGTTCGGCGCCTTCCTCGGCGTCGCGCTGCCGATCAACCCGCTCACGCGGTTGCGCGGGCGACTCCCGTGCGCGCGTGTCCCGGCTCTCCGGTTCGGTCATCCCGCGCTCCTCGGGCCTCGCCCAACGTCCGGACCGGATGGAGTCCACCGTCAATATGAGGGCTCCGATGCTCGGCTCGCGTGCCAGCAGGGATTGATGTCCTTCGCACTGGGCGAGGGTGTGGCCTAGGTGCCGATCCGGCGGGGCTGGAGTTGTCCGGACCCTGGCCCGGTCAACTGCCAGAACTCCTGCGGCAACTGGTCAACAAAATCCCCGTACTCCTAATGAGTTCTGGGGAGCGGGCTATCCGGCAAGCTCCTGGTGGGTAGGTAGCCGCTGGCGGATGAGCACTTATGCCTCCTGGGCGTTGAGCC
>NZ_JBEZED010000041.1:0-65701 GCF_040648675.1 Micromonospora sp. NPDC049101 | reverse complement strand
CCCGCTGCCCCCGCATCCGACCGATACGTGTCCGGCTCCGCCGCGGCGGCTTCCTCCGGCGGACGGTCGGCGACCTCCTGCTCGTGACGCTCATCGGCCTGCTTCGCCCGATCGGCACGCCCCCGCGCCGCCTGCAACGCCGCCCACAAACCCGGAGCACGCTGCGCCAACGGACGCATCCGATCCTGCAACGACGACAACGAACCCGCGAACGCCGTCAACCCCGACGACACCCGCCCGAACGCATCACCAGTCACCCGCAAATGCCCCGGCATCTGGGCATTCAGGCCCTCCCGGAACAGGTCCCCCTCCGGACCCACGAACTGACTCGTATCCAAACCGGTGATCTGCGCGGCGGCCTGCGTTGCCGCCGAACCGAAGCCCTGCCACCGCGACGCCGACGACCGAACCGCCGACGGATCACCATCCATCCGAAACACATGAGCCGGAAACTCAGCCATCGCGCCGGACCTCCCCGTGTCCACGCCAACCAGCCCGCACCCGCAGCCCGCACAACGCCGCGGCATAGGGCGGCTGTGCACCCGGCACCGCGTAGCACGACGACGCGCCCGGACCTCGATCGATGCCCGGACGCGGCCGCACGAATGGATCAGCCCTGCAGAGTCCCCCGCACCTGACCGCGCATCTCCTGCACGGAGGTCGTGGTCTGACCCAGGGCACCCTTCACCGAGTCGAGGATCTGCTTGACGGTGTCCGCCGCAGTGTTCCACTGCATCTGGATACCGTTGTAGATCTCCATCTCGTCGCCCTCCCAGTTGGCCTTCACCCGGGTGACGAAGTTGGTCAGATCATCGAGACTTGCCTGGACCCCGTTGGCGACCGACGCAATGTCGCCCTGTGCCGACCCGGCGGTCGACTCGTCGTAACTGAAGACGTCACCCATGATCCCCGTAACCTTCCCGTCAGCCCCGGAACTTCGCGCTGTCCCAGTTGGCCGACCCCATGGTCGACTGCAACTGGCTGGTCTGCTCCGAGTGGTAGGTGTCGTAGAGCTGCCCCGCCGAACCGACCCGGCTCGTGATGTCGGTCAAAGCCTTGTTGAGATCGGCCATCGCCGTGTTCCACCGCTGGGTCAGCTGGTCCCAACTCTGGAACGCAGAGCCCTTCCAGACCGCCGGCAGCGGCTCGATCGCGCTGATGAACGAGCGCGCCTGGCTGTTGAGCGCAGCGACCGAAGTGTCTAGATTTGACGAGTGCTGGTTGACCGCATTGTCGGTGATCGAAAACTTCGCGCCCATCCGGAGCCCCTCCCGTGAACTCGACCCACAGTTATTCGAACATAGACACGCAACGACCTTCGTGCGCTACCTGAGTCGCATATCTCGCACAATCTGCGCGGCAAGGTCGAGAATGATCTCCTGCGTGCCGCTCGCCAGGTCGGCCCAGCGCAGCGCGTCGGTGGTCCGCAGCGCCGGGTCGTACGGCAGAGCGAAGGTCGGCAGGTCAGTGGGCGGCTGCCCGGCCGTGGCATCGACCGGCTGCCCGTCCTGGCCGACCAGCACCTGCACGCCGACCTGGTCGAACGGCTCGCGCAGCAGTGGGGCGACCCAGGACCGGCAGTCGGCGAGCCACCGGGGGCCACGCTCGTCGTTCGGGGCCACGAGCACCACCCGGTCGGCCCGGGTCAGCACCGCCGGCACGACCGGATCGTCGGTCAGCGGCGGGGTGTCGACGACTCGCACCGGAAACCAACGGCTGAGGGTGGCCGAGACCGTGCCGTACTCGGCTGCCGTCACCGGTGGCTCGGCGTCGCCCGGGGGGCTGGCCAGCAGCATCGCCCGCTCGGCCAGCGCGAGGCGCTCCCGCAGCCACCGATGACCCACGGCCGGCCGGCGACCGGCGGTGACGCCGCGCAGGCCGAGGCCGGCGAGCACCACCTCGGTGGACCCACCGGCCCGGACCGCCAGCCGGGTGTGCAGGCCGCCGCCGTGGCCGGTGTCCACGGCGAGCACCCCGCCGCCCTGGTGGCGGGCCAGTGCCGAGGTCAGCAGGGCGGCCACGGTCGAGCGGCCGGTGCCCGAGCCCGGCCCGACCACGGCGATCACGCCCGGCCGGAGCCGGGCGGAGAGAATCTCGTCGCGCTCCCGCTCGGCCCGCACCCGTGCGGTGATGCGGGGGTCGAGGGCTCGCACCATCGTCCGGCCGATCTGTCGGTACTCGGTCATCGGGGTCCCCCCGTATAGACGTGAGTTGTTAGCCTGGGTGAGCGATGACGGGGAGGCGGGATGACGTACGTTCAGTATCCTTATGCGACGCTGGTCAGCCTAGGTGGAAACTTGACCACCCTCGCTGACCAGTTGGAGACGGACCATCGCGGGGTGGTCGACTGCGACGGCCTGACCGATGATCATTCCGATATTCAGGGCGCGATCTCCGATTTCCGCGACGAGTGGAAGACCAGCCTGCTTGAGTTGATGAACAACATCGGCGAGTGGGGTGGGCTTTCCAGCGCGATCGGCAAGATGGTCTCCGACTTCGACACCCAGACCGCTGCCGCGCTGCGCCCGACCGAATCGTAGGGGTGCCGCGTGAGCGACGTGTCCATGCTCGACCCGCTGCCCTCCCACGATCTGAAGCTCAACCCCCATGCCCCACACCCGGATTTCCCGTGGTTCATCGGGGTCCCCTCAGACTGGGCGCTGCTCGACACCAATCCGGAGTCCTGGCAGCGCAGCGCCGCACGGATGGTCGACGACCGGTTCTTCGGGCAGCGCCTGCGCGCCCCCGAGCGCCGGGGGGTTCTCCAGTTCCTCGAGCAACTCGTCGCCGACTGTCAACGTGCCGGCGCGTCGCTGAGCCTGGTGCAGTTGGGTCGGATGTCCACCGGTGCGGTCGGCAGTGCCGGGCTGCACCTGGGCTGGTTCAACTCGGCGCCTCAGCCGGCCGGTCTCGCGCTGGTCCGGCAGACGCTGCCACGCACCGGCACGACGGAGGAGGTCGAGACGCCGGTCGGGCCGGGGGTGCTGCACCGCGACGTCGCCTCCACGGTCCCGCCGGGCGGCCTGACCCGGGTGCGTTCGACGGTGCTGCAACTGTTTCTACCGTTGCCCGGCACCACCTGGACGGCCGTGCTCAGCGCCGCGACACCACACCCCGAGATGGAGCAGGTGCTCACCGACGTGATCGTGGCGGTGGCCCAGAGCATCAAGCCAGCCGATGCGGACGACGTGGCCGCCGCCACCGAGGCCAAGCACGACGACGAGGCCAACCGGGCCGCCGACCATGACTGACGACTGCGCTGGGCGCAACCATGACCGACGACGGGGCTAAGCGCGACCATGACTGACCACCGGGGCGGGCGCGACCATGACTGACGACGGGGCCGGGTCCGGCCGTGGCTGACGGCCGGGACCGGGTGGTGGTCGAGGCGCACGCACTGCGCACCGCCACCGCCAAGGCCGCGCTCCTGCACGGGTCCCGGCGCGGCCCACGCGACCTGCGCCGTCCCTATGCGACGGTGATCGCGAGCCTGGTCGTCGGTGCCCTGTTGCTGGTCGCGGTCTGGGCGATCACCAGTATCGGCGACCTGCTCGCCCAGCAGCGCCAGAAACGCGGGCTGGCCCCACCCGTCGCCACGCAACCGGCGTCGGACGCGGCGCTTTCCTTCCTCGCGCGGTCGGCCGGGCCGGCGGACCGGTCCGGGCCGACGTCGGCGATCGTGCCCCGCAGCACACGGATCGGCTGATCAGCGGATGCGCCCGGCCCTCGGCTCAGCGGGCCGCCCAGTCGAAGCCACCGAAGACCGCGATCACCAGTGGCGCGAGGCTGACCACCGCGAGCACCTCGGCCAGGTCGAAGAGCTGTCGCAACCGGGCGGCACCGACGTCGTCCAGCCGGGGACGGCCGGCCCAGAGCACCGCACCCGCCACCACCAGGACACCGACCACGGCCAGCCAGGCCCGCACCGCCTCGTCGGCGTCGGTGAGGCGGACGGCATCGAGCACCGCCACGGTGGCCGCCGTCACCGGCGGGACGAGCATGGGCAGCACCTGCCCGAAACGGGTGAAGACCCGCGACCGCAGCGCGAACACCAACCCCAGCACCGCCCCGAGCAGCACGCCGATGCCGGCCGGGCCGGTCAGCAGCACGACGCAGGCTGCGGTGGCGGCCAACGCGACGCCGACGACGGCACCGGACAGCACGGTCTGACCCCGGCGGACCGCCGCCGCGACCAGGTGTCGGCCGACCCACTGGCTCTCCTCCTGCCGGCGCAGCAGATCGACGAGGCGGGCCGAGCTGAGCGCGAGCTGCGGCGCGAGCCCCACCGCGAAGACGACCACGACCGAGCCCACGGCCGCGGTCTGCTGCGGATCGAGCCCGGCGACGAGCAGCGCGGTGCCGAGCCCGCCGAGCACCGTCACCGCGAGCCCGCCAGCGGCGACGCCATACCACCGCTCGCCCGCCAGGACGAACAGGGCGGCACCGAGACCGGCGCCCAGGGCGGCGGCGGTGAAGAGGGCCGGCTCGGGCCAACCGGCCGCCCGGGCGACCGCGACGCCGGCGACCAACCAGGCCGGCACGGCTGCGGCGATCAGCAGCGTGCCACCGGGCGCGCCGAGCATGCGGCCGGCGAGCACCGCCAACGCGGCCACCGTGAACAGCATGGCCGGGGCCGCGGCCACCGGCACCGGCATGGTGGTGAGCGCGTACGTGAGGGTCAGCACCACGACACCGGCCAGTGCCGCGCTGCCCGTCATCCGGGCGGCGTCACGCCATTCGCTGCCGTCGTCGTCCAGTGTGGTCTGCACCTCGTCCACCACGTCGTCGACGAACGGTGGCAGGGGGGCCTGCTCGGGCGGGGTCAGGTAGAGCGTCTCGGCGTCGATGATGCCGGCCTCGTCCAGGGAGCGGCGTGGGTCCAACCCGCCGGCGGCCACGGTGGACAGTTTCCAGCGGCCGGCGGCCTCGGGCGTGAGCGAGAGCAGCTCGCAGACCTGCGGCACGAACTCCAGCACCGGCCGGGCCGCCGGCAGACTGATATCGAGGCTTCGCCCGCCGGCCACCACTGTCACTCGGGTGAATCGGGTTGCCATGACCCTCCGTCCCCGCACGGTCGGCTCGGTGTGTCGACCGGTACTACTCTAGGCAGTCGGAGCACTACCGGTAACCCGGCCGAGGCACTGATCGGTTCGGCCCGGAAGGGGTCGCGATGACGCAGCGGGTGATTCACCGACCGGCCCGGGTCCCACCACCGGAGCCGGAGCCGACCGCGCTCGACGTGGTCTCACCACCGGCGGTGCCCGACGGCGGCGGTGGGTTCGCGGGCGTCATGCAGGTGTTCCTCCCGATCATGGGCGGGGCCGGCATGTTGCTCATGATGATGGCCAACCAAAACCCGATCATGATGATCGCCGGGCTCGGCATGCTGGTCGCCACGGTGTTCGGGGGCATCGCCGCGTACGTCACCCAGCGCACCGGCGCGGCCCGCCGTTTCTCCCGACAACGGCAACGCTACCTGGAGTACATCGACCGGATCCGCGACCAGATCCGGGCGGACGCGGTCACCCAGCGGGCCGCGGCCCAGCATCGGCACCCGGCCCCGGAGGTGCTGCCGGATCTGCTCCGTGACCCGCACCGGCGGTGGGAGCGGCGGCTGGCCGACCCGGATTTCCTGGTGCTGCGGGTCGGGCACGGGCAGGATCGCCTGTGGCGCCGGGTCACCCTCCAGGCCGACGAGAACAACCCGATGGTCGACCTGGACCCGGTCACCCTGGCCGCCGCCCGGTTGGTGGTGGACCGGGACCGCCTGCTCGACGGCATGCCGGTCGCGGTGCCGGTCACCGGTGTGGTCTCGGTGGTGGGCAGCCCGGGCGCCACCCGCAACCTGGTGCGGGTGCTGGTGGCGCAGCTCGCCACCCTGCACGCCCCGGACGACGTACGGCTCGCGTGGCTGCTCGGCGGCACCGCCGGGCCGGAGTTCGACTGGTTGAAGTGGCTTCCGCACTGCCTGCACCCGAGCGAGTTCGACGGGCCGGCCCCGCAGCGGCTGGTGGCGGCCGAGCCGATGGCGCTGGCGGCGCTGCTCACCGCGGAGCTGTCCCGGCGCGTCGGTGAGGTCAACCGGGCCCGGCGGCTGGGCGATCCCCAGCACCGGTTCCGGGGCAGTCGGCTGGTCGTCGTGGTCGACCAGATCTCCGCCGGGCGGGCCGACCCGCTCGGTCACCTCGAGGCCGGTCTCGCCCCGGAGGACCTGGGCATGGCGGTGGTGGTGCTCGTCGACGACCGGCAGCACGAGCCGTCCCACGTGGACGTCCGGGTGCTCTGTGAGGACGACCGGGTCACCGTGCAGGACCTGCGCAAGGTCACCGACACCCGGGCACAGGTGATCCTGGCCGAGCGCGAGCGGCTGCGCGGCGCGTCCACCGGCACCGTCGACAAGCTCGACCTGTCGGAGATGGAGTTACTGGCCCGGCGGGTCTCGCCGCTGCGGCTGGTGGCCGACACGGTGGACGACGCCCCGTTGGAGGCGACAGTCGACCTGCGGGGGCTGCTCGGCATCGTCGACGAGGCGAGCTACGACGTGCGTTCCCTGTGGGCGCCCCGGATGCTTCCCGACTTCCTCACGGTGCCGTTCGGGGTGGGGACGGACGGCAACCCGGTGCACCTGGACATCAAGGAGGCCGCGTTGGGCGGCATGGGCCCGCACGGGCTCTGCGTCGGCGCGACCGGCTCCGGCAAGTCCGAGGTCCTGCGGACGCTGGTGCTCACCCTGGCGATGACCCACCCGCCCGAGCGGCTGAGCCTGGTGCTCGTCGACTACAAGGGTGGTGCCACCTTCGCCGGGTTGGAACATCTGCCGCACACCTCGGCGATGATCTCGAACCTGTCCGACGACTCCGGCCTGGTGGACCGGCTGCACGACGCGATCCAGGGGGAGATGAAGCGCCGCCAGCAGATCCTGCTCGACGCCGGGCAGTTGGCCAACATCACCGAGTACAACAGGCGGCGTGACGCGGGCCGGCCGTTGCCGCCACTGCCCAACCTGATGGTGATCATCGACGAGTTCAGTGAGCTGCTGACCGCCAAACCGGACTTCATCGAGCTGTTCATCGCCATCGGCCGGATCGGCCGGTCGATCGGGATCCACCAGATGCTCGCCTCGCAGCGGTTGGAGGAGGGTCGACTGCGCGGGTTGGAGTCGTTCCTGTCGTACCGGCTGGGGTTGCGCACCTTCAACGAGCAGGAAAGCCGCACCGTGCTGGGGGTGCCCGACGCGTACCGGCTGCCACCGCTGCCCGGGTCGGGTTACCTGAAGGTCGACACCACGGTCTTCGAGCGGTTCAAGGCGGCGTACGTGTCCGGCACGTACCGGCCGCCGGCCGGCGAGGAGGTGGTGGACGCCGCACCCGACCCGACGGTCTTCCTGATGTACAACGTGGCCCGGCACCTGCCGAAGCCGTTGACGACCGAGGAGTCGGCGGAGGCCGACGAGAGCGTCTCGGCGCCGAGCACCCTGGACGTGGTGGTCGACCGGCTGCGCGAGCACGGACGGCAGGCACACCGGATCTGGCTGCCGCCGCTACCGGCCTCGCTGGCACTGGACTCGGTCGTCGGCCCACTGGAGACCGATCCGGCGTACGGCCTGGTGGCCCCGGTGGAGCGGCGCGGCCGGCTGCGGATCCCGCTCGGTCTGCTCGATCGGCCCACCGAGCAGAAACAGGAACCGTTCGTGCTGGACATCTCCGGCGCGGGTGGGCACGTCTGCGTGCTCGGCGCACCACAGACCGGCAAGTCGACGCTGCTGCGTAGCCTGGTGGCCGGTGCCGCGCTGACCCACACCCCGCAGGACATCGCGTTCTACTGCGTCGACGTCGGTGGCGGTGCGCTCAACGCGCTGGCCGGGCTCCCGCACGTCGGCGGGGTGGCCGGTCGACTGGACCCGGACCGGATCCGCCGGACGGTGACCGAGGTCAGCATGCTGATGACCGAACGGGAGGAGCTGTTCGCCGCGCACGGCATCGACTCGATCGACACGATGCGGCGGATGCACCGGGAGGGGCGGCTGCCCGAGCTGGCCGCCGCCGACGTCGTGCTGGTGATCGACAACTATCCGGTGCTGAAGACGGAGTTCGAGGATCTCGCCGATCTCGTCCAGGACATCGGCGCCCGGGGCCTCGGGTACGCCGTACACCTGGTGTTGACCGCCGGCCGCTGGTCGGACCTGCGGATGCAGCTCCAGGCGGTGATCGGCTCGAAGATCGAGTTCCGGTTGAACGACCCACTGGACTCGTCCATCAAGCGGCAGGCCGCGGAGAACCTGCGCGCCGACACCCCGGGCCGCTGCCTGACCCAGGACGCGCTGACCGCGCACATCGCCCTGCCCCGCATCGACGGCAGCGACGACGTTCGCACCCTGCCGAAGGGCCTGGACGACCTGGTGTCCCGGGTGGCGACGGCCTGGACCGGCCCGTCGGCGCCGGCCATCCGGATGCTGCCCACCATGATCGGGTACGGCGAGGTGGCCACCGGGTTGCCCGCCGACGGGCGGGTGCGGCTCGGGCTCGACGAGGCGGAGCTGCGACCCACCATGCTCGACCTGTTCGGCACCGACCCGCACCTGCTCGTCTTCGGTGACTCGGCCAGCGGCAAGACCTCACTGCTTCGCCTGCTGGTCCGGGACCTGACCGCCCAGTTCACCGACGACCAGTTGGTCTTCGCGGTCATCGACCTGCGGCGCACCATGTTGGACGCGGTGCCCGACGCCTATCTCGCCGCGTACGCCGGCACCGCCACCGCCGCCCAGGGGCTGGTGGCGGGCGTCGCCGGCGAGATCCGCAACCGGCTACCTCCAGACACCCTGACCGTCGACCAGCTCCGCAGCCGGTCGTGGTGGAAGGGGCCGGAGGTCGTGGTGCTCTGCGACGACTACGACCTGCTGTCCGGTGGCGGCGCCGGGCCGTTGGCGCCGTTCCTGGAGTTCCTGCCGCAGTCGAAGGACCTCGGCTTCCACCTGGTGCTGGCGCGCCGCAGTGGCGGTGCCGGCCGGGCCGTCCACGAGCCGGTGCCGCAGCGGATGAAGGAGGTCGGCTGCGCCGGGCTGCTGCTGTCCGGCGAGCGGCAGGAGGGCCAGCTCTGGCCGCAGGCCCACCTCTCCGTCCAACCGCCCGGCCGGGGGCGGCTGGTGCGTCGCGGCCGTCGCACCACCCTCGTGCAGTTGGCGTACGTCGAGTAGGACGCGGCGAGGACCCCCGCCCGGGCCGGAACCCGGGCGGGGACGGCTCACCGCAGGTGGAACCGGTCGTCGACCGCGAGGGCCGCCAACTGCCGCACCGAGAACGGCAACTTCTGCAACGCCGGCCGGGTCTCGTCGAGCTTCGCGCCCTGCGCCACGTAGACCACCACGCCATCCGGGTGCCGGTACGCCGACCACTGGTCGAGCCGGTCGTCGCTGCCCGGTCGGACCACCACGCCGACCTGCGCCGCCCCGACGGTCTCGACCCGGCATTCGCCCTGCATGCCCCAGAAGGTGCGGGCCAGGGCGCACGGTTCGGTCGGCAACTGGTTGCCGGCGTCGTGCACCTCGACGATCACCCGTCCGGTGCCGTTGCCCTGGGCCACGGCGACCGAGGACAGGTAACTCCACCTGTCGACGCCGTTCACCTTCTCCTCGAACTGCGCCTGCTGGGTCCGCAACGTCCGCTGGTCGGCGGGCTGGTCAGCCGGATCCTCCGGCGCGGTGTAGCCGGGGGGCACGACTGCGACGACTTCGCTGAGCAGGCGGACCCCCCGGTCGTACTGGGATCCGGCCCGCGCGGTCCGGTCCTCCTGTGGTTGACCGTCGGGCCCGGTCGGCCACGGCTCCTTGGTGTCCGTCGACGAGCCCGCAGCCGGAAAACCCCCACCCGCCGGCTGGTAGACCGGGTCGTTCGGGCGGACGACGGCCGCGAAGCCGGTGACCGCCAACACCACCGCCGCCGATCCGAGCGACGCCCACACCGCTCGGCGGCGAAAACGCGCCCGGCGCGCCCTGCCGAGCGCGGCCGGCGTACTCAGTGGTGGTGGCGGGGTGGTGCTCGCCATCTCGCTGCGCAACGCGTCGCGCAGTTCTTGTCCGTTCATCGCTCCCCCATCTCGATCGCGCTGTAGGTGGGTGCCAGGAGGCCCCGCAGAGTGTCGAGCCCGCGTGCCGCCTGGCTCTTCACCGTCCCTGGAGAGCACTCCAGCAGCGCGGCGACGTCCTCGATCGACTGGTCCTCCCAGTAGCGCAGGACCAGCACGGCCCGTTGGCGCGGTGCGACGCGGGCCAGGGCCTGGAGCAGCACCAGCCTGCTCTCCGGCGAGTCGGGGACGGCCGTCTGCTCGGCGTCCTCGCCCCCCACCCGTTCGCGCCGCCACCAGCCGCGACGCCGCTCGTCGAGGAAGGTGCGGATCAGGATCTGGCGGACGTAGCTGTCGAGCACCTCGTGCCGCGAGATCCGGTGCCAGACCCGGTAGAGCTTGACGAAAGTGGTCTGTACCAGGTCTTCCGCCCGATGCCAGTCACCGCACAGCAGGTACGCGGTGGCGCGCATGGCAGCGGACCGTGCCGCGAAGTACTCGGCGAACGCTTCGTCGCGATCGCTCATTCAGGCCTCCGTTCCCCGTTTCGAGATAGTCACGCGGGGTCCGACCCGGAGGGTTGCTCCGAAACTCGCGTACGTTCCCGGGGATCAACGCCGCAGGGCGTCCGGAGGCGACAAACCCCTCACGCCGACGGCATGGCGGCGTCCACCGCGAGAAGCGAGCCCTTGCCGGCCACCAGCAGGACACCCGGCGTCGACACGCGCAGCCCGCTGATCTGCTGGTCGACCAGGCGGCGCTCGCGGGGCCGACCGGTGTCGTCGACGAGCAGTAGCAGACCGGGTCGCCCGGTGGCCAGCACGTGCCCGCTGGGCCGGGACGACGTGGTCCACCGCGTCCGGCCCGGCGCTGACCCGCCAGCGGAACGCACCGGTGGTCAGGTCCAGCGCGACGGCACCACCCCGGCGCTCGCGCGCCCGAACCGATCCGCACCGGCCGCCACGAACGCCGGCCACTGTCCGTCGCCGGCCGCGAGGGGCTCGGGCCGGCTCCAGCGACGTGTTTCGTTGCCGTCACGCAGGTCGAGCAGCCGTACCGATGTGCCGCCCCCGACGATGTACCCGCTCGCCGATGACGGCCGGCAGCACGGTTGCCGTCCGCTGCCGGTCGACCCAGAGCAGACGGGTCGAGCGCTCGTGCACCAGGACGCCGTCGGGTGTGCTCGCCATCGCGGTCGGGTCGACCCGCTGGTGCAGTGCGCGACGCCACAGGACTTCGAAGATCACCCACCCTAGCCCGCGCCGGCCCCGCCACGGGGACCCGAGGCGCGTCACACCAACCCACCACCTCCGAGCCGGTTCACCGACGCTGTCAGCGCAGATGCCCAGCCGTTGTCGACCGAGGGGAGCGGCCGGTTCAGCGGACCGGAACCGAGTGCCGGACCGCGCTGGTCGTGCGGCGGAGCAGGATCCGCTGCAGGACGCCGACCCCCATCCCGACCGTCCCGACGAGGGTGACGAGCAGATGCACGGCGAAGAAGTACCCGCCGAACAGCAGGCCCTCGCTCGCGAACACCTGCCGGTACGTGGTGCCGTCCAGGCCGATGGCGGCGGCGAGCAGCAGCGGTGTCACGGCGGCGCCGGCCGCGCCGACCAGCAACGGTAGCGGCAGGGCCAGCGTGGCGAGCACGACCAGGACGCCGGCGACCGCGCGGGACCGGGAGTCTCCGGGCAGCTCGCCCCGGCGCCACTCCAGCGCGCTCGCCACCGCGCGCCGGAACACCTTGTGCAACACCATCCGCAGGGTGGGGTCGTGATCGTGGCAACCGCGGATCCGGTCGGTGAGGGCTACGTCGTAACGCTGGACGAGCCGGGCCCGGTAGTCGGCCGCCTCGGTGTCGCGCAGGTACGGGTTGAAGCCGCCGATCTCGGCGAAGACCCGGGCCGGCACCGCCAGCAGCGCTGCGTGCAGTTCCCGGGTCGGCCCGCCCGTCGGCATCCACCAGTGGTACATCTGCAACGCGCGGTACCGCGCGGCGAGGCTGTCGGCGATCAGCGACCTCGGGTGCAGGATTCCGCAGACCGCGCCGAGGTTCGGGTCGTCGCGCAACATGGCCACCGCGTTGCCGATGCTGTCTGGGTCGAGGGCGATGTCGGAGTCGAGGAAGAACAGTATCTCGCCGCCCGCGTGCCCGGCGCCGAGGTTGCGGGCCGCGGACTGGCCGCTGTTGGTCCGGGTCCGCAGCACCGTCGCCCCGGACGACTCGGCGACGGCGACCGAGTCGTCGGTGCTGCAGTCATCCACCACGATGATCTCGATCGGCGCGTACGTCTGCGCGGCGAGGGCCCGCAGGCAGAGCGCCAGGGCGTCGCGCCGGTTGTGGTGCGGAACGATGACCGAGACCAGCGGATTCGAGTGACTCATGGCTCCTCCGGGGATGGATCTCACGCGTTCGCGTGGCTGGTGGGGTGGCTCTGGGGCGGGCCGGGCCGGCGGGTGAGGGCGTACTGCGCCACGCCGACCCCCGCCGCCACGGCGGCGGTGAGGGTGACGAGCAACTGCACGGCGGTGAAGTAGACGCCGAAGCCGACGCCACCGGTGGCGAAGACGTGGCGGTAGGTGGCGGCGTCCAGCCCGATCGCGGTGGCGACCAGCGCCGGTGTCGCCACCGCGCCGACCGGGCCGACCAGCAGCGGCAGGGGAAGCGCCGCCGCCGCGCCGGCCACCGCCACGCTCGCCAGCGCCCGCGATCCGGTCGCGGCGCCGCCGGGCAGGGTGCGGTGCCGCAACCACAGGGGCATTCCCATCCGGGTGCGGTGGAACACCTTTCGCAGGATCGTCCGCAGCGTCGCGTCGTGGTCGTGCCGGCCGCGGATTGCGGTGGTGACCCGCACGTCGTAGCGGCGGCCGAGCCGGTAGCCGTAGTCCTGGTCCTCGGTGTGCCGCAGCCGTGGGTCGAACGGCCCGGTCTCGGCGAACACCTCCGCCCGGATGGCGAACAGGGCCGTGTGCAGGCCGGGTATCGTCCCCTCCACCTCGTTGAACCACACGTACTGCTGCGCCGTCCGGTACCGGGTGGCCAGGGTGCCCGGTAGCAGCGGCTCGGCGTCGTAGACGCCACAGATCGCGCCCACACCGGGCTGGTCCCGCAGCACGGAGACCGCGATCTCGACCCCGGTGGGATCGAGCGCCACGTCCGAGTCGAGGAAGAAGAGGATTTCTCCGGTGGCGTGCTCGGCACCGAGGTTGCGGGCCACGGACTGGCCGCTGTTCGACCCGGTGCCCACCACCGTGGCGCCCATCGCCCGGGCCACCTGCGCCGAGCCGTCGGTGCTGGCGTCGTCGACGACGATCAGCTCGATCGGCTGATAGGTCTGCGTGGCCACCGAGCGCAGGCAGAGCTCCAGCGTGGCGATGCTGTTGTAGCTGGGGACGATGACCGAGACGAGTGGGTTCACCGCGGATGCTTCCGCAGCGACTCGAACAGCTTCTGGTAGGCGTCCAGACAGGCGCCGACCGAGAACCGCTCCCGCGACTCCTTCGCCTTGAGCTCACGCCAGTCGGGTGAAACGGTCCCCATCCGGCGAATGGCGCCCTCCAGCGCCACCGGGTCGCGCGGGGGGACGACCTCGCCGAACCCGGTGGCCGCGACCGGGTACCGGCCGCCGGGGATGTCGGTGGTCACCGACGGTATCCCGCACATCATCGCCTCGGCCTGGACGATGCCGAAGGTCTCCGCCACCGACGGCAGGGTGAAGACATCGATCGAGGCGTAGAAGTCGTCGATCTCGGAACCGCGGAGCTCGCCGAGGACGCGGATCCGGGTGTCGCCGGCGATCGCGGCCTTGACGTCGGCGAGGTTGCTGCCACCGGCGACCGTGGCGTAGTTGCCGGCGATGAGCAGCCGGGCGTCCGGGTCGGCGATCCGCTGGAACGCTTTGACCAGGTAGACGATCCCCTTGTCCTGCACGATTCGGCCGAGGAACCCGACGTGGAGCCCGGTGGTCTCCCGGTAGCGCGGTGCCCCGCCCCGCCGGTCCAGGCAGGGCGCGGCGATCGGGGTGAAGCGGTCCCGCATCAGCGGCCAGAACTTCGACCCCATCGCCTGGTCGTCGCTGTAGGCCACCGTGGCCGCCGAGCGCCTGATCGCAGCCCGGGAGGTGATGTCCGAGGCGCGCATCAGGGCCCGACTGAACGTCGACGGAGGCAGGTAGAGGTCGATGTGCACGTGGCTGACGATGGGGGTGTCACCGCACCCCGCCGCGACCAGCGCCGCCTCCGCCATCGGCAGGTTGAGATGCAGCACCGACGAGGCACGGGCCAGTCGGGAGGCGACGACCGGGTAGCTGGGCGCGACGAACGCCCGGTTGATCCGGACCAGCTTCGGACACCGGTAGACGTCCACGCCCGCGATGGTCTCGCGTCGGGGCAGGCCCGGGTGGTGCTGCGCCGCGACGACCGCTACCCGCCAGCCCCGCTCCACCATGCCCTCGGCGACACAACGCGCGGTGTGGGTCAGCCCGCTCACGTACGGGTCGTAGTAAGTCAGGGCGACGGTCAGGTCGTACTTTGTCGTCGTCATGGGGTTCTCTCCTATGGGGTACGGGAAGCCAGCAGGAAGCCGCCCGACACGGCCAACCAGAGCAGCGAGTTGACGACCAGCGCCGGGTCTCGGAGCAGCAGCCGGACCGGGTCCGCTCCGCCGTCGGCGACGAGCACCAGCTGCAGGTAGCGGAACAGGGCGAACAGTGCCAGCGGCGCCGACAGCACCGCGGCGACGAGTCCGTTGGCGCCCAGCGGCGCCTCGGTGCGCAGGTAGAGCAGGTAGGATCCGACCGACATGACAGCGCTGAGCACCATCAGCTGGTCGATCAGCGGCACGGTGTAGCCGCGCAGCGCCGGACGGTGCGCGCCACCGACCGTGGTCAGCTCCTGCCGGCGCTTGCTGACGGTCAGTAGCAGGCAGAGGCTGAAAACGCTGATCAGCAACCAGCCGGACGGGTCGACGCCGAGCACCAGGTAGCCCTGCATCAGCCGCAGCCCGAAGCCGGTCGCCACCACGAAGATGTCCACCAGCGGCACGTGTTTGAGCGCGAAGGAATACGCGATGGCCAGCGCCAGGTAGGCCGCGACCGGCCAGATCCGCGGCCACGGCTGCAGCCCGCACAGTACGACGAGGAGTACGCCCTGAACGGCCGCCAGCAGCAGACCGACGCGTATCGAGATGCGGCCGGAGGCGATCGGGCGGTGCCGTTTGGTCGGGTGGCCACCGTCGCGGTGTCGATCGGCGATGTCGTTGAGGGTGTACACGAGCGTCGACGCGATGGTCAGGGCGACGATCGCCCACCCCACCCGCAGGATGGCACCCAGGCTCCACACGTCGAGATCCAGCAGCGCCACGGGGACGACCAGCAGGTTCTTGGCCCACTGGCCCGGCCGGAGGAGGGTCAGGATGTCTCTGGGAAGCCCGCCGCGGCGGCGATTGGCGGCGGGCTCTCCCGCCGCAGGGGTGGGGGTTGCCTCGGTTGACCACGTGGTGTGCACAGCAACCCCCGGGCTAGAAGAAGACCTTTGCGGCCCGCAGTACGCCCTGGCTCCAGGGCTCCCTACTGGTGCGGCCCGCCTGCCGGTCGCCGTCGTCCGGTCGCTGCCGCCACCAGTCGAAGGCCCGCAGCAGCGCCTCCTGGTTGGACAACCGGGGCTCGAAGCCGAGCCGCTGGCGGGCCTTCTCTGTGCTGACGTACGAATCGCCGAGCAACTTGTGCAGCAACCGTCCGTACACCGGGGAGAGCCGGGCCCGGCGGAGCAACTCCAGGGCGTACAGCGCCGGCTGCGCCGGGATGGAGCGCACCCGGCGGCGGTGCCCGGCGGCGTCGAGCACCGCCTGGAAGTCCTCCCGCAGGGTGCCGAAGCGGTTGGCCGCGACGTTGAAGGTGTCGTTGGCGGTCTCGGCGTCGGTGGTCAGGACCACCACGACGCAGTCCAGCAGGTCCTCCATCGCACACATCTGGATCCGTACGTCGCCGCGGCCGAGTACCGGGAAGTGTCGGCCCTCCTCGGCCCACTCGAACAGCATCGCGAACAGGCCCATCCGGCCGGCGCCGACAAAGGTCTTCGGTCGCAGGATCGGTACGCAGAGCCCGTCGGCGCGGAAGCTCTCGCAGATCTCCTCGGCGGACGCCTTTGCCCGGCCGTAGGCGTCCGTGGGCTCCCGGGGGTACTCCTCGGTGGTCGGCACGACGGTCGGCAGGCCGTACACCGCGGTGGAGGAGATGTGCACCACCCGGCGCACGCCACTGTCCCGGGCGGCGGTCAGCACGGTGCGGGTTCCCTCGACGATCACCGAGCGGATCTCGTCCTCCGGATAGCTGGGCAGCGCGGCCGCCGTGTGCACCACCGCGTCGGCACCGGTGAGGGCCGCCTTCAGCGCGGCCCGGTCGCGGATGTCGGCGACGGTGTGGTCGGGGTCGTCGACGGGTCGCATGTCGACGCCGTGCACCTGGTGACCGTCGGCGCGCAGCCGTCGCACCAGGCCGCTGCCCAGCATCCCGCCGCTGCCTGTCACCACGACGCGCATCACCACGACGACACCGCCTTCTCCCGTACGAACGCGGTCAGCAGCCGCCGCAGACCGACCGCGAGGGTCGCCTCCAGCGCGTCCAGGAAGTGCTCCAGATCGGCCTCTTCGATGACCAGCGTCGGGGCGACCATCAGCGGGTTCTCGCCGTTCGGGCTGTAGTAGGTCATGATCCGGTGGTGCCGGTACAGGTGGGCGATCACCGACAGTGTGATCAGCTTGGTCCGGAACTGCGGGTCGCCGGCGAAGCCGGGCACCAACTTGGCGGCCAGGTCGAGCAGCTTCGGCCCGCCGCCGAGGAACACCCCGTGCAGTGAGCCGACCCCGGCCACCCGGATGATCGTGTCGGGGAACGCCTTCTGGACGCGTTCCAACCCCGAGGTCAGGATCCGCTCGATCTCCCTCGCCCGGGCGGGGAAGTCCTCCTCGACCACGACGTTGACCGCCTCGATCGCGGTCGCCGTCTCCTCGCCGAACCCGTAGTAGGTGGTGCTGTGCAGGATCACGTCGGTCAACCGCTCGTACGCCCTGCGGAAGACGGGCTCCCGCGCGGTGTACCCGGAGATCGACGCCTTTCCGCCACCGAGTGACTTCGAGTAGGTGAGGATGTCGGGGACCAGGCCGTCGTGGCGCATGAAGTAGAACAGGTTGCCGGTCTTTCCCCAGCCCGTGTATATCTCGTCGAAGATCAGGATGATCTCCTCGGCGGTGCAGAGCTCACGCAGCTGCCGGAGCGCGGGCTCGGACCACCGACGCATGGTGGAGGCGCTGAACGGCTCGACCAGGATGGCGTAGACGTCACAGCCGCCGTCCGGTCGGCGGGCCTCGGCCACCGCCCGGCGCAACGCGTCGAGGTCGCCAAAGGGATACACCACGATTCCCGGCAGTCCGGGAAATCGGAAGTTGTTCTCCGATGAACCGGTCAGACTGCCCGCTCCCAGCGTCTTGCCGTGGAAGCTGATGTCTGCCCGAAGAATCGTGTTCCGCTTTCCGCCGTGGTATTTGTAGGCCATCTTCACCGCGCCCTCGTTGGCCTCGGCGCCGGAGTTCGGGAAGTACGAGATGGACAGGTCGGCCGGCAGCAGTTGCGCGACGTTGTGGCTGAGCGCAGCCAGGTACGGCGAGAAGAACGCCTTGTGTACCTCCATCCGCTTGTCCCGCGCGAACCGCTCGCGTGCCGCCAGGATCCGGGGGTGGTTGTGGCCGTGGTTCAGCACCCCGACGCCGCCGGAGAGGTCCAGCACCCGGGTGCCGTCGCGCATGTTGACCCAGGCGCCCTCGGCGCTGTCGACCAGGTCCCGGCCGAATCCGAACGATGTCATCAGGGACACCTGGGTACGGCTGACATGACGGCGGTAGAGGTCGTGCACCTCCTTGGTCGTCAGCTGATCGCATTCGTCGATGCCGATGAGCTTCGCCACGATTACTCCCTCCGTTGTGGTGCCGGCGGAGCGGAACTCGCTGCAGACTATGCGCGGCGAGCCGTTCGGCACCTTGCCCTTTTCTTGCTCGCAGATCGCCCGCCTTCGACGAAGGCTGGGCATGACCCACCGGACGATTCGATGCGGGACCGCCGCGGCTGACTACGCCGTGCGCGGTCCGGGCGGCGCCGCGGCGTCACGGCGCGGACCGGAGGCCCGTCCCGATGGTCGGGCGACCATCCGTCGCAGGACCCCGATCGCGCCGCCGGTGGCCGAGGTGACGAGGAGCAGCACGTGCACGCCCGCGAAGTAGAGCCCGAAACGCGTTCCGCGACGGGCAACGACGAAGCGCAGTGTGTCGGCGTCCAGTAGCAGCGCCATGCCGAGCAGCGCCGGGGGTACGAGCAGCCCGGCACCGCCGACCAGCAGGGGCAATGGCAGCGTCGCCACGGCGGCGAGGCAGAGCCCGCTGGCCACCACCCGCGCGGGCAGGCCAGCGAAGGGGACGCCGGGATCGCGCTCCATCGCGTGCGCCTGGGACCGGCGGAACACCTTCGGCAGCATCACTTGCAGCGTCGCGTCGCTGTCTTTGCGACCCCGGATCGTCCGCGAGGTGCGTACCTCATAGCTGCGCCGGCCGAGACGGTAGCCGTACTCCGGCCCCTCGTTGTGGCGCAACCGCGGGTTGAGCGGTCCGGCCTCCTCGAACACGGTCCGTCGGATGCCGAAGAGCGCCGTGTGGAGGCCGAACCCGACCGTCCGCCCGGTGGAGGTGTAGAACCAGCAGTGCAGTTGCAGCGCCCGGTACTCCTGTAGGCGCCGCTGTCGCAACAGCGGCTCCGGCTGCAGTTGTCCGCAGATCGCGCCGAGCCGGGGATCGGTCAGCAGTTCGGCCACCGCCGAGGCGATGCCGTCCGGTTCCAGTGCCACATCGGAATCGAGGAAGAACAGGATCTCACCGCGCGCCCGGGCTGCACCCAGGTTGCGGGCGATCGAGGGACCGCCGTTGGCCGCGGTGCGCAGCACGGTCACACCCAGTTCGCCCGCCACCCGCAGCGAGCCGTCCGTACTGTGGTCGTCCACGACGATTATCTCGATCCGCGGATACGTCTGCGACCGGACCGAGTCGACGCACAGGGCGAGTGCCCGCTCACGGTTGTGGTTCGGGATGATGACCGACACCAATGGCTGCTGAAGGCTCATGGCATTCGACGCTAAGGGCTGGGCGGCGTCCGCCGCTTGGTGGTTCCTTGGCGGCGGTGGCACCTATTCGACCGACAGGACCGACCACTGTGCCCGGTGGTCGGAGAGGCCGGCCGGGTCGCGCAACTGGTAGGCGTGCACCGAGACGTCGGGGCTGGTGAGCAGCCAGTCGACCCGCCACAGCGGCGTCTCGCCCGCCGCCCAACTGGCCGGGTAGAGGTCCGGTAGCGTCCCGGTGTGGTCGACCAGTCCGTCCGGCAGCAACCGGCTGATTCCCATGGCGGGCGAGGTGTTGAGGTCGGCTCCCACCACCACCGAATTCGGGTTGTCGTCGATATCGGCGCGTAGCGCGCGGTAGCTGGCCTGCCGCCGGTAGTCGTTCTCGCGATTGGCCTGTCGTCCGGCCCGCCGGTGGATCGCGAACGAGTGCGGCGGCTGATGGATGTGGGTGTTGTAGAAGGAGACCGTCTGCCCCCCGAGGAGGAGATCGGTCCGGAGCGTCTCGGTGGTGTATGAATCCTGGAAGTCGTCCAGCCCGGATGGGATGTCCTTCCGGCTCTCCGGCAACCAGGGGCGGATGTCCAGGCCGGTCTGGGCGACGATGGGAAGCCGCGACAGAGTGATCTGTTCGCCGGCCACCGCGATCTGATGATCGGGGAACTCCGCCCGCAACCGGGCCGTCGCGTCGATCCGGACCGCCTCGTCGTCCTTGTCCGTGGCCGATGCGTCGAGGTGAAGATACTCTTGCAGGAGGTAGACGTCGGCGTCCAGGTCGCGAAGGTACCGGTAGTGCGGATCGGGGTCGACGCCGCCGCCGGAAGCCCAGTCCTGGTCCCAGAACTCGGTGTTCCAGGCGACCACGGTGATCGCTCCCTGCGGCGCCGGCGGCGGGGTGTGCCAGAGGGTGGCGAGATTGACACCGCTGTTTCCGTACCCGAGTAGAGCGGCCACCACGAGCACCGCCATGATGCGCCACCGCACCGGTCGCGCGAATGGCGCCACGGCCAGCAGCACCAGCGGGATCACCGCGAAGAGCAACGGCGGGATGAGGTCCACTGGCGCCCACAGCACCAGGCGACCGCTCAGCGGACGGTGCACGAGCACGAAGAGCAGCCAACCCAGCGACGCGGTCACGACCAGACGGGTGCCCCAGCACCACCGCACACCGGGCCGCCGGCGCAACCGCGCCGCCCAGCCCGTCCGGACCGGCGTCGGTCGCGGTGCCGGCCGTTGCTCCATCAGCACCTCTCGGTCATCCATCAGCGCATCACCTCGACGGGATCGGATTCGACAGGGGATCAGTGGTCAGGGGATCAGGTGGACAGGGGCCTCCGCCGGTTGCGGGAGCGACCGGCGGCGCGTCGGAGCAGCGCCATCGCGGCGGTCGACAGCCCGACCGCGGCGCCGAGTCCGGCGGCGGTGTAGAACAGCAGATGCATCCCGGCCGCGAACACGGTGAAGCGTGCACTCTTGCGGCGCCGGACGAATCCCAGGAACTCTCGGCTGACGACGAGGAAACCCAGCAACAGCGGTGGCAGCAGGAGCAGCAGCCAGGGCCGGAGCAGGCCGCCGGCGACAGTGAGGCAGCACAGAGCCGCCAGGAGCAGGCCGGCTGGGGACATCATGTGCATCCGGGTACCCGCCGCCCCGCTGTTCCGACGCGACCAGGTCTTGAGCAGCACGTCCGGGTTCGCGGCGCGGCTGAGCTGCTCCCAGAGGAAGGGCAGCAGCCGATCGACGTCGTCGTGCCGGCCGACCACCGTGTCGGTCACCACTGTGCGGTACCGGGCTGGTAGCCGGGTACCGAACTCGACGTCCTCGCCGCTGCGCAGCTCCTCGTCCAGCCCGCCGGCCGCTACGAACACCGCCCGTGGGATCAGGCTCAGCGAGAACATCGTCGCGGTGGCCCGGCCCACCGTCCGGCGGCGCCAGAAGTGCTCGTGCAGGAGTCGGTACACCTCCACCGGTCCGTCGTCGAAGAGTGGCTCGGCAGCCCAGATCCCCTGCACCATCGCGTGGTCGGGTCGGGAACGCAGGACGCGGGTCGCGTTCTCGATCGCCTCCGGTGCGAGGGCGATGTCGGAGTCGACGAAGAACAACAGCGGCGCCGTGCTCGCGGCGACCCCGGCGTTGCGGGTGGCCGACACCCCCCGGTTGATCCGCTGCTCCACCAGGGTGCAGGGAAAGCCCCGGGCGATGTCGCGGGATCCGTCGGTGCTCGCGTCGTCGACCACGATCACCTCCATCGGCGTCCGGGTCTGGGCGTAGATCGCGTCCAGGCAGGCGCGCAGTGTCTTGGCCTTGTTGTAGTTCGGCACGATCACGGCCACAGCGTCCAATGACGCCATGCTGTCTCCCTCGCGTCAGCGCGACCGGGACCGCCCGGCGCGACCGGGACCGCCCGGCGTGCGGCCAGGACCGCCCGGCGTGCGGCCAGGACCGGCGGATGAGTGCCGACGATATCGGCCGCGGCGGCCGGGTCGCTTGCCGGAAGCTTGGCATCGGTTTTCCGGTGCGACGGCCGGACCGCTGGCGGGGCTGATCCGGGAACGACCGCACTGGCCGGTCGTCAGAGCGGAACGAAGCTCATCCCGCGCCCCCACAACCGGGGAACGACGTCGTCCAGGGTCAGGGTCAGATATCCCAGAGCGCGCCACCGCGACCAGCCCATACGCCGACGGTATCGGCCGCGGCCAGCGGGTCCCCTGCCGGAAGCCTGGCGCCGGTCTGTCCCTCCTCGACGCCGCACCCGTGCCGGCCGACGAGCCGCTCCCGGGCGTACAGACCGAGCAGGCCGCCCATCCGGTAGCGGCCGGGGAGGGCGGACTCCAGCAACCGCGCGTCGACCAGCCGTTCCAGCAGCCGTTCGGCGACTGCGACGGGCCGCTGCAACAGGCGTGCCGCGGAGGCGTTGTCGAACTCCGCCACTCCCGCGGAGGCGTTGTCGAACTCCGCCACTCCCGCGGCGGCCAGCAGGGTGAAGGCGTCCGCCGCGGCCCGCTCGGTCGGATCGGCGCTAAGTGTCAGCTGCTGCCAGCATGCCGCGAGACTCGCCCGGACGCCTACGCCGTCGAACTCCAGATTGTCGAGCCGGCGATCAGGGTCCCTGAGGCGGCCGGCGAGCTCGGCCAGCGGCCAGGCTGGCCGGGCCGAGAGCCTGGCGCCGGCCGCCGAGAGGGCCACGGGCAGCCCTTCGCACCGCCGCGCGATCGCCGCCGCGGCTTCCGGCTCCGCCGAAAGCCGGTCGTCGTTGATCCACCGGCCGAGTAGGCGTACCCCCTCCGCGACGGAGAGCGGGCCCAGGTGGACCTGCCCGATGTCGCCCAGGCCGACCAGCGCCCGGCGGCTAGTCACCAGCGTCGCGCAGTCGGCGACCCCCGGCAGGAGGGGGCGCACCTGGGTGGCCTCGACGGCGTTGTCGAGCACCAGGAGTAGCCGCTTGGCAGCCACGACCGACCGGAACATCACCGCGGCCTCGTCGGCCTGCGCCGGTACGCTCGATGCGGGTACGCCCAGGGCGCGTAGCAGCCGGGCCAATCCCTCCGCGGGCTCCAGCGGTGGCAGGTCCAGACTTGAGCCGCGCAGGTCGAGATAGAGCTGGCCGTCGGGGTACCGTCTGCTCAGCCGGTGTGCCGCGTGGATCGCGAGGGCGGACTTTCCCACCCCGGCGGGTCCGTGGATCGCCAGGACGGTCGCGGCGCCGTCGGGCCGGTCGGCGGCGAACCACTCGCTGACCCGGACCAGCTCGCGGACCCGCCCGGTGAACCGCGACAGGTCCGCCGGTAGTTGCCGGGGTTCCGGGCCGAGCGAGGGTTCGCGCGCCGGGGCGAGCCCGCCCGGCGCCTCGCCGAGTTCGCCCCGCAGGATCGCCACGTGCAGCTCGCGCAGTTCGGGGCCGGGCTCGGCGCCCAACCGGTCCGCGAGCTGTTCCCGGGTGTCGGCGTAGCACCGCAGCGCCTCTGCCGTGCGTCCGACCGCGCACAGTGCCCGCATCAGCAGCGCGACCAGGGGTTCCGCGAGGGGATGGCTACCGGCCAGCTGGGTCAGCCGGTCGACGACCGGCTCGGGGTTGGCCAGCCGGAGTTCCTCGGCGGCCCAGGCGGCCGAGGCGCCGATGTACTGGGACTGGATTCCGGCCCGCGTCCGGGCGGCCCACTCGCCGCCCAGCACGGGCAGGGGTTCACCCCGCCATAGGTCGAGCGCCTCCCGCAGCATCAGGATCCGGTCGGCGGAGTCCTCGGCGTGCCGGCTCGTCTCGATCAGCCAGCGAAACCGGTGCAGGTCGACCACCCGACGGTCCACATCCAGCCGGTAGCCGGCGCCGTGCCGGCTCAGACCGAGTTGTACGGTGCGGACGTCGGCCGAGACGCCAAGCACCCGTCTCAGCCGGGCGATGTGGGCGTAGATGGCGCTGCGGGGGGCATCCGGCGCGTCGTCACCCCACACCCGTTCGGCGAGGGCGTCGATCGAGACCGGGGTGCCGGCATCGACGGCCAGTGCCGCCAGCACCGCTTGGCGCTGCCGGGGGCCGACGTCCAGCGACCGTCCGTTGACCGCCAGTTCGACAGGCCCCAGGATCCGCACCAGCACGTGATCTGCCATGGGCTAGCCATCCTCACCGATTTACCAGGCATGCTGACGGCCCGGCCACGCACAGTTTCAGCGGTGACCCTCATCGAACATACATCAAGATGTTCATCGATTGAATACGTCGCGCTGGGATGTTGGCAAAGGGTTCCAGGGCCTAATCGCGCAAACTCCGACCCCGCGCGTGATGCGCTGGTCAGGCCGCGATCCTGGCAATTTATCTTGCCGTTATGCGCGTCCAAGACTCCGGCGTGCCCCGAAAAATCCGGACTCGACCTAAATGCGCGGCATTTAGCGTGTATCCCGCGTTCAAGCCATTCCATGGGCTCTTTGGGCGGGATGCTGGTGACCTGAGGTGAAGGGTCATCGACTACGATGAATTGGCGCGGAAGGTAGCTGGCATTTCTCTCCCGCCGTCGCCGCCGTTCGATTCAGTTGGCGCTGGTCGGGCGGATCCAGTGGCGTCGGCCGAGCATCGGTCCCGATCACCGGGCAGCGTGACGCGGTGGCGGTCCGGGCCGGACCGCCACCGCGTCACGGGCCTTGAACAGGAAGACTTGTTCGCTGCGCCGCGGCGACCGGCGTCGGTGTCTGGTGTGACCAGCGGGACCGCGGTGGTCCAGGCCTGGCGCTGGGCTGAAAGCGTCCGCTGCCGAGACCCGTACGTCGAGGTCGGTTTCCTCCGGTCGCGAGGTACGGCGGTTTGGTGCGGTCTCCACCCCGGTGAACAGCCCACCTATTTCGTTGAGCGCTTTCCTGTTCCACCTTATCGAGGATGCCGCCCGCGTCGGCGCCGCGGGGGTGCTCAATCCCTCCCTTGTCGGCAGAATCGGGATCATCGAAATTTTACTCTTTTCCATGATCACCAGTTTTGCACCCGTCCCGACGACAAGTCGAATGCCGGGCGCTATCTGTGCAGGTGTGGCCACCCACACTCGCCGCTTCGTTGCTCCGCTCGGTGGGTGCGCTGCGGAATCTATTGTCATGTACCATTCCTTAGGGACTCTCATCGTCCTACTTCCGGACGTGTCCGGCGTCCACGGTGCGCCGGCGTTTTCCCTATCGCTTAACTTTGTTTGCAGAAGCGGTATTCGGTCCCGTGTTTGCGCCGCGGCGGCTTCCCGCCGGAGCAGGCTCCGAGCCGCACCGGTGTGATCGCCCGCCGCCCGCATGTCCGATCCTTGCCGCGCTCGCCCGTCGGGCCAAGGTGGTGCCAAGCCTTCCCGCCTAACCTCGACCTGTGACCCCGTCGTACGCGCGAGTGCCCCCACCTGTCGAAGCGGCCCGGCCTGCCAGACGGCCGGGCTCCTGGCGGCGCGTGCTCGGCCGGGTGCTCGTCACCGCGCTCGTGGTCGCGATGCTGGTCGGCGCGGTGGTGGCCCTTCGCGATCAGGACTGGTCCCTGGTCGGCACCCTGGCGCAGGGGCACAGCGCCGGCTGGTTCGCCCTACTGCTCGCCGCCTCCTTCCTGGTGATCTCGGTGGGACTGGTGCTCGGCCTGCTGTCCTGGCGGGCGCTGCTGGTGGACATCGGGGGCCCGGTCGGCGGCTGGGCGTCGGCGCGGATCTTCTTCGTGGCCTTCCTGAGCAAGTTCATCCCGGGCAAGCTGTGGGCGCTACCGGCGATCATCCAGATGGGTCGGATGGAACGGGTGCCGCCGGTGCGGATGGCAGCGGTCTTCCTGTTCAGCACGATCATCGTCAACCTCAGCGGACTGACCGTCGGTGCCGCGGCCGGACCGGCCGTCCTGGGTGGTCGGGCCTGGTGGCTGGTGCTGGCGGCGGTGCCGGTCCTCGCCTTCCTGCTCTTCCCCGGCCTGATCAACCAGGCCGCGGGTACAGTCGCACGCCTGCTCCGCCGTCCGTCGTCGATGCGGGTCACCGACCGGGGGATGCGTCGGGCGATCGGGGCGCAGACCGTCTCCTGGATGGTCTCCGGGCACCACGTCTGGTTGCTGGCGGTCGCGGCCGGCGCGCCGCCCGGCCGGTCGTACCTGATCTGCGTCGCGGCGTTCAGCCTCGCCACCGTGAGCGGTGTCCTCGTGGTAATCGTCCCGGACGGGGTCGGGGTGCGCGAGGCGGTCCTCGTGCTCGCGCTCGCCACGGTGCTGCCGCTCCCGGTCGCGGGGGTGGTGGCGCTGGCCAGCCGGTTGATCTGCACCCTGAGCGAGATCGTCGTGGGCGGGGGTTGGCTGCTCGCGGCCCACCTCGCGGTGCGCCGCCGCGCCGCCCACGCCGCCGTCGGACCCTTCACCGGCGCTGAGTCCGACCAGGTCGGCGAGACCGACCGGTTCCGTGAGACCGACCCGATACCTCCAGCCCGACTCGGCGGTACCACCGCCCACTGACGCCGACCGTCCCTTCCGACCTGGAGCGCCGATGTCTCCTCCGGACCTGACGTCGCCAGCGGCACCAGTTCTGCTGATCACCAAGGAGTTCCACATACCACCCGACTCCGGTGCGACGCTGCGAACCGACGCGATCGCCCGGGTGCTCGCGGCAGGCGGCGCGACCGTCGTGGTGTGCCCGGATGCCGTCCATGTTCTTCCCGACGGCGCCGGGTACGAGACGATCACCGTCCACCGACCACGCCGGGCTGTCGCCGACGCGCTGCGGGATCTGCTGACACTCCCGAAATACCAGACCGTCGGCGGTGTACTGCAAAGCGGTTCCGCCCTGCTCGGCAACCTCCGGATCGCGCTGCGGCGGTTCGATCGCTTCCGGGCCTGCGTCATCGACCACACCAACATCGCGCGCCTGGCCCGTCACCTACCGGAGACGGTCGGCCCGATCCTGGTCAGCATGCACAACGTCGAGTCCGACCTGGTTCGGCAGCGGGCCCGAAAGGTCCCCCACGCGCAGCGCCCGCTGTGGCGCGCCGAGGTGGCGCTGCTGCGGCGGATGGAGCGAATCGTCGCCCGCGATCTTCCCGTTGTGGTGACGACGGAGGCCGATCGCCGACTGCTGGCCCCCCACGGCCCGCGTCGGATCGTCGTCTGCACCAACGGCATCTGGCCAGAGCAGATCACCGTCGCGCCCATCTCGAGGCCGGACCGGCTGCTCTTCCTCGCCGCCCTCGACTGGAAACCGAACGTCGACGGTCTGCGCTGGTTGCTGCTCAGCCCGGCCTGGCGCCGGCTCGTCTCCGACGTCCCGGGCATCGAACTCGTCGTCGCCGGGCGGAATCCCTCGGCCGGCGTCGCGGAACTCTGCCGCAACGCATCGAATGTCTCCCTCGTGCCGAACCCGGAGACGGTACGAACGCTGATGCGGGAGGCGACCGTGGGCATCGTGCCGCTGCTGGAAGGGGGCGGATCGAGGATCAAGATCCTCGAGTACGTCGCCGGTGGCCTACGCGTCGTGTCGACGGCGGTGGGCGCCAGCGGTCTGGTCGACCTTCCACCCGGCGTCGTCGCGATCACCGGGCAGGACACCGGCTCCTTCGTCGCCGCCATCCGCCGTCAACTGCGAGACGACGGCCAGGCCGCCTCCTTCCGGGTGGACGACTTCGTCCGTGGCTATGCCTGGCCGTCGGCCCTGCGGGAACTGCGCGAACTCGTCGACACCGGGTGGCCGGTGACGCACCCTTGAGGTCAGCTGAGAAGAAGGATGGGCGGGCGCCGGCGGTGGGACCGGCGGTCAGCCGCCCCCGGTCGTGGCGCAGGTAGGCGCCCGCGTCGCCGGCCAGTCGCAGCGATACCCCCCGTCCCCGGGGGACCCGGTGGAAACTGGCCTGCCCGGCGTACCCGGAACCGGGTTCGAACGGGTCGACGCGGACCGTCCCGCCGACGACCCGGACATACTGGTCGGGGTGGCTGACCGACTGGATCGACTCGCTGCCCGCGTCGGCGAGCCCTCGACGACGCGGAGCCGGTCACCGTCAAGCCCGGCGACACCTACCGGGTGACCTGCACGCACGACGCGACCCTGCGGGCGAGGCTGCCCCAGCTCTTCGGGACCTGCCACAGCGTCCGTGCCCCACAGCGCAGCAGGAACCGGTCCGCGCCGGCCGCAACGAACGCCTGCCACTGTCCGTCGCCTCCCACCAGGGCTTCCAGCAGGCTCCAGCGGGATACCTCGGTGCCGTCGCGCACGTCGAGCAGCCGCACCGATGTGCCGTCCCCGACGAGCACCCGCTCGCCGACGACGGCCGGCAGCACGGTTGCCGTCCGCTGCCGGTCGGCCCAGAGCGGGGTGACAGTCGGATCGGCCGGCCACGGATGAACCGTGGCCGGCCGGGTAAGCAGCAGCCTTGCCTGGTGGGGAGACGACCGGTGTCGCGGCGGGCCGCGACCGGGCGTACGGGCGGGCGGCGACGAGCCGACCCGCCCGTACGCGGCCACGATCAGTTCGAGGAGATCCAGTTCCAGGCCGAGACGACCCACTCGGTCTGCTGCAGCCACGCCACGCCGAGGCCGACGAGGAACACCGCGGTCGCCAGGTGGGCGCCCCGGGCGCTGCGCCGCACCCGACCGAGTTGCCGCTCCCACACCATCCGGCCGACCAGCCGGGACAGGGCGAACAGGCCGACCGCCACCAGCAGGCTGAGCACCAGCACCAGCAGCGGGCCGCTCAGGTCACCCTGGCCGGAGAGCGCCCAGATCCCCCAGCACACGAACGCGAAGAGCCCGGCCGCCGCACTCCACTCACCGCCGCGACGTAACTGCGCCATCCGCCAGCTCAGCGGCCGGCGTGGGGCCGGCTCACCGGGCCAGCCGGTGCCGGTCGGCTCCTGCTCGACCACTCCGAACGGCTCGGTCCGCGGGCTGCGCGGCTGACCCACCGGAGCCACGCCCCGGCGGAACCCGTCGCGCTGCGGCGGCACCCCGACGCCGGCCTGCGGTGGCACCTCCACGGTCCGCTCCGCCCACGGCTGCGTCTGGTCTGCCATCTCGTCCTCCCCCTGACCGACGGCATCGCCACCGCCTGAATTCGAGGGTAACCAGCCGGCAAACCGGTCGCCGACCCCGCCCGGGACACGGACCGGCACGACAGTGCCGAATCCCCCGCCGGGCAGGGTACGGTCGGCTGATGGGTGACCCCGACCGACGACGGCGACGGCTGCGCCACCACCACCCCGACCCCGAGACGGCCGGTCGGAGCACCGACAGCCCGACGGCCAGCACCACGGGTGTGCACGACGGTGACGACCCGTCCCCGCGCCGCCGGAACTCCGGCGGCGACGAGCGCGACGGCGAGCGGGGGCTGCGCGGGTTGGTCGGTTCCGGTTCGTCCCAGGTGGGGCTCAGCGCCGCGCTACGGGCCCGGGACGCGGCCCGACCCACCGACGACGACCTGGCCGAGGCGGAGGCCCGGGTGGTGGTCGTCCGACGCAACTGGGTGCCCCGCGAGGAGCTGCCCCGCTCGCCGCGCTGACCCCACGGTCAGGGCAGCTCGGGCAACTGCCGGGTCTTCTCGTAGTCGGCCACCTGGGCGATCCGACGGGCGTGCCGCTCGTTGCCGGAGAACGGCGTGTTCAGGAACGCCTCGACGATGCCGGTGGCGTCGTCCAGGGTGTGCTGACGGGCACCGATCGCGATCACGTTGGCGTCGTTGTGCTGGCGGGCGAGCTGGGCGGTCTCCACGCTCCAGGCCAGCGCCGCGCGGACCCCGGCGACCTTGTTCGCGGCGATCTGCTCACCGTTGCCGGACCCGCCGATGACCACTCCGAGGCCCGTCTCGTCGGCCACCACCTGGTCGCCGGTGTGCAGGCAGAACGTCGGGTAGTCGTCGTCCGGGTCGTAACCGTGCGGGCCGACGTCGACCACGTCGTACCCCTGCTTGGCCAGGTGGTTGGCCAGGTGCACCTTCAACTCGAAACCGGCATGATCGGATCCCAGGTAGACGCGCATACCGCGCAGTCTCTCAGGCCGCGCTCTCCGACGTCGCGCGGGCGGCGTCGGAGAGCCGGGTTCGTCACACGGTCGGGTGCGCGACCGCTCAGCGGGGCAGCTCCGCGACGACCAGACCGCCGCGGGCCTTCGGGGTGAACCAGGTGCTCTTGCGAGGCATCTTCTCCCGGGCCAGGTTCACCGCGACGAAGTCCGCCACGGTCACCGGGGCGATCAGGATCGCCAGCTCGGCCCGCCCGGCGTCGACCTCACCGGTGAGCCAGCTCGCCGGGTAGTCGCCGCCGACGTAGGTGATCCGCTTGTCGCCCGGGTCCAGACCGAGCGCGTCGCGCAGCAGCAGCCGCTCGACAAGCGCGTGGTCCAGGTTTTCCAGGTCGCCCGCGGCCGTGGCGGGCAGGCGTACCGCGTACCCCTGGTCGCCGAGGCGGAGGTGCACGGTGCCGCCGGCCGCCGGGACCTCGACCGGGCCGTCGATCGGCGTGACCTCGGCGCCCGCCGCCCGCAGCCGGTCGAGCAGCTCGGCCGGCATGGTGGTCAGCTCGCTGACCAGCCGGTTGTAGGGCTGGATGGCCACCGACGCGGGCGTGGTGACCACGGCCAGGAAGCGCGGCAGACCGCCGGTCTGGGCGGCCAGGCTGCGGTGGTTACCGTCGGCGACGACCAGCTCCCCGCCACCGGCGAGGCCGGTCAGCGTGGTCTGCTCCGGGCCGGGGCCGAGCAGCCAGATGGCGTGCGTGCGGCCCGACTGGTCGGTGTCCGTCGCGGCGGGCGCGCCGGCCGACTCGGTCGCCGCCGCGAGGGCGGCGTGCAGCTCGTCGCCCCGGCCGGTCTGGAGCAGGAGTACGGGGGAGAGCAGGTGACCCAGCGCCTCGGCCAGCGCCACCCGCTCGCGCACCTTGGCGATGAAGACGTCCTCGTTGCGGATGACCAGGCCCGGCTCGTCGGCCCGGGTGGAGATCTGGTCGGTGTCCACCATCGCGAACAGCCCGTACGCCGGCTCGTCGCCGGGCGCGCTGATCCGGTAGAGCACCACCACCTGCTCGGCGGGGGTGTAACTGCCGTCGGCCTTCGCCTCGGCGAGGCGGGCCGCCGCGGCCGGCAGTGCGTCGAGGAACGACGTGCCCAGGCTCTGTGGGGCGCGATGCGGCATCTCGATGCCGAGAGCACTGTGCGGGTTCGCCTCGATGATCGCGGTGATCTCCGCGTCGTCGGCGAACTCGTCGTAGTTTTGCGCGCCGGTGCCACCAGTGGTGACCCACGCCCGGGAGATCGGATGCACGACCGTCATGCCCGCTGACGCTACCGGCGGCGGTGTCGCCCCCGACGGGGACCCACGCCGGGTCCACCAGATGAAAGTGCCGAGCCGGTCAGCTGGCGCGGTCGGTTGCGCCCCGCCGGTGCCGGCCCGCCGCCGCCGGTCCGGCGTTGCCCCGTCGACCGGCCGCGGCCGGCCCGGTGTTCACGGCGCGGCGAGGTGATGCCGGCGGCCCCGGCACCGGGCGATCGGGCGGCGGCGCCGGGACGGGCCGCGGGCTCAGCGGCGGCGTCGGCACCGGACGCGGGGCGGCCGGGGCCGGTGGGGGCGGCGCGGGCTGGGCCGGCGCGGCGGCCGACGGAAGGACCGGAACCGACGCCGCGACGGGAGCCGGCACGGGCTCGATCGCCGCGCCGACCGGCGGCGCGGGATCGGCGAGCTGCGGTGCCACCGGCACGACCGGGGTCAACCGGGAGGTCACCGGCACCCGGGCCACGCCGACCACGATGGGCGGGGCGAGCAGGTCCGCCACGTGGGCGGGAAGGTCGGGGCGGACCGCCGGCCAGCGAGAGTCGTCGACCGACCAGTAGGCCGCGCCGGGTGTCTCGATCACCCCCGGCCGGGTCAGTTGATCGTCACCGGACGCGCGGTGCTTGGCCATCGGGATTGCCTCCACGAACTGCGGGGTGCGGCCCTCCTGCGGGTCGCTGCGGCGGACATGCAGGCCAACGAGCCCGGCGGTCTCCCGGTGACGGGGCAGGCGCGCCGACCCGCGACACGCCGACCGAGCGCTCCCCTGCCATCGTCCGGCGTTGACAGGGGAGCCCCGCGCGCATGTCTCAGTCGAAGATCGGGCCCTGCTCTCGGGTGCGCTTGAGCTCGTAGAAGCCCGGGGTGCCGGCGACCAGCAGCACACCGTCCCAGAGCCGACCGGCGGCCTCACCCTTCGGGGCCGGGGTGATCACCGGGCCGAAGAACGCGACCGGGCTGCCGTCCGGGCCGGGCGCGTGCACGACAGGCGTGCCGACGTCCTGCCCGACCGGGCGCATGCCGGCCTCGTGGCTGGCCCGCAGCGCCTCGTCGTAGTCGGTGCTCTCGGCGGCCGCGGCCAGCGCCGGGTCCAGGCCGGCGTCGGTCAACGCGGCGACGTAGAGCTCGTGGCGCCGCTCCTCCTTGCCCAGGTGGATCCGGGTGCCGAGCGCGGTGTAGAGCGGGCGCAGGACTTCGTTGCCGTACCGCTGCTCGGCGGCGATGCAGACCCGCACCGGGCCCCAGGCGGTCTTCAGGAACTCCTGGTAATCCTCGGGCAGCTCGTCCCGGCCGTCGTTGAGCACGGACAGGCTCATCACGTGGAAGCGGATGTCCACGTCCCGGATCTGCTCGACCTCAAGCAGCCAACGGGAGGTGATCCACGCCCACGGGCAGGCCGGGTCGAACCACATGTCGGCGGTGACACGTTCGGTCACGGTGGGATCCCTTCGCGACGGGTGGCGCCGGCGGCGGTCGGCGTCTCCGGAGAATCTTCACCCCGCAGTGCATCGACCGGCACCCGGATGAGAGCGTGACCTCGGCCACCGCGGGCTGCCCGTACATGGAACACTCGAATCGGGCCAGCCGTCACGAGCGGTAGGCGAACGGGCGCCGCCGGGCGTACGGCGACATGTGGGATGGAGACAAACAGTGCCGGGAGTGCGCAACCTGACGCAGGTCGAGGCGACCGAGCGGGCCCGCCTGCTCAACGTGACGGGGTATGACATCAGTCTGGACCTGTCCAGCGCCGTGCTGGCGGCCGACGGCCGCACGTTCCGGTCGACGACCGAGGTCCGGTTCCGCTGCTCCGAGCCGGGTGCGAGCACCTTCATCGAGTTGGCCGCCGAGTCGGTGCGGTCCGCGACGCTCAACGGCACGCCTGTCGACCTCTCCGACTGGTCCGCCGAGAAGGGCCTGGTCCTGTCCGGCCTGGACAGCGACAACACCCTGGTGGTCGACGCCGACTTCGCCTACTCCAACAGTGGGCAGGGCCTGCACCGCACGGTCGACCCGGTGGACGGCGAGACCTACCTCTACAGCCAGTTCGAGACCGCCGACGCGCAGCGGGTGTTCGCCTGCTTCGACCAGCCCGACCTGAAGAGCGTCTACACCTGGCACGCCACCGTGCCGGCGCACTGGCGGGCCGTGTCCAACATGCCGGTGCAGCGCGAGGAGCCGGCGGGTGAGTCGCTCAAGACGCTGCACTTCACCGAGTCGCCCCGGATGAGCACCTACATCACGGCGATGTGCGCCGGGCCGTACCACGAGGTGCGCGACAGCCACGACGGCATCGACCTGGGGGCGTTCTGCCGGGCGTCGATGGCACCGTACCTGGACTCCGACGACATGTTTCTGATCACCAAGCAGGGCTTCGACTTCTTCCACGAGAAGTTCGGCGTGCGCTACCCGCTACCGAAGTACGACCAGCTCTGGGTGCCCGACTTCAACGCCGGCGCGATGGAGAATTTCGGCTGCGTGACGCACGCCGAGTCGCACTACCTGTTCCGCTCGCAGGTCACCGACTTCGAGTACGAGCAGCGGGCCAACACGATCCTGCACGAGCTGGCCCACATGTGGTTCGGTGACCTGGTCACCATGCGCTGGTGGAACGACCTGTGGCTGAACGAGTCGTTCGCCGAGTGGGCCAGCCACTGGTGCAACACCAACGCGACCCGGTTCACCGAGGCGTGGACGACGTTCCTGTCCATCCGCAAGAACTGGGGCTACCGGCAGGACCAGCTCTCCTCCACCCACCCGGTCTACACCGAGATGCCGGACATGGAGGCCGTCGAGGTCAACTTCGACGGCATCACCTACGCCAAGGGCGCGAGCGTGCTCAAGCAGCTCGTCGCGTACGTGGGTGAGGAGCCGTTCGTCGCCGGGCTGCGGGCCTACTTCGGCAAGCACGCCTGGGGCAACGCCACCTTCGACGACCTGCTCACCGAGTTGGAGGCCGCGTCCGGCCGGGAGCTGCGCAAGTTCGCCGCGCAGTGGCTGGAGACCGCGCAGGTCAACACGCTGCGGCCGGAGGTGACGATCGGCGCGGACGGCACGTACGAGCAGGTGGTGGTGCGGCAGGAGGCGCCGACGGCGTACCCGACGCTGCGCACGCACCGGATCGGCGTGGGCCTGTACGACCTGACCGACGGGCGGCTGGTGCGCCGCGAGCGGCACGAGGTGGACGTGACAGGCGAGCGGACCGACCTCGCCGAGCTGCGCGGTGTCCGGGCCGCCGACGTGCTGCTGCTCAACGACGACGACCTGAGCTACACCAAGCTGCGCCTCGACGACAGTTCGATGGCGACAGTGGTGCAGCACATCGGTGGCTTCGAGTCGTCGCTGGCGCGGGCACTGTGCTGGACCGCCGCATGGGACATGATCCGCGACGCGGAGCTGTCCGCCCGCGACTACGTGGCGCTCACGCTGAGCGGGCTGCCCGCCGAGACCGACATCAACCTGGTCACCGCCACCCTGCGGCAGGCGACCACCGCGCTCGTCCTCTACGCCGACCCGGCCTGGGCGCCGACCGGCTGGGCCGACCTGGCCCGGACCGCCCGGGACGCGCTCGCCAGCGCGGAGCCCGGCAGCGGGTTCCAGCTCGCCTGGGCGCGTGCGTTCACCTCGGCGGCCCGCTCCGAGGAGGACCTGGCCACGCTGCGCGGCTGGCTGGACGGCACGGGTGCGCCGGCCGGGCTGACCGTGGACACCGAGCTGCGCTGGTCGGTGCTCGCCGCGCTGGTGGCCAACGGCGCGGCCGGTGCCGCCGAGATCGAAGCCGAACTGGCTGGTGACCGCACCGCCAGCGGCGAGCGGGAGGCGGCGTACGCGCACGCGCTGGTGCCGACGGCAGACAACAAGGCGGCTGTCTGGGCGTTGCTGACGGGCCCGGACGCCCTGCCCAACTGGCGGCACCGGGCGCTGTTGCAGGGCCTCGCCCACCCGGCGCAGGTGGACCTGGTCGCGCCCTACCGGGAGCGGTACTTCGCGGCGGTCAGCCAGGTGTGGGCCACCCGGGACAGCGAGCCCGCGCAGGAGTTCGCGCAACTGGCGTACCCGACCTACCTGGTGGAGGACGACACGGTGGCGGCCACCGACGCGTGGCTGGCCGGTGACGGGCATCCCGGCCCGCTGCGCCGGCTGGTTGCCGAGGGCCGCGACGGCGTCGTGCGGGCGCTCAAGGCCCGCGCGAAGGACGCGCAGCAGAGCTGACCAGCAGGGAGTACGCGGCCCGGTGCCGGCGTGGACGCGAATCCTCGCCGGCACCGGGCCATTATGGTTGCGAGAGGAGGTGGACGTGATGGCCCAGCCGACCTACGAGTGGCGGCCCCCGGATCGGGGCTGGCGCGAGCAGGATCTGTTCGACCTACCTGCCGACGGTAACCGCTACGAGATCATCGACGGGAGCCTGCACGTGACTCCCCCGGCCGGGCCAGAGCACCATGAGCTGGCGGACGAGATTCGCATGGCGATTCGCCAGTCGGCCCCCGCCGGTTGGCGGGTGATTCGGGAGATCGGGGTGCAGGTCCCCGGCGGTATTCTCATCCCCGATCTGACGGTGTTGCTACCAAGCGCACCGCGCGGGCGAATGTGGGCCGAACCCAAGAACATCGCGCTCGTCCTGGAAGTCGAGTCGACGGGGAGCCGCCGCCACGATCGCTTCACCAAACCCGCCCTCTACGCGGAGGCGGGTATCCCGCACTACTGGCGGGTGGAGCGAGGCGACTTCGGCCCGGTGATCTACCGCTATCGGCTCGGCGAGGGCGACCATTACGAGCTGCTGGGCACTATCGGCCCGAACGACGCGGTGACAGTGGACGAGCCGTGGACGATGAGGTTGGATCCGAGCGCCTGGCCGCGCTGAACCAGCTCACACACGCCAGCACCGGGCCACCACCTCGGAAGATCGTGCTCGAACGTGGAAATCAACGCCGTTGCGTTAGGGCTGTAGCCGGCGGGTCGACCCGGGACAGGAAGTGCCCGATCTGGGCCCGGCTTGGCGATCATGGAGTTGTGGTGCCGACTTTGGGGGTTTTACGGGCGTTCTGTTACCCACCACAACTCCATGATCGGCGAGGCAGTGCTGGTCGACGAACAGCCGTTCCACCTAACGCAACGGTGTTGACGTGGAAATAGGGGCCTCAGCCGTAGCCGAGGCCCCTATTTCCTGGATCGAGGGCGATCTTGCGAGTCGTACGGGCAGCGGCTCAGCCCTTGCCGGCGTGGCTGGCGAGCTGGTCGAGGCCGTTGATGATGCCGCCGGCCAGGTCGCCGCCGCTGAACGCCCCTGCCATGGAGAGCGCGGCCAGCTTGGCGTACGTGTCGGGGATGCGCTTGCGCGCGTACCGCCCGGTGATGATCTCCAGCTGGCGCTGGTTGGGCGACACGGCGATCAGCACCGACTTGTCGGGGTCGGCGAGCTGACGGTGCAGCCGCTGGGCGTGCTCGCGGATCGGCTCGTCGAGACCGCCGACGAAGACCGAGAAGACCAGCCCGGTGCCCTTGTCGGCCAGGCGTAGCGCCTCGTCGATGCGCAGCAGCTGGCGGGTCGAGAAGGGCCCGTCCAGCACCTCGGGCGGATTTCCCGACCCGGCCTGCTTCTCACCAACGGTCACTTGCGCCTCCGGTTCCACCGGCCGGCGCCTCGACGCTGGCCTGCTCGAGCTTGTGGCTGGTCAGCGCGGGCGCCTGCGCCCCTGCTTCCAGCGCGGTGCCGGCCGAGTCGGCCAGCTGCTCCGGGCGGCCCAGGAACCAGACCGGAGTGAAGTCGAAGGGCCGGCCCGGCCGGTAGCGCTTGGCGCTACCGCCACCGCCGGTGGCACCACCGTGGCTACCGGCGTACGACAGGCCGGCGATGACCAGCACCGCGGCCAACGGGATGCCGACGAAGACCAGCAACGTCTCGGTAACAGACAATCCCAACGCCCCCAGGCGGAAGAAGGACGACCTCGAACAACCGGGCCGGATGGACGATCATGATGTCGACCGCCCGACGCCGTCACCATTCACGTTAGCGGAGTCGACGGCCCGCCAGATTGCGGGGTGCCGATCCCATCCGTCACTGGAGTGTTCCAGTTGCGCAGCGGTCGCGATGAGCCGCGTGTCGTCGCCGTACCGGCCGGTGAGCAGCACCCCGACGGGCAGGCCGTCGCTCGTGGTGCCCATCGGCAGGGAGACGCTGGGATCGCCGGTGACGTTGAAGATGGCGCAGTAGGGCGAGAAGCGGCGTTGCCTGTCGAAGTCGGCCGCCGGGTCACCATCGGCGGTGAACCAGCCGACGGGTGCCTGCGGGGCGGCCAGGGTGGGACAGAGCAGCAGGTCGCATCCGGCGGTGCGCCGGGCACCGAGACGGACCTGCGCCTGCAACTCCCCGAGAGTGGCGGCCAGGGTGCCGGCGGAGATCTCGGCGCCCCGGGCCCGCAGCCACCGGGTCAGCGGCAGCAGCTCCGCCTCCCGCTGTGGCGGCACCGGGGTGAGCGCCAGCACGTACCAGAGGATCTCGAACAGCGGCCACGCCGCCGGCCCGAGCGGCGGTGTCACCTCGACCACCTCGTGCCCGGCCGCGGTGAGCAGCGCGGCGGCCCGGTCCACGGCGGCCACGCAGTCGGGATGCACCGGCTCGTCGGCGAGCATCGGCGTGGTGAACCGGCCGATCCGCAGCCGGCCGGGCTCGGCGCGGCGCGCGGCGGCCAGGTAGCCGCCCGGCGGCGCGGTCGGCGGCAGGTAGGGCTCGCCGGGGACCGGCACGGCCATGACGTCGAGCAGCGCGGCGACGTCGGTGACGGTCCGCCCGAGCGGGCCGCTGGTGGGCAGGCCGAACGCGCCGAAGCCGAGCGGCCCACCGGAGACCAGGCCACGGCTGGGCTTGTAGCCGACGAGGCCGCAGAGCGACGCCGGGATGCGCAGGGAGCCGCCGCCGTCGGAGCCCTGGGCGACCGTGACCAGGCCGGCCGCGACCGCCGCCGCCGCGCCGCCGCTGGAGCCACCGGCGGTGTACGCCAGTTGCCACGGGTTGCGGGCCGGGGGCGCGACCCGGCCCTCGGAGTAGAGCGAGCTGCCCAACTCGGAGGTGGTCGTCTTGCCGAGGCTGACCAGGCCGGCGGCCTTGATGAACCGGACCACGTCGGCGTCGACCGGCGGGACGAAGTCGACGAACGCGGCCGAGCCGAAGGTGGTGCGGACCTCGGCGGTGAGCGTCAGGTCCTTGATCGCGGTCGGCACACCGTGCAGCGGACCGCGTGCCTCGGCCGGCACGGCGTCGGCGGCGCGGGCGGCCTGCCGGGCGAGGTCCTCGGTGACGGTGACGAACGCGCCGACGGTGTCGCCGAGCGCCGCCACCCGGCGCAGAGCGTGCTCGACCAGGTCGACGCTGGACAGCTCGCCTTGGGCGATCGCGGCGGCCTGCTCCAACGCGGTCAGGTCGTGCGGCTCGGCCATGTCCTCATCCTGCCCGCTCTTGACCGGCTGGCGGCCTCCGACACGACGTCCCCGGATCAGCTGAGCGTGCCCGCAGGCGCCACCCATTCACTGCGCGGCCCACCGACGTCACTGATCAGATCGAAGTCCCGGTCGTAGTGCAGGACGATCGCGGAGTATTCGGCAGCGGCTGCCGCCACCAGGACATCGACGGGGCTGGCCGCCCGATGGTGACCGCGTGCCGTCAGCGCCAGTTGCAGATCGCGCGCCCTGGTCGCCACGGCCTGAGTGATCGGAAGGTCGATCATCAGCTCCGCGCGGCGCGCGCGTATCGTCATGGCATCCCGGAAGTCGCGGGCGCTCCGCCCGTCTTCGAGGTCGAGCGGCACGCAGGTCGCCGCGAGCTGTTCCCCGAGGATGGTCATGATCCGCTTGCCGGCGATCGGCTGACGGACGCGACTCCAGGCCGACGTGTCAATGAGGTACAGCCCAACCGGCAGGTTCACGCGGCGTCCTGTTCCCCGCGCGGTGTCTTGTCGTCCTCGAGCAGGCCGGTCCAATCCCGGTTGATCGAAATCAGCTCCCGGATGGCCTCCATCCGCTCGCTGCGCTCCGCGACGAGCCGCAACGCGGCATGGATGGTGTCCTTCTTGCTCTTGGTGCCGAGCTCAAGGCGGGCCCGGTCGAGCAGTTCATCGTCAAGATCGATAACAGTCTTCATGCGCCGAGTATATCCGCGAAGTCTTTCGTTATATAGCCGACTCGCCGAGGAAGCGCAGGGCGTTGGCCGAGAGCAGCTTGTCGCGCTGGGTGTCGGTGAGGAAGTCGGCGTCGCGGACCACCGCGCCGGCCGGGCGTTCGCCCAGCGGGTACGGGTAGTCGCTGCCGACCAGCACCCGGTCCTCCCCCAGCGTGTCGACGAGCAGCCGCAGCGCGGGCGCCGCGAAGACCACCGAGTCGACGCTGAACCTGTCGAGGTAGCTGCTGGGCGGGGCGGCGGACGCGCCACGGACCAGGTCGCCACGGCGGTGCCAGGCGTTGTCGGCACGGCCGAGCCAGAACGGGAAGCTGCCGCCACCGTGCGCGAAGCAGATCCGCAGCGTCTCCGGCACCCGGTCGAAGACGCCACCCAGGATCATCGCCAGCACCGACAGGTGCGTCTCGGCGGGCATCCCGGTGAGCCACCGGGCCATCCACCGGTCCAGGCGCGGACCGCCCGGCATGTCCCACGGGTGCACGAACACCGGCGCGCCCACCTCGGCGCAGTGTTGCAGGAAGGTGACCACCCCGGCGTCGTCCAGGTCCCGGTCGCCGACATGGTTGCCGATCTCCACGCCGACGTGCCCGGCGGCCAGGCTGCGATCCAGCTCGGCGCAGGCGGCGTCCGGGTCCTGGAGCGGCACCTGGCAGAACGGCACCAGTCGGTCGCCCCCGGCCGCGGTGACCTCCAGGGTCAGGTCGTTGAAGATCCGCGCGACCTTCACCGCCTGGTCGGCCGGACGGTCGTAGCTGAAGAAGACAGGCGTCGGCGAAACCACCTGCACGGCCACGCCGTCGGCGTCCATGTCGGCCAGCCGGCGCGACGCGTCCCAACACTCGGCGCCGACCGGGCGGAACTCCGCCTCCCCCACCATGATCATGGCGGCGCGCTCGGAGTCGACCCGCAACCAGGGCCAACCGGACCCGCCGCACGCCGCGCCGAGGTCCGGCCAGCCCTTCGGTACGACGTGCGTGTGCACGTCGACCACGCCTGCCGGCATCAGCCCTTGCCCGGGTGCAGGGTGCCGCAGTTGGCGCAGGTGCGGGCGGCCTCGTCGGCGTAGAACGCCTGGAACACCGGCGGCAGGTCGGCCGCGATGTCGCGGACCTGCAACTCCACCTCGTGCACCCGGTGCCCGCACTCGGGGCAGTACCACTGGAAGGTCTCCAGGGTGCCCTCCTCGCGGACCCGCTCCACGACCACGCCGATCGAGCCGGCCTCCGGGCGCTGCGGCGAGTGCGGGGTGTTGCGCGGCAACATCCACATCTGGCCCTCGCGCACGTGCACCGTACGCGGCCCTTCCGGGGTCATCAGGTTGATATGCATGTTGCCCTTGACCTGGTAGAAGAACTCCTCGTACGGGTCCACGTGGAAGTCGGTGCGCTGGTTGGGCCCGCCCACCACCATCACGATGAAGTCGTCCCCGCCGGGGAACATCTCCTTGTTGCCCACCGGTGGCTTCAACAGGTGCTGGTTGTCCGCGATCCAGCCCGGAAAGCTGAACGGCTCGGCGATCTCACTCACGACTGACCTCCGGAGGGGAGAAGGGCCACGGCCTGGATTTCGATGAGCAGGTGCGGGTGCGGCAACTGGTGCACCGCCACCGTCGTGCGGGTCGGCCCGGACGCGTCGAAGAACTCCGCCCACACCTCGTTGTAGCCACCGAAGTCGTTCATGTTGACCAGGTAGGTGCTCACCTGCACGAGGTCGCCGAGGTCCGCGCCGACCGACCGCAGCAGGTCCCGCACGTTCTCGATGACCGCCCGCGTCTGCACCCGGATGTCGAGGTTCGTCGTACCGAACTCGTCGACCGACACACCGGCGAACGTGTTGTCCGGCCGCCGCGACGACGTACCGGAGACGAAGACGAACCCACCCGCCACCTTGACGTGCGGAAAAGCCCCCCGCGGAGTCGCCTTCCCGGCCACCACCCGCGCGACCCCACTCATGACCCACCCCCACCCGGCACGGCGACGCGGACCCCAACCAGGTCAGGGGTTCCGGGCAGCCCGACCGGCGCAGGGATCAAGCCTGACCGCCCGGAGCCGGTCGGGCTGCCCGGAACCCCCACGGCCGCGCTCACGAGGACACCCGCAAAGACGCCGTGCCCAGCTTCTCCACGACCGCACGGACATGGGCGCCCGGACGCAGCGGCACGGCGGCGGTGGCGGCACCGGCCAGGAAGACCCAGCCGGACTCCAGCCGCACCCCGTGCCGGCCGGCCAGCCGGATGCCCTCGTCGAGCGCCCGGCGGGGATCGCCGAGGATCGCCGCCGTCGAGCCAACCTGCGCCACCCGACCGTCGACCTCCAGCAGCACGCCCAGGTTGTCCAACCCGTCGGGCACCGGCGACCACGGCCCGATCACGAACGCGGCGGCCGAGGTGTTGTCGGCGATCACGTCCGGCAACGAGAAGCGGAAGTCCGCGTACCGGGAGTCGATCAACTCGATGGCCGGGGCGACCGCGCGGACCGCGTCGGCGAAGTCGCCGACCGGCTCACCCGGCTCGGGCAGCCGGTCCAGCAGGAACGCCACCTCCGGCTCGACCCGGGGATGGATGTACGCGGCCGGGTCGACCACGCCACCGTCAGGCACCCGCATCGCGTTGGTGAGCCGCCCCCAGATCACCTCGTCCACGCCGACCTGGGCCATCTTCGCCCGGCTGGTCAGCCCCATCTTCAGCCCGACCAGCCGCTCGCCGCGTTCCAGCCGGCGTTGCACCAGCGCGGCCTGCACGCCGTACGCGGTGTCCACGTCGAGGCCGGTCTCGGCGGCGAGCTGCGGGATCGCGGTGGCCGTGTCGGCCGCCGCGCCCAGCTTGTCGGCGATCCCGGCGATGTCTGGTCCGATCATGAGGGCTCCTTGCCGGCCAGGTCGAGTGCCACGTCCACGATCATGTCCTCCTGTCCGCCGACCATCCGGCGCCGGCCCAGCTCGACCAGGATCGACCGGACGTCCACGCCGTACTTCGCGGAGGCCCGTTCGGCGTGCCGCAGGAAGCTGGAGTAGACCCCGGCGTACCCCAGGGAGAGCGTTTCCCGGTCCACCTGGACCGGCCGGTCCTGCAATGGGCGGACGATGTCGTCGGCGGCGTCCATCAGCGCGAACACGTCGCAGCCGTGCTTCCAGCCGTGCAGTTCGGCGACCGCGACGAAGACCTCCAGCGGTGCGTTGCCGGCTCCCGCGCCCATGCCGGCGAGGGAGGCGTCGACGCGGACGGTCCGGCCGTGGGGTGCGTCCGAACCGACCGGCGCGGACCCGGTGACCCGGCCGTGTTCGACGGCGAGCACGCTGTTGGCGACCCCGAGGGACAGGTTGTGGTGCGCGTGGATGCCGATCTGCGTGTCCGGGTCGAGGACCTGCCGGTACGCGTCGACCCGCTGCGCCACGTCGGACATCAGCAGCCGGCCGCCGGAGTCGGTGACGTAGACGCAGTGCGCCCCGTACGACTCCATGAGCTTGGCCTGCCCGGCCAACCCGGCCGCATCGTTCATGTGCGACATCATCAGGAACCCGGCCACGTCCATGCCGTTCTCCCGGGCCCAGGAGATGTGCTGGGCGGAGATGTCCGCCTCGGTGCAGTGGGTGGCGACGCGGACACTTGTCACCCCGAGCGCCTTCGCCGCCCTCAGGTCGGCGATGGTGCCGATGCCGGGCAGCAGCAGGGTGGTCAGCTTCGCCGTGGTGAGCACCTCGGCGGCGGCGGAGATCCACTCGGCGTCGCTGGCGGCGCCGTGGCCGTAGTTGACGCTGGATCCGGCGAGCCCGTCGCCGTGCGCCACCTCGATGGCGGCCACCCCGGCGGCGTCCAGCGCGGCGGCGATGGTGCGCACCTGCTCGACGGTGTACCGGTGGGCGATGGCGTGCATGCCGTCGCGCAACGTGACGTCCTGGATGTACAGGTCGGTCATGACGCGGCCACCTCCGAGGAACGCAGGGCCACCAGCCGCTCGGCGGTGCGCAGCGCGGCGGAGGTCATGATGTCCAGGTTGCCGGCGTACGCCGGCAGGTAGTGCCCGGCTCCGGAGACCTCCAGGAAGACCGACACCTGCAACGCGGTGAGCTGCCGCCCGAGCGTCGGCAGGTACGCCTGCACCCGGTCGAACTGCACGTCCTGCTTGAGGCGGTAACCGGGGACGTACTCCTGGACCGTCGCCACCATGTCCGCCACGGAGGCGGCGATGGCGGCGCGGTCGGCGTCGGCGTCGGGGCAGAGGCAGTAGACGGTGTCGCGCATCAGCAGCGGCGGGTCGGCCGGGTTCAGCACGATGATCGCCTTGCCCCGCTCGGCCCCGCCGACCACCTCGATGGCCCGCGCCGTGGTCTCGGTGAACTCGTCGATGTTGGCCCGGGTGCCCGGCCCCGCCGAGCGGGACGCGATGGACGCGACGATCTCCCCGTACGCCACCGGGGTGACCCGGCGGACGGCGGCGACGATCGGCACGGTGGCCTGCCCGCCGCAGGTCACCATGTTGACGTTGCGCTCGTGCAGGTGCTCGTCGAGGTTGACCGGCGGCACCACGTACGGGCCGAGCGCGGCCGGGGTCAGGTCGACAACGGTGCGGCCGTGGGCGCGCAGCACCTCGTCGTGGCGTCGGTGCGCGCCGGCCGAGGTGGCGTCGAAGACCAGCTCGACGTCGGCGAACTCGGGCATCGCGACCAGGCCGTCCACGCCCTCGGCGGTGGTGGCCACGCCGAGCCGGCGAGCGCGGGCCAGACCGTCGGAGGCCGGGTCGATGCCGGCCATCGCCACCATCCGCAGGCTGTCGCTCAGCCGCAACACTTTGATCATCAGGTCGGTGCCGATGTTTCCCGACCCCAGCACGGCTACTCCGGTCGTCATGAGATGCCGTCCTTTCCGAAACAGGTGCGCACCGAGCCGAGGCCGGAGATCCGCGCCTCGTACGCGGCCCCCGGGGTGACCGGCACCATCGGGCCGAGCGCCCCGGAGAGCACCACGTCCCCGGCGCGCAGCGGGTCACCGGCGCGGGCGAGCGTGCCGGCCAGCCAGCGCAGGGCGTGCAGCGGGTTGCCCAGGCAGGCCGCGCCCGCACCCACCGAGACCGGCTCACCGGCGTGCTCCAGCACCATCCCGCACAGCCGCAGGTCGACGTCGGCGAGTCGGCGCGGCGTGGTGCCGAGCACGAAGAGCCCGCTGGAGGCGTTGTCCGCGATGGTGTCCACGATGGAGATGTCCCAGGCCGCGATCCGCGAGTCGACGATCTCGATGGCCGGCAGCACGTGGTCGACCGCGCGGATCAGGTCGACGGTGGTGAGCTGCGGGTCCGGGAGATCCTTGTCGAGCACGAACGCGATCTCCGCCTCGACCCGCGGTTGGAGGAGCCTGCCGATCGGCACCTCGACGCCGTCGTCGACCGCCATGGCGTCGGTCAGCATGCCGAAGTCGGGCTGGAACACCCCGAAGGTCTCCTGCACCGCCCGGGAGGTCAGCCCGATCTTCGCGCCGACCCGGCGTTCGCCGCGGCCCTGCCAGGCCCGCGCCTGGAGCTGCTGCACACGGTACGCGGACTCGACGTCGCCCTCCGGCAGCAGCCGACCCCGCAGTGGCGGGCACGGTTTGCCGGTGCTGCGGGCGTCGGCCAGCTCCCGGTTGGCGGCCTCGATGTCAGCTTCCATGCCCGCTCCCTCGCCACGGCTCATGACAGGTCCACGCAGACGTTCGTCAACTCGGAGTAGAAGTTCAACGAGTGCACGCCACCCTCCCGGCCGATGCCGGACGCCTTCACCCCGCCGAACGGGGTGCGCAGGTCACGCAGGAACCACGTGTTGACCCAGACGATGCCGGCGTCCAGCCGGGCGCCGGCCCGGTGCGCGACGCCCACGTCCCGGGTCCACACGGTCGCCGCGAGGCCGTACTCGGTGCCGTTGGCCAGGGCGTACGCCTCGTCCTCGGTGTCGAACGGCGCCACGTGCACCACCGGGCCGAAGATCTCCTCCCGGTTGGTGCGGGCGTCCGGGCCGAGCCCGGTGAGCACTGTCGGCTGCACGTACGACCCGCCGTCGCGGGCGTCGCCGAAGGTGGGCGTGCCACCGCCGGTCAACACCTCGGCGCCCTCGGCGCGGGCCAGCTCGTACGCGCCGAGCACCTTCGCCCGGTGCTCATGCGAGATCAGCGGCATGGTGGCGGTGGCCTCGTCGGTCGGCCACCCGTACGCCAGCTCACCGGCCCGCTTCGCCAGCCGGGCGGTGAACTCCTCGAAGACCGGACGCTGCACGTAGATGCGTTCGGTGCAGAGGCACACCTGCCCGCCGTTGGTGAAGCTGGACCGCACCGACCCAGCCACCGCGGCGTCCAGGTCGGCGTCGGCGAAGACCAGGCCGGCGTTCTTGCCACCCAGCTCGAAGCTGACCGCCTTCACCCCGTCGGCGGCGGCCCGCATGATCGCGCCACCGGTGGCCGACTCGCCGGTGAAGGTGATCGCGTCCACGCCCGGGTGGCGGGTGAGGAACTCGCCCGCCGAGTCCGGCCCGAAGCCGTGCACCAGGTTGAACACCCCGGCCGGTACGCCGGCGGCGGCCATCACCTCGGCGAGCAGCGTCGCCGAGGCGGGTGTCTCCTCACTGGGCTTGACCACCACGGCGTTGCCGCAGGCCAGCGCCGGGGCGACTTTCCAGGTGAGCAGCAGCAGCGGCAGGTTCCACGGCACGATGACCGCGACCACACCGACCGGCTTGCGCAGCGCGTAGTTCAGCGCCCGGCCGCCGGTCGGGGTGACAGTGGTGAACGACTCGGTGGGAGCGGTCGCCACGATCTCCGCGAACGCCCGGAAGTTCGCCGCCCCGCGCGGAATGTCCAAGGTGCGGGCCTGGGTGATGGACTTGCCGGTGTCGGCGACCTCGGCGGTGACCAGGTCGTCGAAGCGGCGCTCCAGCTCGTCGGCCACGCGGCGCAGCACCTCGGCGCGCTCGCGCTCCCCCATCCGGCCCCACGGCCCCCGCAGCGCGGCTCGGGCGGCGGCCACCGCGTCGTCCACCGTGGACTCCGACGCCTCGACCACCTCGAAGACCTGCTCCCCGGTCACCGGGCTGGCCTTGGGAAACGTCGGCCCGCCGTCGACGAACTCGCCGCCGACGAAGTTGCGCAGCCGCTGCGGGCCGGCCGGCGCGTGGCCGGCCATCAGTCGCGGATCCCAGTTGTCGCTCACGCGCGCCTCCCTCGGCTCAGTGCCGCACCGATCGCGCCGACCAGCAGCAGCGCGGCCCCGCCGGCGACCGCCCCGAGCACCCGGTGCTGTCGACGCACCCGGCGGCGCACCTCCGCGTACGGCGTGGTGGAGAAGGACACCAGCTCGTACTGGGAAACGTACCGGCCGGGCAGGGCCCGTTCCAGGGCGTGCTCCACCCGCCGCCGCGCCTGGAAGACCGGTGAGGCCACCCTGTCCCGCATCTCCACGAAGTTGGTCAACGCCATCGTGGCGATGGCCTCGGCGTTCTCCTGGCGGCGTCGCTGGAACAGCGGCAACGCGGCCAACCAGTCGTCGGCGCACTCGTCCAGGCAGCGGTCCAGCTCGACCACGTCCTCGAAGGCGCAGTTGGCACCCTGGCCGTAGAAGGGCACGATCGCGTGCGCCGCGTCGCCGAGCAGGCCGACCTTGCCGAACACCTGCCAGGGCGCGCAGCGGACCGTGCCGAGCACGCCCACCGGGTTGTGCTGGTAGTCGTCGACCAGGTTCGGTGCCAGCGGGATGACGTCCGGGTAGTGCCTGGCGAAGTGCTCCTCGATCGCCGCCGGGTCGTCCAGTGCCGCGAAGCTCCCGTCGCCCTCGTTCGGCCAGAACAGCGTGCAGGTGAAGGAGCGGTCCGGGTTGGGCAGCGCGATCATCATCGAGGTGCCGCGCGGCCAGATGTGCAGCGCGTCCTCCTCGAGCGCGAAGTCCCCGCCCAGCGGCGGGATCGTCAGCTCCTTGTATCCGTAGTCGAGGAAGTCCACGCTCTCGTCCAGCAACCCGTACGCGAGCAGTTGCCCGCGTACCGCCGAGCCGGCACCGTCGGCGCCCAGCACGACCGACGCCTTGGCGGCGACCGGGCCCTGCGGGGTCTCGAAGCTCAGGGTGCCGTCGGTCGGGTCGAGCCCGACCAGCCGGTGGTCGAAGACGACACGCACCCCGGGCAGCGCCGCGGCCTCGTCCAGCAGGGCGTTGTTCAGCGCTCCCCGGCTGATCGAGTTGATCGCCCGGTCGCCGGCGGCGCTGTACGACTGGAACTGCTGCTCCCCCTCGACCGGGTGGATCATCCGGCCGCGCATCGGCAGCGCGTCGGTCAGCACCTGCTCGGCCAGCCCGATCCGGCGCAGCGCGTCCAGACCGCGCTCGGAGAGCGCCAGGTTGATCGAGCGACCGCGCTCGGCGGTGCCGGCACGCGGGTCGGAGCGGCGCTCGTAGAGGGCCACCGGGTAGCCACGTCGGGCCAGGAAACAGGCGGCCAGACAGCCGGCCAACCCGGCGCCGATGACCGCGATCTCGTCGCGTCGTGCGGTCATGGGTTCACCTTCCCCACGGTCGCCGCCAGCGCGGCGGCGGCCCGCCAGCAGTCGTGGTACGTCGAGTAGAGCGGCACCGGGGCGAACCGGACGACGTCCGGCTCCCGGGCGTCGGCGATGACGCCGTGCTCGTACCGCAGGCGTTTGGTCAGCTCGGCGGCGCTGCCGGCGCCGATGCGGACCGAGAGTTGGCAGCCCCGCCGGGCCGGGTCGCGCGGGGTGACCACGCGCAGCGGCCGGTCGACGACGACCTCGTCGAGCAACGACTCCAACCAGCCGGTGAGCCGTTGGCTGCGGGCGCGCAGCGCGGTCATCCCGACCGCGTCGAACAGCTCCAGCGAGGTCCGCACCGGGCCCATCGCGAAGATCGGCGGGTTGGAGATCTGCCAGGCCTCCACAGTGGATGGTGGCCGGGACTCCGGGGTCATCTCGAACCGAGTCGCCGCCGCGGTGCTCCACCAGCCCTCGAACCGGGGCAGGGTCTCGTCGCCGAGGTGCCGCTCGTGCACGAACACGCCGGCCAGCGCACCCGGGCCCGAGTTCAGGTACTTGTAGGAACACCAGGCGGCGAAGTCGACGTCCCAGTCGTGCAGGGCCAGCGGCACGTTGCCGACCGCGTGGGCCAGGTCCCAGCCGACGATCGCGCCGGCGGCCCGGCCGGCGGCCGTGATCGCCGGGATGTCCAACAGCTCGCCGGTGAGGTAGTTGACCCCGCCGAGCAGCACCAGCGCCACCCGGTCGCCCTCGGCGGCCAGGTAGTCGGTCACGTCCTCGGTGCGCAGGGCGTCCTCCCCGGGGCGCGGACGCAACCGGACCACCGTGTCGTCCGGGTCCAGGCCGTGGAACCGGGCCTGACTGCGCACCGCGTAGCTGTCCGAGGGGAACGCGGCGTCCTCGATGACGATGCGGGTGCGCACGCCGGCCGGGCGGTAGAAGCTCACCATCAGCAGGTGCAGGTTGACCGTGAGGGAGTTCATCACCACGGTCTCCGCGGGCCGGCCGCCGACCAGTCGGGCCGCTGGCGCGGTCAACAGCTCGTGGTACGGCAGCCAGGGCCGTTGCGCCTCCAGGTGCCCCTCGACGCCGAGCCGCCCCCAGGCGTCCAGGTCGGCGAGGAGTTCGTCGCGGGTGGCCCGGGGTTGCAGGCCGAGCGAGTTGCCGGCGAGGTACGCCGCCTCGGGGTGGTCGCCACCGTCGGCCGGCGGCACGTGGAACAGGTGCCGGTGGCCGGGGTCGGCCTCGTCGAGATGGTGCGCTTCTTGTTCTGGGGTGTGCATGTCTCGCTCTCCGGTCACATCGCGGTCCGGGCCGACCACAGCTCCGGGAAGACCACCCGGGACATGCTGCGCTGCAACCACGCCAGCCCGGCGGAGCCACCGCTGCCGACCTTGGCACCCATCGTCCGCTGCACCGCCTTGACGTGGTTCCAGCGCCAGTCGCCGAACTCCTCGGCGACGCCACTGAGCGCCTCGCCGAGCAGCCGCAGGTGGTTGTCCGGGCCGTGGTCGTCGTAGATCCGTACCCAGGCCGCCTCGACCAGCGGGTGCGGGTCGTGCTCGACTGCCACGTCCCGGTCGAGCAGGTCGGCGGGGAGGTCGAAGCCGTGCCGGGCGAGCAGTGCGAGCACGTCGTCCCAGAGGCTCGGGGTGGTCAGGGCGGCGTTCAGTTCGGCGTGCACCTCGGCCTGCCGGCGGAACGGGCGGATCAGCGTCGGGTCGCGCAGCCCCAGCAGGAACTCCAACTGCCGGTACATCGCCGACTGGAAGCCGGAGGCCTCGCCGAGCAGGTTGCGGAACCTGTTGAAGTCGGCCGGGCTCATCCACCGCAGCCCCTGCCAGGCGGCGTTGAGCCCCTCCAGGTGCAGCTTGGCGCGGCCCAGCGGGGCCAGCGCCTCCCAGACCTGGTCGGCGCGGATCAGCCGCTGGGTCTCCCGCAGTTCGTGGCAGGTCAGCCCGAAGTACAGCTCCATGATCTGGCTGACCATCAGGAAGGACATCTCGCCCGGGTCGCTGCTGAGCGGGTGCTGCATCTTGTGCAGGGCGCTGGCCTGCACGTACGCGTCGTACGGCACCATGTCGGCGAACTCCAGGGTCGGCTCGCCACCGGTGCGCGCCGCCTGCGCGGCACGCTGCCCGGGGGTCACCGGTTGCACCGTGGCACGGCGGTTCGGCGCCCGCCGTTCCGTCTGATCCACCATCTCGTCTCCCTCGCCCGGACTGGCCGACGTCATGATCTCGCGGTCGGATCGGCCTGCGGAATGCCGAATCAACGGCTCTCCCCGCCTTCTCCTGGCAAACCGAAGGCAACTAGGCGAAGTTGGTTCACGAAAGTAAGGTCTGAGCGTGGACGACATGGACTGGGCGCTGCTGCGCGAGCTGCAGGCCGACGCGCGGCTCTCGTTCAGCGAGTTGTCCCGGCGGGTGCACCTGTCCCCACCGGCCGTCGCGGAACGGGTTCGCCGGCTGGAGGAGGCCGGGGTCGTTACCGGCTACCACGCCCATGTCGACCTGACCCGCGCCGGCCGCACCGTGGTCGCGCTGATCCGGATGTCCTGCTACGGCGCGCGCTGCATCCTGCACGACCCGGCGGTGGCCGACTGGCCGGAGATCCTGGAGATCCACCGGATCACCGGCGACGCGTGCAGCATGCTGAAGGTGGCCGCCGGCTCGATCGGCGACTTCGAGGCGGTCATCGACCGGCTCGCCCCGTACGGCCAACCGTCGAGCACGATGGTCCTCTCCTCCCCGCTGGGCTGGCACCCCATCACCCCCCTGCCCTCGCCCCGCCGCGGCTGACCCGGGTTTGGCCCCGAGCCAGCGGGAAAGCAGCGCGTGCCCAGGGGACGCCCTTCCTTCCGTCCGGAGTGCCGCTGTGCGGCGTGGAGGCGGAACGAGGGGCGGAGGTTCCGGCGGTCGTCGCCGGTTGGGGGGAAATCATGCAGGCAATCCGCACGATCAACCGCGCGCTCTCGTCCGCACTGGCACTTGTCGCGCTGGTCGGGGCGTTCGTCCTGATGTCGGCCGCGTCGGCGCGTGCCGGTGAGAACGTCTTCGTCGAGGTGACGCCGAACAGCGTCCAGGCCGGCAGCCGGGTCAGCATCAAGGCGAGCTGCGACAACGACAACAACGACCGCAAGTCCAGCGTGCACTCCGACGCGTTCGGGCACGTGATGCTCAAGCCGGACAAGGGGTTCCTGACCGGGCAGGTCACCATCGCCCGGGACAAGCCGGCCGGTGACTACCCGGTGGACCTGCGCTGCGACAACGGCCAGACGTCGTCGACCACGCTGACCGTGCTGAACATGGCCTCACCGAGCAAGGGACCGGCGACCGGGGGTGGCGGAACGGCGGGCGGTCGCGGCACCGGCTCACTGCTGCTGCTCGGCGGGGTGGCACTTGTCGCCACGGCTGTCGCGCTCGGGATGGCCGGCGGCCGACGTCGGAGTGGAGCCGGCTCCTGAGCCGGGTGACCCATGACCCGCAGATCCGCGCGTACGCGGTCGGAGCACCGCGCCCGCCTCCGGGCCGGTGCGGCGCTGCGCGCCTCCGTACGCCTGCTGGTTCGTGTCTCCGGCCGGCTGGGTCGGGCCGCCGGGCAGGCCGGGTCGGCAAGTGTCGCCACCCCGGATCCGGCCGCCGGTGCGCTGCCACCGAACCGCCAGACCGCCGCACGGTCGTTGCGACCCCGTTTCGGTACGGGTCCGGGGCTGCCGGTGCTGGCCATCGCCGCGGTGATGGTGCTGATCGTGGCGATGCTCGGCGTCGAGCAGGTGACCGGCATGAGCCTGCTGCCGGACCGGCTCAGCGCCGGATTCCGACCGCCGCCGAAGAAGTTCCCGGTGTTGACGGCGAGCCGTCCGACAAGCCTCGCCATCGACAAGATCGACGTGCGGGCGCCCGTGCACGAGGTGGGCATCGCCCCGGACGGCACGATCGCCGTGCCGGACGCGGCCCGCGCCCAGGAGGCCGGCTGGTACGACCAGGGGCCCACCCCCGGCCAGTACGGCCCGGCGGTGATCGTCGGGCACGTCGACACCACGAGTGGGCCGGCGGTCTTCCACCAGCTCCGCGAGTTGCGCGACGGCGACCAGATCGAGGTCAGCCGCACCGACGGCAGCGTGGCGGTCTTCGAGGTGAACTCGGTGGAGAAGTTCGACAAGGGGCGCCTGCCGGTGGACGAGGTGTACGGCGACTTCAGCCGCCCGAGCCTCCGACTGATCACCTGCGGCGGTCAGTGGGTCGGCGGCGAGACCGGCTACTCGGACAACGTGGTGGTGTTCGCCTCGCTGGTCAGGGCGCGTCCAAGCGGCTGACCATCGTCGATGTAGTCGGCGAGCCGGGCGGCCCCGGTGAGCATCGCCCGGCCGCGCTCGGTGAGCCGTTGCCGCCACCGACCCAGCGACGCGGCGAGCGCTTCGGTGCCGCCCGCGCCGCGCACCTGACCCAGCACCCCGGCGATGTGGTCGAGCCGGTATCCGCCACGGCGCAACAGGTGGGCCAACTCGGCGTCGCGGACGTCGTCCGGGAGGTAGACCCGGTAGTGGGTCACCGGATCGCGCACCGGCCGCAGCACCCCGGCCCGTTCCCACTTGCGCAGCGTGGCCGGCCGAACACCGAGGCGGTGGGCCAGCACGCTGACGGACACGGCCTTCCGGGTCTGCGGTTGCGGCCGGGTCGCGTTCAGCGCCGCCACCGCCGACTCGACCGCGTCCAGGGTTTCCCGGTCGCGCTGGAGCAGGGCGTGCCCCTCGTCGATAGTGCGCAACGCCGTGTCGATCTCGCCCCGGTTGACGGCCCGCATGATCTCGCCACTGGCCGCGTAGCCGTGGCCCGGGATCAGCGCGAGGTAGGCACTCAACGCCCTGGCGTGGATCTCGGTGAACCGGCGGTAGCCGTTCGGAGTGCGCGGGGCCGGCGGCAGGACGCCGTCTCGTTCGTAGTTGCGGACGGCCTGCGCGGACAGACCGTGGGCGCGCGCGAGGTCGACCGGGCGGCGGACCCCGGGGTTTGAGGGTTCTGTGGCCGTCACCAGTGCTCCGTCGCTCCCAAGCTTCAACCGCTGGTTCAACGATACGGTTTATGGAATGCCAGCTTTTCTCGACCTGCTCGCGGCTTCCCCGGACCTGCTCGCGCTCGGCGAGCCGACGCACGGCGAGTCCGCCTTCCTGCAACTGCGCAACGACGCCTTCCTGTCGCTGGCCGAGCACGGCTACCGGTCGATCGCCCTGGAGAGCGATCGGGCCGCCGGGCTGATCGCCGACGAGTTCGCGCAGGGCGGTGCCGTGCCCCTCGACCGGGCGCTCTCCGCGGGGTTCAGCCACGACTTCGGCACCGCGCCGGCCAACCGCGACCTCCTGCTGCGGATGCGGGAGTGGAACGCGCAACGGCCGGCCGCGCAACGCCTGACGTTCCACGGCTTCGACGCCCCCCTGGAGTTGGCGAACGCCCCGAGCCCTCGGCGCCACCTCACTTGGGTCTGCGACTTCCTCGGCCTGGATCGATCCGCCGAGATCGACGACCTGGTCGGGGACGAGGCGCGGTGGAGTGACACGGCCGCCATCTGGGAGCCGGGCCGGTCGGTGGGGCGCTCGACCGACGCCGGACGACTGCGGGTGCTCGCCGACGACCTGCTGACCGAGTTGTACCTGCGGGCGCCCGGGAGGTCCGCGGGCTGGCCGGCGGCGTTCGTGCACGCGACGTCCGCAGTCGCCCTGCTGCGCTACCACGCCGCGGCGGCCGCCCCACTGGCGCAGGAGGAACGCTTCGTCCGCCTGGCCGCGGTCCGGGACGCGCTGATGGCCGAGAACCTGCTCGCGATCCGGTCCGCCGAGGCACACCGTGGGCCCACGCTGGTCTTCGGGCACAACACGCACCTCCAGCGGCACCCGGGCACGATGACGCTGGCCGGTACCGAGGTGTCGTGGGCCGGCGCCGGCGCGATCGTCGCGTCGCTGCTGGGCGACCGGTACGCGGTGATCGTCGGCAGCCTGGGCGCGAGCCCGGCGCTGGGCATCGGGGCGCCCGACGCGTCGACCTACGAGGGCAGACTCCAGCAGGAGACCGGCCTTCCCCGGTACGTGCCGGCGTCCGACATCGGGCCGGCCGAGCAGCGGACGCACGACTACCGCTATCTCCCGCTGGACCGGGCCGCCGTCGACCACGCCGACGCGGTCCTGCACGTCCCGACCGGCGTCGACGCGGCCGTGCTCGCCGATCGGATCGTCGCGCTGCCCGGCGTCGAGCAGGTTGTGGCGAGTGCGGAGAACGGTTCACCCGAGGCGGCCTGGGGCGACCGGTTCTTCTTCGTCGGCCCGGACCGCCGGCAGCCGTTCGCCACCATCGTCGAGCACGACGTGCCCGGCTTCGACGAGGCCGCCCAGTTGGACCGCCCCGGTGTCTTCCGCCTCAACCTGGACCTGGGCCGGGACGAGTTCGAACGACGCTTCGGCTTCCCGCCCAAGGCGTTCGAGGACCACCGGGACGAGTTCGACTTCGCCCGGCTCGACACCCTCACGCCGCACCCGGGTTACGCGCTTTACGGCTTCGCCAGCGTCGTCATGCCCGGCCCGCACCTGCTGCCCGAGATCGACAGGCTGTTGGCGGTCGCACACGCTCGGGCAGTCGACCGCCACGAGCGGGCCGCGCGCCGGGCAACCGACCAGCAGAGCTGACCACCCAACGGCCGCCACCCCAGGGAGCCCTCCACTGGATCCACGTGGTCGGACAATCGATCGCCATATCGCTGTATGGTCTATGTATGGCGGTTAAGAAGGTCACGGTCACCCTCCCCGAGGAGTTGGTGGCAGCGCTTGGCGCGGCGGCCCGCGAGGACGGCGTTCCCCTGTCACGGCTGGTCGCCAGCGCGGCGGAGAGTGAGCTCCGAAGGCGGGTCGGGCGGCGTCTGGTAGCTGACTGGCAGGCCGAGCACGGCGCGTTCACCCTTGAGGAGATCGCCGCCGCGCGGGCCGAGATGGCCGCGGCCGATGCCCAGGCACTCAGCGGGCCCGGTCAGGCGGCGGCGTGAGCATCCCCTACGTCTATGACGCCGGGGTGCTGCTCGCGATCGAAGACAATGATCGGCGGATGTGGGCGATCCACCACCTGGCCCTGGAAGAAGGGCGGCGACTGTTGATCCCGTCCGTCGTTGTCAGCCAGGCGTGGCGTGATGCTCGCCGCCAGGTCCAGTTCGGCCGGCTCCTGCACAGCTGCGAGATCGTTCCGGTCAGCGTCGAGGTGGCAAAGGCGGCAGGCGTTCTCTGTGGCAAGTCCGGCACGAGTGACGTCGTCGACGCCACTGTGGTCACCGTCGCTCTTGCCTGCGGCGCGATCGTCTTCACCAGCGATCCCGAGGACATCGCGCACCTGTCGTCAGCATCGGACGTCAAGCCCGGGCTCGTCATTCGCCGCCTCTGACCGCGCCGCCCGGGTCAGGCGGCGGCTTCCGGCTCCCGCAGGTCCAGCCAGTCGGCCCAGCGCGGGTCGGGGGCGCGGTGCCCGAGCACCCGCCAGGCGGTGCCCTTCGGCGCTGCGGGCAGCGCGTGCAACCGCCACCCCATCTCCGCCGGCGTCTTGTCGCCCTTGGTGTGGTTGCACCTGGCGCACGCGGCGACCACGTTCTCCCAGGCGTGCCGGCCACCCCGGCTGCGGGGGAAGACATGGTCGATGGTCTCGGCCGGGCCCCGGCAGTAGGCGCACCGCCACCCGTCCCGGGCGAAGATCGCCCGCCGGGACAGCCCGACGTGCGTGCGGTACGGCACGCGGACGAAGCGGGTCAGCCGGACCACGGACGGCACCGGGAGCGCGTCGTGGGCGCTGTGCAGGATGCCGTCACCGTCGGCGACGCAGACCGCCTTGGCGGAGAGGACGAGGATCGCGGCGCGACGCACCGACACGACACACAGCGGCTCGTAGGTGGCGTTGAGGACCAACGCGCCGGAGCCCACCGTGGGTCGTATGTCAGGCATCGCGATCACCCTCCCGGTTCAGCGGCTGCTGCGGACCGCCGCCGACCGGGGCCGGGCACGACGGCCCACACGGTCGACGCCGAGCCGATCACCGACGTCCGTTGCGCCAATAGTCCCTGATCGGACCCCGGATTGCACGCACTAATCCCTCATGGGGTATGAGGATCATGCGCATCCGGGCGGATCGCCCTCCCAGCCTGGGCGAACTCTGCCGTTGCCTGACAGTGGTTGACAGCCCTTGCCGGTCGCAGTTGTGCCGGATCCGTGCCCGATGATCTTCGGCCCCAACCCCCTGCTGCGCCCCCAAGCCATCCCGGAGTGCCTGAGGAACCCACCAGAGGCAAATCCGTAATATAGTACGGGTGGCCAGACATGAGTACGGCTCGATTTGCGTACCTGAGTCGTAACTCTTAGCTCCAATCAGGAGGTTGGTTGCATGTTCGCATTAGTGGTGCGATTCGACCTGAAAGACGACGAGAGCGCGCAGGCGTTCGACGCTCTTGTGGCTGAAACCGGGGCCGGAATCCGTGCCCACGAGCCGGGGACTCTGATCTACGCCACGCACTCTGTCGAGGGGGAACCGCTCGCTCGGGTCTTCTACGAGTGCTACGCGGACCGAGAGGCATTCGATGCGCACGAGCGGCAGCCTCACGTGATGCGATTCCTCAAAGAGCGCGAGCTGTATACGCAGGACGTACGGGTTGAGTTCTTGAAAGTTGGACCCAGTAAGGGCGTCGAGTCAAGTTGATGGCTGACCGCAGCAACGAGCAGGGTCGACTCATAGCCACACGTCGGCAGAAGCGTGGGCTTTCTCAACGTGAGTTCGCCGAAATGATCGGGCGATCCGAGGCTTGGCTGTCACAGGTCGAGCGCGGGGTCCGCTCAATCGACCGCGTCTCCATCCTGGAGCGGATCGCGGGTGCCCTCGGCATCCCGATGGTCGAACTCTCACCCAGCACTACTGACGCGGAGAGCGTCGAGGTTCCCTCGGTGGCAGCCGAGCTACGTTCGGTGCTGAGCACCAGTTATGTCATGGCCGCGATCCTGGGCAAGGATCGAGAGCTTCCCCTCCCGGACACAACCGATCGGGCCAGTTACTGCTGGACGCTGGCCCACGCAGCCCAATACGAAGAGCTGGCCGAACTGCTACGGGGCCTCCTGCCAGACCTGGAGAGGGCAACACGATCCACGAAGGGCGGGGCACGAAAGACGTACCTCGCCGAGTTGGCCTCGGTGTATCACGCTCTTTCGGCAGCACTGTCGAAGCTTGGCCAGCACGAAGCGGCCTGGGTCGCAACCGATCGCGCACTGCTCGTATCCGAACAGGTCGGCGACCCGCTACTGGTTGCCGCCGGGACATTCCGCCTTGCCCTGGTCTTCCAGGGCGCTCGGCAATTCGATCAGGTCATCAGTGCCGCGTCGTCGTCTGCCGCAGCACTTGAACCCGAGGTGTCGGCAACCAACCCGGCAGCGGCCTCCTTATTCGGCGCGCTGAATCTTCAACTGGCCGTGGCCTCGGCCCGGATGGGTGACGACCAGGGGGCTCACCGGTACCTGGGAGTAGCCCGAGAGGCTGCCCAGCTCTTAGGGGGCAACCGCAACGACTACGAAACTGAGTTCGGCCCCACGAACGTTCAGCTGCATGAGGTTGCGGTGGCAGTCGAACTCGGCGATGCGGGTTCCGCCCTTCGCGCTGCGGAGCGGATCGATCCGTCCGGTCTATCGGTTGAGCGGCAAGCTCGGCTTCTCATCGACGTGGCGCGCGCCTGGACTCAGCGCCGAAGGGTGCCCGAGGCGGTTGATGCGCTTGAGCAGGCCGAAGCGCTCACTCCGGAGCAGGTCAAGGGACATCCGATAGTCGAGACAACGGTTTCTGACCTAGTCCGGATGGACCCCACCCCCTCTGACCGGCTGACTGCCCTGGCCCGCCGGGTCGGAGTGGCCTAGCCTGCCGCGCCGCTAGCCGTACTGCCACGAAGGGCGTCCCACAGCGGGGCGCCCTTCATTGTTACTCCACAACGAGAAGACGATCAGTATGAAAGTACTAGATACGTACTTTTGTACGGACTACTCTGATCCCGTCGAGATGTACGCCCGTTTTCTGGGCTGGGTGAAGCGGGCCCTCGCCACCAGCCGACCCCGGAACGCGGGTCACCTCGACTGATTCTGAGCCTCGATGCCCCTAGGGCCTGTTTCACAAGGACTGGCCGGCCTGCGGCGGGCCCGGACGACGACCGGCGGCGTTGCGGTTTCGTCCGGATACGACACCGGTATCCGGACGAAACCGCGCCTTGTCGGATCGCCGCCCGGACTCCGCCTCGGCTCGACCGCCCTTGTGAAACAGGCCCTTGTGGGTGAACGGCGCTCGGCTCTGGACCACTCCCGTTCCTGAGCCGGCATGGTGAACGGTGACGCCGGCACAGAGGGGGAATCCACATGGTTGACGGGGATGTGCCAGAGCGGATGCAGGCCGCGGCCCTGGACGAGTTCGGTGGGCCGGAGGTGATCACCCTGCGGAAGCTGCCGATCCCGCAGATCGCCGACGACGAGGTGCTGATCAAGGTCTGGAGCGCCGGCGTGGGAGTCTGGGACGTGTACGAGCGGCAGGGTGTGCTCGTACCGGAGGGCTCTGCTCTGCCGATCGTGCCCGGCTCCGACGGCGCCGGCACCGTCATCGCCGCCGGCAGCAAGGTGTCCAACGTCGGGGTCGGCGACCTGGTCTACGTCTCCGCCACCACCCGCCCGAAGGGCGGCTTCTACGCCGAGTACGCGGCGGTCAAGGCGGAGTACGCGGCAAAGGTGCCCGACGGGTTGCCGGCCGAGCACGCCGGGGCCATGCCCACCGACGCGCTGACCGCGCTCGCCGGGCTCGACACCGTCAGCCTGTCGGCCGGCGCCTGGTTGTTGATCTTCGGTGCCAGTGGCGGCCAGGGCCACCTGGCCGTGCAGTTGGCCAAGCGGCAGGGCCTGAACGTGATCGCCGTGGCCTCCGGAGCGGACGGCGTCGCGCTGGTCACCCGACTCGGCGCCGACGTGTCCCTCGACGGCCACGCCGACCTGACCGACGTGCTCGCCCGGATCCGGGACGCGGCACCGGCCGGGGTGGACGCCATCCTGGCGATGGCCGGCGGCACGACGCTGGACCGGCTCACCGAGGCACTCACCGACGGCGGTGTGGTCGCGTTCGCCCACGGGGTGCGGCCGGAGCCGCGGGAACGGCCGGGCGTGGTGGTCCGTGCCTACGACGGCGAATCGAACTCTCGACAGTTGCAACGCCTCAACGAACTCATCGAGGCCGGCCCGTTCGTGGTGCACGTCGCGCAGACGTACCCGCTGGGCAAGGTGCGCGACGCGCACCAGCGACTGGAAACGTCCTACCCGGGCAAGCTGCTGCTGACGGTGGCCTGAGACCTCAGCGCGGCGGGCGCTGTTGCGGCACCCGTACCGATGCCATGCCGGCCGCGGTCGCGGCCTGGATGCCCAGGTCGGTGTCCTCGAAGACCAGGCACGACCCCGGGGGTACGCCGAGGTGCTCCGCCGCGAGCAGGAACGCCTCCGGGTCCGGCTTGGCCCGCGTGTAGTCGTCGGCGCAGACCAGCACGTCGAACCGGTCCAGTAGGCCGAGCGCGCCGAGGGAGGCGGTGACCGAGGCGCGGGTGCTGCCGGAGACGACGGCGAACGGGACCCGCCGGTGCGCGTCGTGGATGTGCGCCACCACCTCGGGTACGGCGGCGAGCTGCGGCAGCAACTCGTCGTAGTAGCTCTCCCGGCGCTCGACGACGGTCGCCACCGGCATGGCCAGACCCTGCTGCTCGTTCAGGGCGACGACGATGTCGACGGTCGGCCGTCCACCCCACGCGTAGAAGAGGTCCTCCGGGAACTCGCAACCCCACTCGTGCAGGGCCCGCTGCCAGGCCAGGTAGTGCAGCGGCATCGAGTCGACGATGGTGCCGTCGCAGTCGAACAGGTACGCCGCGAACTCACCGGGTGGCAGAGGCAGACTCATCGGGGAAGGGTACAGCGGCGGATCCGGTCAGTCGTCGGTGACGGATGCCAGCCGGCGCAGCAGGTGGTCCCGTTCCGGCTCGGTCCCGACCAGCGCCAACGCGCTGCGGTACGCCGCCGCGGCCTCGTCGTTGCGGCCGAGTTGGCGCAGCAGGTCCGCCCGGGTGGCCGGGTAGAGGTGGTAGCCGCGCAGCCGCGGATCGTCGGCCAACTCGTCCAGCAGGGCGAGCCCGGCGTCCGGCCCGTCGCGCATGGCCACGGCGGCGGCCCGGTTCAGCGCCACGACCGGTGAGGGGACCATGCCGAGCAGCACGTCGTAGAGCGCCACCACCTGGGGCCAGTCGGTGCTGGCCACGTCGGCGGCCTCGTCGTGCAGCGCGGCGATGGCGGCCTGCACCCCGTACGGCCCGGGTCCCGGGCCGGTCAACGCGACGACCACGAGCGCACGCCCCTCGTCGATCATCGAGTGGTCCCACCGTCGACGGTCCTGGTCGTCGAGGAGCACCACCGCGCCGTCCGCCCCGGTGCGCGCGGCCCGCCGAGCGTGCACCAGCAGCAGCAACCCGAGCAGCCCGGCGACCTCCCGTTCGGCGGGCAGCAGCCGGCGCAGGATCCGGGCCAGCCGGATGGCCTCCTCGGCGAGGTCGATCCGCTGGAGGTCGGGGCCGGAGCTGGCGGCGTACCCCTCGGTGAAGACCGAGTAGACGGCCTGGAGCACGGTGGGCAGACGACCGGGCAGCTCGTCCGGGCCCGGCACCCGGAACGGGATGCGCGCGTCGCGGATCTTCCGCTTGGCCCGGACCAGTCGCTGGGCCATGGTCGCGGGCGGCACCAGGAAGGCCCGCGCGACCTCGACCGTGGTCAGGCCGGCCAGGAACCGCAGGGTGAGCGCGCCGCGATCCGGCGCGGCCAGGGCCGGGTGCGCACAGGTGAAGAAGAGCGCCAGCCGGTCGTCGGGCAGGTCCCGGTCCGCGTCGGCGGGCGGCGCGTGGTCGGCCCGCTCGGCCTCCGCCCGGAGTACGGCGAGCCTGGTCGCCAGCACCCGGTCGCGGCGTAGCCGGTCCACGGCGCGGCGGCGCGCGGTGGTGAGCAGCCAGGCGCCGGGCCGGCTCGGGACGCCGTCGATCGGCCAGTGCGTCAGTGCCGCCTCGATGGCCTCCGAGGCGACCTCCTCGGCCAGGTCGAGGTCGCCGAAGCGGCGCACCAGGGAGGCGAGCAGTCGGCCGCGTTCCTCCCGGAACACCGCCTCCACCGACGACCCGACGGCCGCCTCCTCACCCGGCACGGTCAGACCCGCATGTCGATCTCGGCGATCGGACGGACCTGGACCGAACCGGTGCCGACGGCCCCGGGGCTGCGGGCCGCCCACTCCAGCGCGGCGTCGAGGTCCGGCACGTCGATGATGTCGTACCCGCCGAGCAGCTCTCGGGTCTCGGCGAACGGCCCGTCGGTGATGGTGCGGTCGCCGTCCGGGCCGACCTGCACGGTCGTGCAGGTGGTCAGGTCCTGCAGGGGATGCCCGCAGACCCAGACCCCGGCGTCCTTCATCTCCCGGTCGTAGCGGATCCAGTCCTCGAAGCTGCATCCGTTGCCGACGACCTCCCCGTCGACCATGGGGCTCATGAACAGCAGCATGTACTTCACGTTTCGGCTCCTCTCGGTGCGGCGGGTTGCCGTACAGCATGACGACGGTCGAGGCTCGGGAATATCGACACGGCCGGTCAGGTTTTTTCGAACCGCGAGTTCACGGCGCCGCTGCGAAGAGCAGGAAGAACCGTTCGGCCGTTCCGGTGTCGCCGTGCACCTCGATCTCGCCCGCGGAGACCGCCGACCGCAGCGGCGTGCCGCCGAACATCAGGTCCCGCAGCGCTCTCACCGTGCCGGTGACCGTGACGTCGACCTGGCCCGACCGGCCCCGGGCCACGCTGATCCCACTCGGAGACACCTCCACCTCGAAGGCGTCGGCACCCACCTGCAACCGCAGTCGAGCGGGCACCGGCGCGTCGGTCGGTGGCCGGTAGAGGGCCTTCAGCAACAGCATGAACGCGTCGGTGCTCATCTCGACGTCCGGCTCCGCGGGCAGGCCAGCGCCCCACCGCGACAGCTCGACAAGTGTCGGCTCCAGTTGCTGGCCGCGTTCGGTCAGCTCGTACGCGTGCACGCTGGCCGGCGGCCCGAGCTGCACCCGCCGGACGATGCCGGACTGCTCCAGCTCCCGCAGTCGCTGGCTGAGCACGTTCTGGCTGGCCCTCGGCAGGCCGGCCCGCAGATCGCCGAAACGCTTCGGGCCGAACACCAACTCTCGGACAATCAGCAGCGCCCAGCGCTCGCCGACGATGTCCATCGTGCGCGCCGCCCCGCAGGCGTCCTGGTAAGTCCGCTGAGTCACATCGCCATCGTAGTCGGCGCCCACCGCGCAGTGCTAATGTCGGACCGTCTAGTCCTAACTTAGGAGTGTTTCGTGGATGCACTGCTCGCCAAGGTGATCGAGCGTCACGGCGGCCTCGATCGCTGGCACACCGCGTCGACCCTCACCACCCGGCTCACCTACGGCGGCCCGTTCTGGGCGTTCAAGGGCCGCCCCGACTTCGACGGCACCGAGCTGGTCGAGGCCGACCTGCACCGGGAACGGATCCGCCACGTCCAGGAGGGCACCGGCCAGGTCACCGAGTACGACCGCGACACCGACCGGGTCACCGTCACCGCGGCCGACGGCAGCCTGATCGACGAGCTGACGAACCCCCGGGCGAGCTTCGCCGGCTACACCGGGGAGAGCCAGTGGACGCTCGCCCAGGCGGCCTACTTCCGTGGCTACGCCACCTGGCACTACCTCGTCGAGCCGTTCCTGTTCACCTGGCCGGGCGTCGAGGCGCACGAGGTCGAGCCGTGGACGGAGGGCGGCGAGTCGTGGCGCGTACTGCGCGTCACGTACCCCGAGACCGTGCACACCCACACCGGCACCCAGCTGTACTACTTCCACGACAGTGGGCTGCTGCGGCGCATGGACTACCAGGCGGTGGTCAACGGCTCCTCCCCGGTCGCGCACTACGTGAGCGGGGCGACCGAGGTCGACGGGCTGGTCGTGCCGACTCGACGCCGGATCCACATCCGCCAGGAGGACCGCACCCCGGACCTCTCCTGGACGCCGATCACCCTGGACCTGGCTGACGTACGGGTCCGCTGAGACCCCGATGCTGTCGCAGCGGACCCGACGGCACGTCGCCGACCGGACGCCCCGGCCTCAGGTCGAGGCGTCCGTCCGGCGGCGGCTCCGCTCAGCCCGCCGTCGCACCTGCTGGTACGCGCCGGTCAGCCCCATCGCCCGGCGTACCTCGATGAGGGTTTGGCGAACCTCCTGGCGGGTCCGCTCCGTGCCCTCGACGATCAGCCGGTCGACCAGGCCCCGGTCCGCTTCGATCTCGGCCCGGCGCTCCCGGATCGGCGCCAGGAACCCCTCCAACGCGACGACCAGGCGTTCCTTGACCTCCACGTCGCCCACCCGTCCGGCCCGGTAACGCCGGGCCAGGTCGGCGACCTCGTCGCGGTCCGGATTGAAAACCTCGTGGTACGCGAACACCGGGTTGCCCTCCACCGTGCCCGGCACGTCGGCCCGCACCCGGTTCGGGTCGGTGTACATGCCGAGCACCTTCCGACGCACCGTGGCGGCGTCGTCGGACAGCGCGATCGAGTTACCTCGGCTCTTGCTCATCTTGGCCGCGCCGTCGGTGCCCACCAGGCTCGGCGTGTCCGACGCGATCAGCTCGGGCACCGGGAAGACCGGGCCGTACAGGTGGTTGAACCGCCGTGCGATCTCCCGGGTCACCTCGACGTGCGCGGCGTTGTCCCGACCGACCGGGACCACCTCGCCCTTGACGCAGAGGATGTCCGCGGCCTGGAGCACCGGGTAACCCAGCAGCCCGTACGGCATCTCCTCCTTGCCGGCGTCGCGGGCCATGTCCTTGAGTGACGGCACCCGCTCCAGCCGGGGAACCGTCACCAGGTTCTGAAGGAGGGTGTTGAGGTCGCCGACCTCGGGGATCGCCGACTGGAGGTAGAACGTGGCCTGCTCCGGGTCGACGCCGGCGGCCAGGATGTCGGTGACCATCTCCCGGGCGTTGCCGGACACCTGGTCGATGTCCGCGCGGCGGTTGCGCGTGGTGAGCATGTGCAGGTCGGCGATGATGAAGAAGCTCTCGTAGCGCCGGTGCAGCCGTACCCGGTTGGCGATGCTGCCGACGTAGTGGCCGAGGTGTAGGCGGCCGGTGGGCCGGTCGCCGGTGAGCATTCGTGCGACGGACATGGTGGTGCCTCTCGTATCCGGAGGTGGGTCACGCGTGGGCGCGCGCCGAGCGGGGCGGGTCAGCCCCCTCGGTCAGCGGGATCGGCTCAGCGAGCCGTCCGCCATCGCGCGCCGGCGCGAAACCGCAGACCACCGGCACGGAGGACACTCAGAAGTTGCTCACGGCCATCGCCGGAGCTGGTCGGGACCCCGGGCACCGCACCCAGCGGTAGGCCGTCGACCAGGTCGACCGCCTCCGTCGCGCAGCTGCTCGTCCGGACCACGGCCTCAGATTACCCGCGGCATGACCCCGGGAGGGGGAAGATACCGGTCGGCGTAGTACTTGCCGACGAGATCCCGGTATGCCGGGTCGAGGGCATCCGGATCGAACGGGGGCGCATCCTTGATCTCCTGCCGAGACCGGTCGACGTGTACGACGCGTTCCTGGTGATCCACCTGAGCCACCGTGCCAGCCGGCAGCAGCACCTTCTGGCCGAAGATCCACGGCCCGGTGTCCACGACCAGGTACCCGGCGTCCGCCTCGTTGCTCGCCTCGTCGATGCTGCCGATCCGCCCGTCGCTCGCCTGCACCTGATAACCCACCAGGTCGACAGGCGTGCCAGGGCCAGGGGCGTCCGGGCCGTCGTGGCCACCGTCCGGGCCATCCGGCGGGGTGACCGAAGGCGTGGCCTGCGTATATCCGCCAGCGAGGGCGGACGGGTCACGCCAGGCCCAGGGATTGAAGATCGAGGGTTGCATGGGCACCTCCGGGGGGACGGTCCTCGGCTGTCCTGCTCTCCCAGTGCCCACCCCGCAGCCGCCGGAAACAGATCGACGACTGTCGCACCCCGTCCGGCCGGCCGGTCCCCACGTCGTCCACCGGCACGCGTCCGCACCTGACCTGGTCACCGGGCGCGCTGGCATACTCGGCTGCCATGGTGCTGTCGCGAGGGTGGTCCGTCTTCCTGGTCGGAGTCGGGATCTGGACCTGGGTGATCTGGCCGAGGTTCGCCGTCGCGATCTGGCAGGACCCGCGCTCCTGGGCGTCCGGCAGGGTGGCCGTGGGCGCGACCACCAGCTTCCTGTGGGTGCACGCGCTGCTGATCGCGGCGTCCCTGGCCATCGGCACCACGGTCGGGGTGCTCGGCATCCGCTCCTGGCGCCAACAAAAGTCTTAACCACCCCCGCACTGCGTGCCCTGCTGGCCCTCGGTGTTGCCCGGCCCTCGGTGATCAGGAGCTTTGCGTCAGATCCCAGTTCTCAGATGACGCAAACCTGTCGATGGCTGGGGTGCGGAGTGGGCGGGCGGGGCAGGAGTGTGACGCGGGACGCTTGCCGCGGATTTGACGATCAAACCCACGGACGCGTAACTTTCTCTCTGCCAGCGCGGAACGGGGCAAACGGGACGAAAGTCCTGAAGCCCCGAAACAAGCTGGCAGCCGGGTCACGCAGGGGTTCGCTCCTACGAGACACGGTCCGGGCGGGGCTCGCCGGATCGGCCGCGAGGCGGATTTGGTGCGGCGAAGCCGACCGGGTAAGGTTCACGACCGGCAGGGCACCGGGCGAGACTGCGGGAAACCGCAGCGGCCGGCCTGCCAAATCCGACGACCTGACGCAGCGGCCTGCTGCTGCGTGAGTGCGCCGGCGCTAAGCCGTACGAAGCATGACAGACCGGGACACACGGTTTGACACGGCGAAGACGGTGAGGTAACGTAGTAAAAGTGCCCGGCGCGAGAGCGACGGGGACACGGTGCGAAAAGCCCCGGTTGGGGTTCCACTGAGGTGGGGCTTCTGGTCGGTGTGTGGTTGTTCTTTGAGAACTCAACAGGGTGCTTGT
>NZ_JBEZED010000040.1:0-66557 GCF_040648675.1 Micromonospora sp. NPDC049101 | reverse complement strand
GGGGGGGGGGGGGGGGGGGGGGGGGGGGGGGGGGGGGGGGGGGGGGGGGGGGGGGGGGGGGGGGGGGGGGGGGGGGGGGGGGGGGGGGGGGGGGGCGGGGGGGGGGGGGGGGGGGGGGGGGGGGGGGGGGGGGGGGGGGGGGGGGGGGGGGGGGGGGGGGGGGGGGGGGGGGGGGTGGACCTCAGGTCAGGGCCGGGGTCTGGGCGTGGATCTGGAAGCGCAGCGAGCGGGCGTCGGTGAAGCACTCCCGCATCGGGCGCACCAGCTCCCGGTGCTCGGGGCTGCGCTCCCAGGCCTCGAAGTCGGCCAGGCTCGCCCACTCGCTGGTGATCAACCACTGTTCCGGGTCGGTCGACGAGCGGCACACCTGGTCGACCAGGTGCCCCGGCACCCCACCGGCGACCAGGTGCCGCACGTCCTCGTAGGCGGCGAGGAACTCCTCGGTGCGCGGCACCGGCACCCGCACCAGAAAAACCACCCGCGCCCGCTGTCCGCTCATGGCGTCTCTCCCCTCATCGGCACCGCCCCGCGCAGGACCAGCGCACTGTTGAACCCGTCGAAGCCCCGCGCGCAGACCAGCGCGAGCCTGCTGCGCGGCTGGCGGTGTTCGCGCAGGAAGTCCAGCTCGCACCCCTCGGCGACCTCCTGCGGGCCGGCCGACGCGGGCAGCGTGTCGTGCGCGAAGGCGAGCAGCGCGGTGGCCACGTCCAACGCCGAGCCGCCCTGGTACGCCCGCCCGGTCAACGGTTTCTGCGTCGTCACCGGGACCGGCCGGTCGGCGAACACGGCGCGCAGCGCCTCGGCCTCGCTGCGGTCGTAACGGCGTACGCCGAGGGCGTCGGGCAGCACCACGTCGATCCCGGCCGCCGTGACGCCGGCCCGGTCCAGGGCCAGCCGCATCGCCCGCGCGTACTGGATCGGGTCGCCGGCGCTGTCCGCCGTGGTGTGCGCGGCGTCGTGGGTGGAGCCCCACCCGCTCACCTCGCCGTAGACCCGGGCGCCCCGGGCGAGGGCGTGCCCCAGCTCCTCCACCACGAAGACCGCACCCCCCTCGGCCGGCAGGTAGCCGCTGGCCGAGGCGTCGAACGGCCGGTACGCCCGCTGCGGGTCGGAGACGTCGCTGAGCAGTCCGGAGCGCAGCTGGCAGGCCAGCGCGTACGGGCTCAGGGGGCACTCGGTGGCCCCGGCGATCACCACGGGGGTGCCCCGGCGTACCGCGCGGGCGGCGTGCGCGAGACTGTCCAGCCCGCCGGCCGCCTCCGCGACGAGCACCCCGCTGGGGCCCTTGAACTGGTGGTGGATGGAGAGCTGCCCGACGCTGGCCGCGTAGAACCAGGCGATCGACTGGTACGCCCCGACCGTGCGCGACGTGCCACCCCACAGCCGTTGCAGCTCCCGTTGGCCGAACAGGTTGCCCCCGGACGAGCTGGCCAGGGTCACCGCGTAGCCGTACGGGTCGGGGGCCCGGTCGGGCAAGCCGGCGTCGGCCAACGCCAGCCGGGTCGCGGCGAAGCCGAGGTGCGTCCACCTGTCGGTCTGCACCACCTGCCGACTGTCGGCGTAGGAGTCGGCGGTGAAGCCGGGCACCTCCCCGCCGAGGCGGGTCGGATAGCCGGCCGGGTCGAACAGGGTGATCGGCCCGGTCCGGCGGGTGCCGGCCAGCACCGTTCGCCAGTGCGCGTCCGCGCCGATGCCACTCGGCGCGACCACCCCGATGCCGGTCACCACCGCCCGGGCGGCGCTCACACCGCCGGGCCGGGTGGCGCTCACGCCGCCACCGGGCCGGACGCCGCCGCCGGGCCGCGCAGCCGGCGGAACACCATCGCCGACTGGAAGCCGCCGAACCCGCTGCCCACCGACAACGCCACGTCCACCGGGACCTCCCGGGCCTCGTTCGGTACGTAGTCCAGGTCGCACTCCGGGTCCCGGGTACTCCAGTTGGCCGTCGGCGGCACCACGCCGAACTCGATCGCGAGGGCGCACGCCGCCATCTCGATCGACCCGATCGCACCCAGCGAGTGCCCGACCATCGACTTGATCGAGCTGATCGGCACCCGGTACGCGGCCTGACCCAACGCCCGTTTGAACGCGGCCGTCTCGTGCCTGTCGTTCTGCTTGGTACCCGAGCCGTGGGCGCTGATGTAGGACACCTGCTCGGGGAGGATCCGCCCCTGCTTCAACGCGTCGGTGACGGCGAGGCTCATCTCCAGGCCGTCCGGACGCAGCCCGGTCATGTGGTAACCGTTGCTGCGGCTGGCATAGCCAGCCACCTCACAGTAGATGTGCGCACCCCGCCGGCGGGCACGCTCGAGCTCCTCCAACACCAGCACCGCCCCACCCTCGGCCAGCACGAACCCGTGCCGGTCGGCGTCGAACGGACGGGAGGCGTGCGCCGGGTCGTCGTTGTCCGGGCTGGTCGCCTTGATCGCGTCGAAGGAGGCCACGGTGACCGGCGAGATCGGCGAGTCCGCCGCGCCGGCCAGCATCACGTCCGCCTCACCGTCCACGATCATCTGGTGGGCGTAGCCGATGGCGTCGATGCCGGAGGTGCAGCCGGTGGACACCACCTGCGCCGGGCCGTGCAGCCCGTGCCGGCAGGCCACGTCGGCGGCGAGGCTGCTGGGCACCAGCGCCTGATAGAGGTACGGGCCACCGCGCGTCGCGTCGACATGCCAGCGCTGGCCGTGCTCGCTGACCGTGACGTACTCCTGCTCCAACGCCATCGTGCCGCCCACGGCGGTGCCGAGCACCACGCCGGCCCGGTCCCGTTCGACGTCGGTGAGCACCAACCCGGCATCGGCGACGGCCTCCGCGGAGCAGGCCAGCGCGAACTGCACGTACCGGTCGGCCCGGCGTCGTTCGGCGTCGGTGAGCCCCGCGGCGACGGGGTCGAAGTCGCACTCGGCGGCGATCTGCGACCGGAACGCCGACGGGTCGAAGAAGCTGATCCGCCGGGTGGCGGTCCGCCCCTCGGTGATGGTCTTCCAGAACCGGTCCCGACTGGCACCCCCGGGGGCGACCACCCCGATCCCGGTCACCACCGTGCGGCGTCCGCTCACGACGCCACCTCTGTTCGCGACTGCGGGGCTCGCAACCCCGGCGCACTCCTCGCGCTCACCCACGCCACCTCGGTTCGCGACTGCGGGGCTCGCAACCCCGGCGCACTCCTCGCGCTCACGACCCACCGCGCTGTTCGGCCAACTCGGTGTCGACGTGCCCCAGCTCCGGGCGGGGGGCGAGCGGGCCCAGGTGGAAGACCACCTCGGCCGGTTCGACGCCGGTGTTGCGCAGTCGGTGGCGCACGTTCACCGGTACGAATAGCGCCTCACCGGCGGCCAGGAGTGTCGGTTGGTCGTCCAGGTCGACGGTGATCGCGCCGCGCACCACGTACAGGAACTCCTCGCTGTACGGATGGTAGTGCTCGGCGATACGCTCGCCCGGCGCGAGGGCGGCGACCCCGAGGAAGCCCGAGGTGCTGCCGACGGTGCGGGGGCCGAGCAACACCCGCAGCTCACCGCCGCGTCGCCGGTCGGCGGGTACGTCCCCGGCGGCGATCGGCCGGGTGCTCAGGTCACTCATCGTCGGCCTCCGTCGGGTCGGCGCCGGCCGCCGGGGCGTCCTGGTCGGCGCGCTGCCGGGCGATCCGCTCCACCCGATCCTTGATCACCGCGAGTTGGATGACGCTGTTGGTGTTGATCCGCTCGGTCATCCCGGCGTTGTCCAGCGGCGCGGTCGGCTTCATCGCGAAGTCCTGCGTCCAGGTCATCCGAGTACCACCGGCCTCCTCGGTGTAGCGCCAGTGGATCCGCATGTACTCGAACGGCCCGGTCTCCACCCGGTGCGCCCGGACCTGCCTGCTCACCGGGTCGGAGGTGCGCTCGCTGACCCAGCTCCAGGCCACCCCGTTCTCATCGGGGTACATGGTGAGTCGGAACCGCACGGTGTACCCCTCGCGGTGCAGGATCTCCACCACGGCGTACTCGGTGAACAGTTCGGTCCAGTTCGCCACGTCGTTGGTGACGTCCCAGACCAGCGCGAGCGGCGCGTCGAGGAACACGCTGTTCTCGGTGTGCCCGGGTGGGTCGGCGCGGCGGGCGATCAGGTCGGCCACCGCCGGGATGCTCAGCTCGCTGGCCTGCTCGGGGATGCTCACCTGCCACCGGTCGGCGACGACCGCGGAGAGTTCCAGCAGGGCGAGGGAGTCCATCCCCAGCTCTTCCAGCGACGCGGCGGGTGACCGGGCCGCCGCGTCGGCGTCCAGCCCGCAGTGCGCCACCAGGATGTCGGTGATCTCGGCGGTCATTCCTCGACCATGAGTGACGGTCATCGGGTCCTCCTGAGGGTTATGTCGGGCTCCGCGGCGGACGCGGGGCGCGGTGCGGGGGTGGCCGTGGGCCGCTGCGCGGACGCGCCGAGCAGACGGTCGACCAGGCCGGTGGTGTAGCGGCCCTTGCGGAACGCGGCGTCGTCGAGCACCCGCCGGACGAACGGGATGGTGGTGTGCACGCCCGGCCCGGCGATGTCGAACTCGTCCAGGGCCCGCTCCAGCCGGTTGAGGGCCAGCTCCCGGTCCGGCGCCCAGACGATCACCTTGGCCAGGAGCGAGTCGTACCAGGGGCCGACCAGGTAGCCGGCGCTGGCGTGGGTGTCGACCCGGGTGAACGGGCCGCCGGGTGGGGTGAAACGCGCCAACCGGCCGGGGGTCGGTGCGAAGTCCCGTTCGGGGTCCTCGGTGTTGACCCGGCACTCGATCGCGACGCCGTGCAGGCGGATCTCCTCCTGCCGCCAGCGCAGCGGCACCCCGGCGGCGATGTGCAGTTGCTCGTGCACCAGGTCGATCCCGGTGACCATCTCGGTGACCGGATGCTCCACCTGGATCCGGCAGTTGATTTCCAGGAAGTGGAACTGCTCCTCGGCGTCGACCAGGAACTCCAGCGTGCCGGCGCCGACGAAACCGACACGCAGCGCGCCGCGCAGGGCGGCCTCGGCGATGGTGTCGAGGACGGCGGCGGACAGGGCCGGGGCGGGTGCCTCCTCGACCAGCTTCTGGTGCCGGCGCTGCACCGAGCAGTCCCGGGTGCCCAGGTGCACCCCGTTTCCGTGGGAGTCGCAGAGCACCTGCACCTCGACGTGGCGCGCCTCGGTGAGGTAGCGCTCGACGTACACCCGGTCGTCGCCGAAGGCGGCCTGCGCGGCGGCCCGGGTGCGGGCGTACGCCCGGCGCAGCTCGCCCGGGCTGCGCACCACCGTCATCCCCCGGCCCCCTCCCCCGGCGGCGGCCTTCACGATCACCGGGTAGCCGACGGCCTCGGCCACCTCGGCCGCCGCGGCGGCGGTCGGCACCGGCGCGACGCTGCCCGGCGACAGGGGCAGGCCGGCGCGGCTCAGCAGCGCCCGCGCCGAGGACTTGTCGGCCAGCGCGGCCATCACCGCGGGTGGCGGGCCGATGAAGATCAGTCCGTTGTCCGCGCAGATCTCGGCGAAGTCGGCGTCCTCGGAGAGGAATCCGTAGCCGGGATGGACGGCCTGCGCGCCCACCTGTCGGGCCGCCTCCACGATCGCGGCGGCGTTGAGGTAGCTGCGCCGGCTCGACGCCGGCCCGATCCGGACGGCCTGGTCGGCGAGGCGGACCACCGGCGAGTCGGCGTCCGCGGCGGAGTAGACCACCGCCGTCCGCACGCCCAGCTCCTTGCAGGCGCGCAGCACCCGCAGCGCGATCTCGCCCCGATTGGCGATCAGCACGGTCTCGAACATGGTCAACCACCCTGTGCGGTCATGCCGGGTCCAGCTCGATCAGCGGCTGGTCGTACTCCACCGGGTGGCCGTCCTCGACGAGGATCGCGACCACCCGGCCGGCGCGGTCGGCGGTCACCTCGTTCATCAGCTTCATCGCCTCGACGATGGCGACCGGCTGGCCCGGGCGGACCAGGTCGCCCACCGCGACGAAGGGCTTCGCGCCGGGCTCCGGCGCCCGGTAGAAGGTGCCGACCAGCGGTGCCCGGACCGCCGCGGCCACCGGCGGCCGGTCCGGTGCCGTGAACCGGCCGGCGGCCGGTGCCGCCGAATCGGCCGGCCCCGAAGGTGTGTCGGCACGGGCCGGCTCCTCCGGGTGCCACTCGACCTCCAGCACCGCCGGGCCGCTGCGCAGCCGGATCCGGCGCACCGGCCCGGCCAGTTCGGCGATCAGGTGGTGCGCCTGCCGGCGCAGCCCGGCCAGCGCCTCCTCGTCACCCATCCCGGTGTCGTGGGGCGTCCCGACCGTCGACACCGTCGCCTCACCGGCGGTCACCGGGCACCCGCCCGGGAGCCGGCACGGGTCGTGCCGAAGCGTCGGAAGCGCTGTCGGCGCAGGCGTACCAGCATGGCGGGCGGCACGTCCAGCAGCGGCAGCAGATTGGTCAGCAGGGCCGCACGCAGCCGGCGCGCGGTCTCCGCCGGGTCGTCGTGGGCGGCACCGGACGGCTCCGGTACGACCTCGTCGACAACCCCGAGCCGGCACAGGTCCGGCGCGGTCAGTCGGAGCGCGCGGGCGGCCTGTGGTGCGGCGGACCGGTCCGGCCAGAGGATCGCGGCACAGCCCTCCGGACTGATCACCGAGTAGACGGCGTTCTCCAGCATCAGCACCCGGTCGGCGACGGCGAGGGCCAGGGCACCGCCGCTGCCGCCCTCTCCGGTGATCACCGCGAGCACGGGGGTGGGCAGTACGGTGAGGGTGAGGATGTTCTCCGCGATGGCCGCCGCCTGGCCCTGTTCCTCGGCGCTCACCCCGGGGTCGGCGCCGGGGGTGTCCACGAGCGTGACCACGGGCAGGCCGAGGCGGGCGGCGAGGCGCATCAACCGCAGCGCCTTGCGATGCCCGGCCGGGCTGGCCATGCCGAAGTTGCGGGCCACCAACTCGGCGGTGGTGTGCCCCTTCTGGTGGCCGATGACCATCACGTGCCGGTCGGCCAGCCGCGCCACCCCGCCCACGATGGCCGGGCAGTCCGCGCCCAGCCGATCGCCGTGCAGCTGCAGGAACCCGTCGAAGACGGAGTCGAGGTAGTCCAGTGTGGTGGGTCGCCCGGGGTGCCGGGCCATCCGGACGGTGTCCCACGCGTCGCGTACCGCCGGGTTGGTCGGCTCGACCCCGACGGTCGTCGGGTCGGCCGGGCGCGCGGGCGTCGGGCCGGTCTCGGCGAGGCGCTCGCGACGCGGCGCCGGCTCCTGCCGGGGTACGGGCGGACGACTCGGGCGGGTGGCGCGGGTGGCGGCGAGCAGCGCCCCCAGCCGAGGGCGCAGGGACCGGCGCTGCACCACCATGTCGACCTGCCCGTGCCGGAGCAGGACGTCGGCGGTCTGGAAACCCTCCGGCAGGGCCCGGCCGGTGACCTGACGGATCACCCGGGGGCCGGCGAAGCCCATCCGCGCGCCGCTCTCCGCGAGCACCAGGTCGGTGTTGGTGGCGAACGACGCGGCCACCCCGCCGTAGGTCGGGTCGGTGAGGACGCTCACGGTGAGCAGGCCCGCCTCGCGCAACGCGGCGATGGCCTGGCTGACGGTGGCCATCTGCATCAACGACAGCACGCCCTCCTGCATCCGTGCCCCGCCGGAGGCGGTGACCAGGATGAGCGGGATCCGGTCGTCCAGCGCCCGTTCGGCGGCCCGGGTGATCAGCTCGCCCACCGCGCAGCCCAGGCTGCCGCCGAGGAAGCGGAAGTCCATCACCGCCAACACGGCCGGGTGACCACCGATGGTGGCGGTGGCGCAGACCACCGCCTCGGAGAGGCCGGTGCTGGCGCGGGCGGCGCTGAGCCGGTGCGGGTACGGCAGCACGTCGACGAAGTCGATCGGGTCCGCCTCGGGAAGCTGGTCGGGCAGCAGGCGCAGCGACCCCGGGTCGACGAGTTGGCGCAGGCGTTCCGGAGCGCCGAGGCGGGCGTGCTCGCCACACTCCGGGCAGACGTCCAGGTTGCGGCGTAGCCGTTTGCGGTAGAGCAGGCTGGCGCAGCCGGCGCAGCGGGACCAGAGCTGTTCCTCGCGGGGTGCGGTGGCGGTCACGGCCGCCGCCGGGTGTCCGGGGCGTCGAACCGGTAGAAGCACCGCGCCATCGCATCGCGCGGTGAGCGCCAGGTGGGCAGGTACGGCGACACGTACGGGCGCAGACGGTCGCTGACCCGGATGAACTCCGGGTGGCCCCGGGCACCCTCCACCGCGCTCTCCGCCGGATGCTCGGTCTCGAGCAGATGCACGTAGAGGTCGTGCAGCCGGTACAGCGAGCGGTGCCGGACACCGACCAGACGCGGCAGTTCCGTCGCGTCCGACTCGGCGAAGATCTCGGCGACCCGCTCCTCGGCGGTCGGATCCACCTTCGCGACGATCAGCGATCGGTCCATGCTGGGCCTCCCCCCACGGCGTCCGGCCGGCGACGGGTCGCCCCCGGACGCTGGACGACTGCCGACACGATGCGGCAGTCCTCGTCACGGCGGCGTCACCGGGCCACACCGATCAGCGACGCCCCTTGGTGACGCTGCGTTGACGCAACCTGTGTATCAGCTATGCAAGCGTTGTATCCCCTCACAGCGTTTGCGCAGTTCGGAAGCGATCTCAGGTTGACTGTCGCCAACAGCAGGCCCACCGCGCCGTTGACTCAACGTGACTGTTATTGATAATCTTCACCGTGGTCAGCCCGGCAGCCTCGGCGGGCGGGGCCGCGCCCGGCAGCCGAGGGCCGCGCCTGCACCGGTGGGGCCGACAGTGGCGTCACGGGCAACCGATCCGGGCCACAGCAGACAGTCGGGACGAGCGTTCCGCAGGGGGTGCCGCCGTGACCGCTGACCCGTCCGTGCCGACCGCCGGGGGCCCACCCGGAGAGGGCGTCGCACTCCACCTGCTCGGCGGTTTCCGGCTGTTGCGCGAGGCGATGCCGGTCGTGGTGCCCCGCGGGCTGCAACGGGTGATCGCGCTGATCGGGCTGCGCCCGGGCGCCACCCGCAGCCAACTCGCCGGCCTGCTCTGGCCCGATGCCTCGGAGGAACGAGCGCTGTCCTCACTGCGCACCGCGCTGTGGCGACTCCGGCAGGACCCGTGCTGCCCGATGACCGTGGCCAGCGACACCGTACGGCTCGACCCGACGGTCCGGCTCGACGTGGACGACCTGGTCGGCACCGCGGCCCGGGTCCGCGACGGCGACGACCCCGGCATCGCCGCGGGAGCACTCGCCGCCGGCCGACACGACCTCCTGCCCGGCTGGTACGACGACTGGGTGCTGCTGGACCGGGAGAGACTGCGCCAACTCCGCCTGCACATGCTGGAACAGGTCGCCGGGCAACACCTCACCGCGGGGCGACACGGCGAGGCCCTGGAAGCCGCGCTGGAGGCGATGGCCGCCGAGCCGTTACGGGAGACACCGCACCGGCTGGTGGTCCGCATCCACCTGGCCGAGGGCAACGCCTTCGAGGCCGTCCACGCCTTCTACGTCTACCGGGACCTGCTGCGCAGGGAGCTGAGTCTGGAGCCGAGCCCCGCGATGAGCGCCCTGCTCGACGACACGCTCGCCCCGATCCGGCAGGCCACCCGCGACGCCGTCACCGACCGCCCGTCACCGGCGGGCCGGCGTACGTGACGGAGATGTGACAGACGCTGCGGCACGGTAGGCGCACAGAGCACGTGGCGCCGATCCGAGGGTCGGGAGGCCACCGGCGGAAGGGGTCCCATGAGTCGTCTACTGATCGTCAGCCGGATCATCCCGGGCGCGGAGGGGCGGGTCGCGCAGATCTTCGCCGAATCCGACGCCACCGACCTGCCCGGTCTGACCGGCGTCACGCACCGGTCCCTGTACTGCCTGCACGACCTGTGCGTACACCTGCTGGAGACCTCGGACGACGTCGACCCGGACGCCCTCGCGGCGGCCCGCAACCACCCGCTCTTCCAACAGGTCAACGAACGGCTCTCCGCGCACACCTCGCCGTACCTGCCGACCTGGCGCTCCCCCCGGGACGCCATCGCCGGCTGCTTCTACCGGTGGGACGCGCGACCGGCCAGTACCGACGGGCCGGCGGCGCGACCGGCCAGTACCGACCTACCCGCGGCGCGACCGGCCGGTACCGACGCGCCCGCGGCGCGACCGGCCGGTTGAGATGTCCGGCGCAGCGCCGCACGTCCTGGTCATCGGCGCCGGCACTGGCGGGTTGTGCCTGGCGCACGGCCTGCGCCGCGCCGGGATCAGCGTCGCCGTCTACGAGCGGCACCGCGACCGCGCCGACGGTCTGCTCGGCTACCGGGTCGGCATCGGCCCCACCGGTAGCCGGGCGCTGCGGGAATGCCTGCCCCCGGAACTGTTCGCCACCTTCCTGGCCACCTGCGCGCGGCCGCCGCACTACTTCAACGTGGTCACCCAGGGGCTGCGCCAGACCGCATCCTTCCCCCTGCGACCGAGCGCCGACCCGGTACACACCGAACATTCGGTGGCCCGGATGGTGCTGCGCCAGGTGCTGCTGACCGGCCTGGACGACGTGGTGCACTTCGACAAGACCTTCACCCGCTACGAGCAGCGCGACGACGGCACGGTCACCGCGTACTTCGCCGACGGCACCAGCGCCACCGGCAACCTGCTGGTGGCGGCGGACGGCACCCACTCGGCGGTACGCCGGCAGTACCTGCCGCACGCCGTCACCCGCGACGCCGGCACCATCAACATCGCCACCCGCATCCCGCTCACCGCGCACACCCGCGGCCTCGTCCCGGAGCGGGTCCGCCAGGGCATCTCACTGATCTTCGGCGTCGGCGGGATGATGGGCGTACTGCACGTCATGGAGTTCAAGTGGGACGCCCGCCGGGCGATCAAACCCGGCGTCAGCGACGCCGACGCCGCGCTGCTGCGCAACTGGCCCGGCCTGGCCCACGACACCACCACCGACAACATCAACCTGATCATCTGGAGCACGGGTCGCCGATTCCCCGCCGACGTCATGGAACGCCGCGGCGAGGACCTGGTACGCGTCGCCCTGGACCTCACCTCGAACTGGCACTCGAACCTACGGGAGTTGCTGACCCGGGCGGACCCGGCCAGTGCCCTACCGATCCGGGTGTCCACGTCCGAGCCGGTGCCGCCCTGGAAGAGCAGCACCGTCACCATGCTCGGCGACGCCATCCACACCATGACCCCGGGTCGCGGGGTGGGCGCGAACACCGCACTGCGCGACGCCCGCCTGCTCTGCGAACAGCTCGGCCGCGCCGCCACCGGCGACAAGACGCTGGTGCAGGCGGTCGCCGACTACGAGGCGGCGATGGTGCCGTACGGCTTCGCGCGGGTCGCCGAATCGCTCAACCGCAGCGGCACCAGCGGCGACGACCGGATGTACCGGCCGGTGGTGGGTCGGCTCGCGCTGCTCGGCGCGCGCGGCTACTTCGGAGTGACGAGTCGGGTACCCCGGCTGCGGCGCCGGTTCGTCGACGACTTCCACACCTACGAGGGCGACCAGGCCTGAGTCAGACATCGGCCCGGGCTCGGCGTCCCCCGCCGGGCCCGGGTCTCGTCGTGCCGGGTCTCGTCGTGCCGGGTCTTCGTGTCGTCCTGGTGCGACGTTGCTTGTCTGGTGGCGACGCCGCTCTGGTGGTGACGCCGCTCTGGTGGCGACGCCGCTTGTTCGGTGCGACGCTGCGTTACTCGGCGGGCACCGCCTGAGGTGGTCACCCCGACCGGGACGCCTGCGGCCGATCCTCTCACTTGCCGGCAACACGCGTGTGCGAAGCTGCGGCGAGTTTTTCTCGTGCCTTTTCCAACGAGTTGAGAGGGAGGTTCGCCGTGGCGTGGTCTATCGGACACTCGCTGATAGTGGTACTGGCACTGTTGCTGGGCCTGGCCGCCGGGTGGCTGCTGCGCGGCCGGCGGGGCGTGCAGGGCAATTCGATAGTGGACGGAGATCCGGTAGCGGGCCTGGCGGTGATCGCCACGCCGACGCCGCCGGCCACCACCGACGAGGCCCGGCCCGCGGCCACCATCGACCCGGCCCCCGTCGCGGTCGCCGACGAACCGGTGCCGGTGGACACGGTCAGCGCGCCCGCCGCCGTCACCGGACCGGACAGTGGGCCCACACCGGTGGAGGTCCCGGCGGACGCCCCGAGCACCGTCGACCCGGCCGACATGGCGCTGACCGAGGCCCCACCGTCGGCACCGTCCGACGCGTCTGACCTGCCGTCGGAGCCCATTGTGGAGTCGACCCCCGAGCCGGTCACCGTCGAGGAGCAGCCCGCTCCGGCGGCCGTGATCGCCCCCCGCCAGCCCGCGGACGACCTTCCGCTCGACACCGCGCCGGCCGACGAGCCGACCGCAGTCAGCCAGGCCGACGAGCCGACGTCGGTCACCCCGGTCGACGAGCCGACCGCGACCAGCCCGGCGGACGAGCCGACCGCGGCCGACCTGGCCGACGAGCCGACCGCGGTCACCCCGGCCGATGAGCCGACCGCGACCGACCTGGCCGACGAGCCGACCGCGACCAGCTTGGCCGGCGAGGTGGCGACCGAGGCCGCGGTGCCGGTGAACGCCGACGCGCGGAACACCGACCCGACGGACGCCAACGGCGTGGAAGCAGTGCCGACGGACGCGGACGCCGAGCCGGAGTCGGTGCCGTCGGCGGTGGCCGTGCCTGCGGTCGTACCGGCCGTGGCCGCGACCCCTCCGGTCGTGACGACCGCTGCCAACGGCACGGACGCCGACCTCACGGGCCCGGCCGACGACTTCCGCCGGATCCAGGGGATCGGGCCGAAGATGGCGGCGGCGTTGCAGGACGCCGGTGTACGCACGTACGTCCAACTCGGTGCGCTGGACGAGGCGGCGCTGCGTGACCTGATCCGGGCCGCCGGCCTGCGCGCCGCGCCCGGGCTGGCCACCTGGCCACAGCAGGCCCGCGTGCTCGCCGGTGCCGGCGACGAGATGGCCGCCGTGCTGCCGGGCGGCAACCCGTCCTGACGTACGACATCGAACCCCCGGTCCACCGTCTGACGCGACGGTAGGCCGGGGGTTCGGCCGTCGAGGCCGCACCATCCACGGCCCCCACCGAAGGGGTGATCGACTCGGCTCTCAGAAAACCGGGCCAGCCAACCCGCCCGGACACCCCGACATGCAGGAAGCCGAGTCGATCACCTCGGTTGGGGGAAGGCACGGCGAATTCGCGGCCGGGCGGTCGACCGATCGTTACCGTCCGTTCAGGTGGACCGGACGGGTCCGTCGAGTCGACCGGTTCCGCAGGAGTAGCCGTGCACCTCGCCGCGCCGGAGCCCGGGTCCCCACGGGCCCGGCGCCCGCCGGTGCGCGACCCGGAGGCCCCGCGCCGGGTGACCCTCCTCGAACTCTTCTTCGACCTGGTGTACGTGGTCGCCCTGGCGCTCATCTCCCGGGGCATGGTCGACCAGCTCGACTGGCACCGGGCCGGCCAGGCGCTGATCCTGCTGGCCGCCGTCTGGTGGACCTGGGTGATCACCACCCTGGTCACCGACCTGTACAACCCGGAACGCACCGAGATCAAACTGCTGATCAGCGCCGTGATGTTCGGCGCGCTGCTGATGACCACGGCGATCCCGGAGGCGTTCGGCGACCGCGGGATCGCCTTCGCCGGCACCTACGTGGCGATCCACCTCGGGCGCGGACTGTTCCTGATGCCGGCCGTCCGCCGCGAACCGCAGACCCAGCGCCGCGCGGCACGCATCTTCATCTGGTTCGCGGTGTCCGCGATTCCGTGGATCATCGGCGCGTTCGTCAGCGAGGACGCCCGCCTGGCGTGCTGGGCCGTCGCGCTCGTCATCGACTACGTCGGTTTCCGGCTCGCATACCCGGTGCCGGGGCTCGGGGTGGTGCCCGAACCCCAGCGCAACGTCACCGCGGAGCATCTCTCCGAGCGTTACCAGCAGTTCTTCATCATCGCCCTCGGCGACGCCATCCTGACCATCGGCACCATGTTCAGCACCGCGCACAGCGAGACGCAGAACATCGGCGTGTTCGCGGTGGCGTTCCTGACCACCCTGCTGCTCTGGCGGATCTACGTGCACAAGTCCGGTCAGCTGCTACCGATGGCCATCAAGGGGTCGGGGTCACCGAGCAAGTTCCTGTTCACCGCGCCGTACACCCATCTGCTGATGGTCGCCGGGGTGGTGACCACGGCGGCCGGCTTCGACCTCGTGTTGCAGGAGCCGGCCGGGCGGACGCCGCCGGCCTGGGCGGCGGTGATCCTCGGCGGCCCGGCACTCTTCCTGGCCGGCCGGGCCTCCTTCGAGTACGAGGTGTTCAGCCGGGTGTCGGTGTCGCGCCCCGGCGGTGTGCTGGCACTGCTGACCATCGCGCCCGCCGTGCTGTTCCTGCCGCCGGTGTTCGCCTCGCTCGGCGCGCTCCTGGTGCTGGTCGGGGTGGCCTACGCGGACTTCCGGCGCAGCTACGGCAAACCGGCGGAGGCCCCGTCCCCACCGCACTGACACCAACCGGCCCGCTCAGGGTACGGTCGACCCGGCGAGCAGCCGGCCGGCGTCCGGCACGTACGGATCGACGCCCAGCGTGGTGAGCAGCTGGTGCACGGTGGCGGTGGCCGCGGTGAGCACCGGGCGGCCGAGTCGGGCCTCCACCCACGGCACCGCCGCCAACGACGGCAGCTGTACGCAGGCGGAGAGGACCACCGCGTCCACGCCTGTCACGTCCAGTCGCTGCGCCAACTCGGTCAGGCGGGACGTGGGGATGCGCCCCACCGCCACGTTGTCCGGCTCGCTCAGGCTCACCGCCTCGGTCACCTGCACACCGTGCGCGGCGAGGTAGGCGGCGACGGTCGCGGTCAACGGCGGCAGGTACGGCGCGATCAGGGCCACCCGGCGGGCGTCCAGTGCGCGCAGCCCGGCGACCAGCGCGCCCGCACTCGTCACCACCGGCATGTCGTGCCCGGCGCGACCGGACGCCCGACCCAACCGCCGCTCGGCCCGCTCGTGCGCGCCCGCGCCCTCGCACATCACCGCCACCAGGCAGGCGTACGCGAGCACGTCGCAGCGGGCGTCGGCCAACTCGGCGGCACACCGCAGGGCGGAGCGGTTCATCCGGGCCAACTCGTCGGGGGTCACCTGACGCAGACGTACCCGGCTGGCGTGCGTGGTGAAGCGGACAGTCGCGTCGACGCTCTCGCGGCGGCGCAGCATCGCCGGGATCTCGGTCTCCATGGTGGTGTTCGAACTGGGCACCACCAGACCGATGCGATAGTCGCTCACACCAGCGCCCCCGCATACGCCCGGGCCTGCAACCGCTGCTCGGCGGTGCCGCCCAGGCGCACCTGGAGGCCGAGCGGCGCGGCGGCGCGGCGGACGTCGTCCAGGTGCAGCGAGCCGTGCCGGTCCACGGTCAGCACGGGCGGCTCCTCCAGCTCACCCTCCGGGGCGTGGAACGAGAGCAGGGTGACCGAGGTGGTGAGGTAGCCCGGGTAGGCGGCGCGGGCCGCCGCCTCGTCCCGGTGGGCGAGCACCACCAGGTCGTCGAGGTGGGCGAAGTCGGCGGCGAGGGCACCGATCTTCCAGTGCGCCGGTTCCTCGGCCGCCCCGGTGAGGTGCCGGGACCGGTTCGCCGAGGTGATGTAGAGATGGTCCGAGCCGGTCTCGGCGAGCGCCCGCTCGAAGAAGGCGTTGGACGGGCAGGTCAGGCCGGGTGCGATCACCTGGGTGGTCCGCAACCCCTGGTCGACCTGGGTGAGGTGCTCGGGGAGCCGCTCCGCCGCCGGCCCCCGGAAGCCGAACGGCCCAGCCCCGTAGAGGGCGTCCATCAGTGCCCGCACCCGGCCGACCGGCAACCGTGGTGAGATCCGCGTCCAGTCGAACATGCCCGGGATCCGGCCGACCGCGGTGGTGATGCTGCCGACCTGCTGCGCGGGACGACCCTTGGCCAGGTTGAGCTGGCGTACGGTGGCCGCGTCGGGACGGGTGACGAGGACGTAGAAGTTGGCGAACGCCGCCGCGACGACCGCGCCGCCAGCCAGCGCGCGGGCCGCGACCGCGACGTCCTCGGGACGGTCGATGTAGAGGGGCGGTGTCGGGGCGTCCATGAGTCCTCCTCGGCGGGGCCGTGAGGCAGTTCTACGTCCGCCGAAGCGTGTGGCGGCCGGGTCGGTCGCCGATCCGATAGCCGACACGCGTTACCCGGTGCGGGCGGCCGATCCCGGGCGGTACGCAACGGCGAACGGCATCGGCCGGACGGAGGATCCAGTGGTCCGGAGCCGGTATCTGTTAGCCGCACGACCCGATTGGGTACAACGGCTGCACCTCAGCTCCACCACATATCCTCAGGAGGCAGCGATGCGCGGCACCTCGATACTCGGAGTCATCGTCGTGATCTGGCTGGTGATCGGCGCGATCGCCGCCGGCCAGCGTGGCTACTACAGCGGCGACGACACCAACTGCGCCGAGGCCGGCACCATCCTGGTCACCATCGTGGCCGGTCCGTTGAACTACATCGGTGCCAACCCCAAGGTCGACTGCAAGCTGCCCGAGCCGTCCAAGTAGGACCTGACGCCGCCGGCCCGCGTCCCCCCACCCCGGGGCGCGGGCCGTTCGCTGTCCGCGTCCGGTCACCGCACACCCCGCACGGCGTCCTAGGAGGCTGGTTTGCGCTCGTCGGCGGTGTTTGTCGGCCCCGAGGTCGGGAACCGACCCGGCGTCACTCGGCGGACGGAATCGGGAGCGTGGCATGCAGATCGGGTACAAGCTGGCCGCGGAGGGGTACGGCCCACAGGAGATCATCCGGCAGGCCGTCCTGGCCGAGCGGGCTGGTTTCGACTTCGTCGAGATGAGCGACCACTTCCACCCCTGGTTGGAGGCGCAGGGCCACTCGTCGTTCACCTGGAGCGTGCTCGGCGCCATCGCCGCCAAGACCAGCACCCTGCGTCTGGCCACCGGCGTCACCTGCCCGACCGTCCGCTACCACCCGGCGATCATCGCGCAGGCCGCGGCGACCATGGCGTTGGTCTCCGACGGTCGGTTCACCCTCGGGGTCGGCGCCGGCGAACGACTCAACGAGCACGTGGTCGGGCAGGGCTTCCCCAGCGTCCGAGGCCGGCACGAACGCCTGCGCGAGGCCCTGGAGATCATCCGACTGCTCTGGCAGGGCGGCTACCAGTCCTACGAGGGCCGGCACCTGCACCTGGAGGACGCCCGGGTCTTCGACCTGCCGGACACCCCGCCGGTGATCGCGGTGGCCGCCAGTGGGGAGGCGTCGGCCCAGCTCGCCGCCGAGTTGGGCGACGGGTTGTTCGCCACCGAGCCGGACGCCTCGATCGTCGAGCACTACCGACGGGCTCGCGGCGCCGGCCCGCGCTACGCCGAGGTTCCGCTGGCGTGGGCCACCGACGAGCAGCAGGCGGTGCAGGCCGTGATGCGGACCAGCCGGTGGCTGGTCACCGGCTGGAAGGTGATGAGCGAACTGCCGAACCCTGTCAACTTCGACGCGGCCAGCGCACACGTGGAGGAGAAGCACATCCGGCAGCTCTTCGCCGTCGGTCCCGACCCCGAGCCGCACGTGGCCAAGGTCCGGTCGTACGTCGAGGCCGGCTTCGACCACATCGTCCTGCAGAACGCCGGCCCCGACCCGGACGGCTTCCTCGACTTCTTCGCCGGCACCCTCGCCGCACGGCTGCGCGCCATGTCCTGACAGCGCCGGTACGTCGACCGCCCGGACGATCGCGGTGATCGTCCGGGCGGCCGGCTGGGCGTTCGGGATGGCGCGCGGGTGCGCTCAGCGGAAGCAGCGCGCGACGGGTACCGCGCTGCCCTCGCAGTTGGTCGGCTCGTTCTCGACGACCACGCTCTCGTCGTCGATCCTGACCTGGGCGTGGGAGGCGAAGATGCCGCCCGGCTTCACCGTCGACGCGTTGTGGGTGATCTTGCTGGTGTAGATCGCCACCGAGCCCGCGGACGCGTAGATGCCACCGCCGCTGGACGCGGCACCGACCGCCTCGTTGCGGGTCACGTCGCTGCCTCGGAGCAGCAGGTTCGCCTTCTCGGCGTAGATGCCGGCGCCGACACCGTGGGTGGTGTTGCCGTCGATGACGCTGTCGTCGAGCGGCGTCAGACCCTTCACCGTCGAGATGCCGCCCCCGTTGACGGTGGACGTGTTGCCCCGGATGGTCATCGTGCGCATCACCAGCACCGCGTCGGAGTTCGCGGCACCGCCGCCGATCTGCGCGGTGTTGTTCAGCAACTCGGTGTCGGAGACCTTCGTGCGCGCCGAGAAGCTGGCCAGCCCGCCACCCTGGCCCGCGCTGTTCTGGGTGAACGAGACGCTCTCCACGTCGGCCGCGCCACGGTAGTTGCCGAGCCCGCCGCCGTAACCGTTGGCGCTGTTGCTGTGGAATTCGGAGCGCTTCAGCGTCAGCACACCGCCGTTGAGCAGGCCCCCGCCCTTGCCCGCGGCGCCGGAGGCGCTGTTGCCGACGAAGGTGGAGTCGGTGACCACCATGTTGCCGTCGTTGAAGATTCCACCGCCACCGCCCTCGGGGGACAGCGAGGTGCTCTGCGAGACGGTGACCCGCTCCACCACGGCGGTCGCCCCGTGCACCACGTGCACGCTGCCGCCCTCGATGTTCGAGCGGCCGTTGTGCAGTTCCACGTCGCGCAGGGTCAACTCGCCACCGTCGCGGACGGTGAAGAAGCGGAACGGCGCGGCCTGGGCGTCCCGGGCGATGGTGGCGCCGGCGCCGTCGATCGTGATGGGCTGGTACACCACCGGCAGGCCGGCGGTGTCGTCGGCCGGGTTGTGCGGCGGCGCGTCGGCGTCACCGGGGGTCTCCGCGGCGTCGGCCGCCTCCCGGGCGTCCCGGATCCCCCCGTCGTACTGGTCGGTCTCGTGGAACGCCTCGGTGAGCAGGTAGCGGCACTTGGGGGCGAGCCGCAGCTCCGCGCCGCCCTGGGCGTTGGCCGTCACCAACGCCGCCACCAGCTTCGCGGCGTCGCACGGCACCGACACCACACCCCGCTTGCCGGTGCCCGGGCTGGGCGCACGGCCCCGTTCGGCGCCGCCCCGGTCGCGCTCCGCCTGATCGCCGGCACGGCGGTCGTCGTCACGTGCGGAGGCCGTGCCCAGCCGGCCCAGACCCGGGAGGGAGAGGTCGCGGTCGGCCGCGGCGGCCACACCGGCCACGCCGGCCGCTCCCACGACCAGGCTTCCCGCCAGCAAGCCGCTGGCCAAGACCCATCGGGACCGCCGTCTGGGTCGGATCTCGCGGTCTCCTCCTCGGTACGTGGACATCAAGGGTGCCTGCCTTCCTGCCAGCAAGACGTGGCCGCGCCCCGATCCGGGCGCGGGGGGCCTGACGTAGCGCCGGCCGCCAAACGTCACGATAGGTCCGCAATACGGACAGGAAGGTGTGAACGTGAATAGTGCCCCTATTCATCTTTCAACTCCGCCAAACGGTCAACCGGTCAGCCGCCGACGTGGATCCCGGGGCGACGCAGCGGGTCCCGCTCGGTCCGCCGGATGATCTCGCGTACCACCGGCGGGGTGTCTCCCCGACCGAGGATGAGATAGCGCGCCAGGTGCGCGATCGGGCTCCCCTCCGACCACTCGAAGTGCGCGTGCGGGCGAACCCCGGTGGCGTCGCGCAGGGCCAACAGGATCGCGGCGATCGCGTTCGGCGCGGCCGGGCTGCTGGCCCGCAACACCCGGAAGCCGCCCACCTCGATCCCGTGCACCCGCAGCACCTGACTGAACTCCGACGGGTCGACCACGTCGATCTCCAGGAACAGCACGTCCGCCGCCCCGGGCACCGGATTCATCCCCCGCTGCGCCCGCTCCTTGACCGTGTACTCCTTCACCGACCCGCTCTGCCTCTTGTTCGCGATCAGGTGCAGTTGCCCGTCGTGGGCGAGCGACTCGGTGATGAACCGACGGGCCGGCTCGTCGAACTCGATCCGCTCGGCGCGCAGCTCGGTGGTCCGGGTGACCCGGGAGACCAACGAGACCACGATGATGCCGAGGATGAACAACGCGGAGATGGTGATCCCGTCCGGCTGCTCGATGACGTTCTCCAGCAACGCGTACAGCAGCACCAGGGTCAGCACGGTGAAGCCGACGGCGCTGGCGCGCTGGCGGTGGCGGGCCGCGGAGATGGTCACCGCCACCGCGCCGGAGACCATCATCGCCAGGATGCCCGTCGCGTACGCCCCGGCCTGGGCGTTGACGTCGGCCCGGAAGGCGACGGTGATGGCGACGCTGACGACGGTATAAACGATCACCACCGGACGCACCGCCCGCGCCCACTCCGGCGCCATCCCGTACGAGGGCAGGTAGCGCGGGACGATGTTGATCAGCCCGGCCATCGCCGAGGCGCCGGCGAACCAGAGGATGAGCACGCTGCTGACGTCGTAGACGGTGCCGAACACCTCACCCAGTTGGGCGTGCGCCAGGAACGCCAGAGCCCGCCCGTTGGCGGGGCCTCCGGGCCGGAACTCCTCCTTCGGGATGAGCGCCGTGGTGACGAAGGTCGTCGAGACCAGGTACACCGACATGATCAGCGCGGCGGTGGTGAGCAGCCGGCGCGTGTTGCGGATCCGGGCGGCGAGCCGGGCCTGCGTGTCCGCCCCGTCGGCCCGGACCAGCGGCATCATGCTCACCCCGGTCTCGAAACCGGACAGCCCCAGCACCAGCAGCGGAAACGCCAGCACGGCGGTGAGCAGCACGCCGCCCGGCCCACCGCCGGTCGTCGTCAGCGCGGCCGTCCAGTCCGACACGACGCCCGGGTCCCGCACGATCCGGTCCGCGGCGACCACGACGATCACCGCGTTGAGCGCCAGGAAGACGGCGACCAGCGGGATGGCCACCACGACCGCCTCACGGAAGCCGAGCAGGAACACCCCGCCGAGGATGAGCAGCAGCACCACGGTCACCACGACGGGGACGGCGGAGCCGTGCAGCGCGTCGGGCAGGTACGGGTTCTCCAGCAGGTGCACGGTGGCGTCCGCCGAGGAGAGGGTGATCGTGATGATCCAGGAGGTGGCCACGAAGCCGAGCAGCACGAGTACGAAGACCTTGCCCCGCCAGAACGGCAGCAGGCGCTCCAGCATCGCCACCGACCCCTGCCCGTGCGGGCTCTCCTGGGCCACCCGCCGGTACATCGGCAGCATGCCGAACAGGGTGAGCGCGACGATCAACAGGGTCGCCAGCGGGGAGAGCGCACCGGCCGCCACCGCCGCGATGCCCGGCAGGTACGACAGCGTGGAGAAGTAGTCGACGCCGGTCAGGCACATCACCTGCCACCAGGCGTGCCGGCGGTTCTGCCCCTCCCCCGACTCCGGGCCGGGCGGCTGCACCTGGTGCTGGAAGAGCCACCGGCGCAGTGGGCTGGCCGGCGGCGCGGTCCGCGCCGCGGTCGCCACGCGTTCGGGCACCACGACACCGGGGCGGCCACCCCGGTGCGGGCGGGCCGGGTCACGGGCCGCCCGCAGTGCCGGGTCCGGCCCGGTCGGCGCGTGGCGGCGTCCGTTCCAGCGTCGTGGTTTCGCCCGGTGCTCGTCACCCATCGCCCGTCCCACCCTCACAGGTCCTGCTCCGACGGTAGGCGGAAGATCCGGGCCCGACCGGCGGAACCGGGCACGCGGCTGGCCAGCTCAGGACGGGTCCGAAACGGCGAGCAGGCGGGCCAGTGCGGGCGGATCGGCGATGGTCACCGTGGCCGCCGGGTGTCGTGGCCGCCCGCCCGGCACCACCGCCGGCACCGGGCTGCCGAAGCGCAGGCAGATCCCGCCGGCCGTGCTGCTGCCGAAGCTCGCACCCCCGTCGGCAAGCGACAGGTGCGGCCCGATCACCCGCCACCAGCGGTACGGGCCGCTCAGCTCGACGGCTGTCACGTTGTCCCGGTCGGTCCGCAGCCGCCACGGGCCGTACCGGATCATCAGGTCCCGGTCGGTGACGACGACCCAGGCGGTCGCCGGGCGGACCCCCAGCACCGCCAACACCGGGCGGAACAGCGGATCGAAACGGAACGCGAACCGCGTGGCGGCACCGGTCATCGCGCACCGGGTCGGGCGGTGGGTCGCGGCACCGGGCCACCCGGCCGCAGCGGGCCGGGCCGCGCGGGCCGGGGACGGGCGGCGGGGCGGCGCCGGGCCTGGACGGTCATGGCGCGGGCGTACCCGGTACGAGCCCGCCGACACCCCGGATATCCGGCACCGACCAGAGCAGTGCACAGCCCTCCCCCACCGCCGGCCGGCACCCCCCGGGCCGGCCGACGGTGGCAGCCGGTCGACACCCCCCGGGCCGACCGGCTGTTCCCCGCGGACCGACCGGACGTCGGCGGGCCCACGGGTGGGCGGATCTGGTGGGACGCGTCCCCGCGCTCCGCCACCCCCCACGGGGCGGAGCGCGGGGACCCCCCGTCCCGGCTACTGCAGGAACGCCCCGAGGGGCGAGAGCAGTAGCCGGCCGAGCGCCGCGGCGTTGTCGTCCAACCGCGTGCGCTCACACTCTCGGGCGTCCGGATCGTGCCGGCACCGCCAGATCTTCTGCGCGTTGCGCCAGGCGACATCGCGGGTGTACTCGACCAGTTCCCCCTGGTACCAGTCGTCGATGTCGCCGTTGAGCATGTCGATGAGCAGCTGCCACCGCTCCAGATAGCCCCGGCGCAGGCCGGGGATCTTGTCCGCGAAGATCTTGTTGATCTCCAGGTAGTCGTGGTGCTGGTCAGTGCCGTCGACCGGCTCCGACTCCAGGTGGTCGAACGTCGTCACCAGCGCGAAGGGCAGGTCGAAGTTGATGTGCGCGTTGACGCCCGCCGCCGCCGACGGCAGGGGCCGGGCGTCCGGCCCCCGCATCCGCTCGAACAGACACGACCACGCCTTCGGAGTGCCCGGACTCGAGTCGGTCCACAGCCGCATCGCGTCGAAGTAGCGCGCGGCGAACTCCACGTCGAGCCGGGAGAGGAAGGCCGGGTCGACGAAGCGGTCGTCGTACAACCCGTCCAACACGCTGCTGGTGATCGTCAGGTAGAGCCTGTTGAAGTCGGCGAGAGGGCAACTGGCCTCCAACGGAGGCAGCCGCACCAGCAGGTCCTGCAGCTTCGTGAGGTGATCGACCACGGCCGGCACGTCCGCGGGATGGTCGGCGAGCAGGTCGACGATGTCCCGGTGCACGGGCCCCCAGACCGGTTCGGTCATTTCTCCTCCATGGTGGTCGGCGGCATCCCCCGTGCCGTCGTCGACGCGGCCCAGCCTTTCAGCCGACACCCACCCGCCGGATCAGTAGAACGACGTATCCCGGCGCGCACACGCGCCAGTGGACGGTACGTCGGGTCAGCTTCGGAGGTTGCGCAACTGGATCGCGCTGGCCTGCACGCGGGTGCGGACCTGGAGCTTGTCGAAGATGTGCGACACGTGCACCCCGATGGTGCGCTCGCTGATGAACAGCCGCTGCCCGATCTCCTTGTTGGTCAGCCCCTCCGCGACGAGCGCGAGCACCTCCCGCTCCCGTGCGGTGAGTGCGGCCAACTCGTCGTCGGACGCCTCGGCCGGTGCGCCGCGCGTGGCGGTGATGGCCTCGCGCTCCTCCAGCGACACCCGGGCCCGCCCGGCCAGCTCGCGGATCTCCGAGGTCAACGGTGCCGCGCCCAACCCCTGCGCCACCCGGTACGCCTCCCGCAGCAGCTTGCCGGCGGTGGCCAACCGGCTGCGGCGGGCCAGCAGCGCCTCGGCCTGCCGCAGCCGCGAGTACGCCGCCGGATAGGGGTGGTGGCGCCGGTCCCACTCGGCGACCGACGCGGCCCACAACTCCGGGTCACTGCTGTCCAGGCGGCTCACCTCCGCGGCGCAGAGAGCCAGGAACCCCTCCACCACCGACCGCACCGGACGAGCCGCGCCCACGCTCTTGCGGGCCACCCGATCCGCCACGTCGCGCAGCCGGCGTACCACCGTCTGGTCCACCGCCACGGTGCGGCTGGCGTGCGCCTCGGCCTCGGCGCGCAGGCCGTGCCAGATCAGCGCCGACAGGATCGTCACGTCGTCGGAACGGCTCTCGGTGAGGCCCCGTTGCACCGCCAACCGCGCCACCTCGTGCCGGCCCTCCCACATGGCCAACCCGGCGCGCAGGGTGAGCAGCGGAATGACGTGCCGCGCCCCGCCGCCGGCGAGCAGGGTCGCCACCGCGTCGAGGTCGCGGCTGGCGGCGTCGATGTCGCCGTAGCCCACCGAGAGCCGGCACCGGGCCAACAGCAGCTCGACGGCGTCCGCACCGGACGGCCGGTGCCGCAGGGCGGCGGCGACCACCTTCTCCGCCTCGGCCCACTGGCCCACCCGGAACAGCCCGTTGATGGCGACGGCCAGCAGCCGGGTCTCCCAGGTACGGCCCAGCCCCAGCTCGGCGACCCGCTCGGCACCACGCCGGGCCACCACCACACCCTCCTCCAGGATGTTGAGCGGCCCGGTCAGCAGCTCCGCCAGGTGCAGGTACGCGCAGGCCACGTCCTCGGGCTGGCCGGCGCGCTCGGCGGTGTCGAGGGCGTCGCGCATCACCGCGAGGCCGGCGTCCGGGTCCTCCAGGTAGGCGTCGCTGAAACCCAGCGCGGAGCTGGCCAGCACCACCTCGGTGGCGGAGCCCTCCACGTCGGCGGCCAACGCCAGCGCCTCCCGGGCCCGCTGGCCGGCGTCGGCGTAGCGACCCAGATGCAGCAGCAGCTCGGCCAGGCGGGCCGCGGCGTTGGCCCGGTCACGTGGGGAGCAGTCGGCCGCCGTCAACGCCCGCTGATATTCCTCCTCGGCCAGCGCCGAGCGACCGGCGGCGGCCAGATAGCGGGCCCGCCGGATGTGCAGCGCGCAGCTCGGCTCGCCGCCGCGCAGCCCGGCCACCTCTTCCAGCAGGGCCAGCGCGCGGGCGTGCTCACCACTGTGGTGGGCCGCCTCGGCGGCGTTCTCCAGCAGCTCGACCCGGTCCACCGTCAGCGGCCCCGGGTCACCGGCCAGTTGCAACGCCGCCGACCAGTGCCGGTGCGCCTCGGCGTAACCGTGCAGCCGTTCGGCCTCCTGGGCGGCCGCCACCGCCGCCGGCAACGCGCGGGCCGGTTCACCGGCCAACCGCCAGTGGTGCGCCAGCCGGGCCTGGTGCAGCTCGCCCGGCGCGGCGGTCAGCGCCTCGGCGTAGCGGCGGTGCAGCCCGGACCGCTCGGCCGGCAGCAGCTCGTGCGCGAGCACCTCGGCGACCAGGCGGTGCCGCAGCCGGTAGCCGTCGTCGGCACCGACCAACAGCCGGTGTGCCACCGCGGCGCGGGCCGCGTCGATCAGCTCGTCCTCGGGCATCCGCAGCACCCGCGCCAACAGCCAGTGCTGCACCGGTTCGACGCCGGCGGCCACCGCGTGCACCACCGCGTGCGCGTGCTGGGGCAGCGCGTCGACCCGGTCGAGGAAGATCTCCCGCAGCGTCTCGGACAGACCGTCACGGCCGTCGCGCAGGTCGCGGGCCAACTCCTCGATCACGAACGGGTTGCCACCGCTGCGCTGCCACACCTGCTCGGCCGCGTCGGCCGGCAGCGTCCGACCCACCACCGCGGCGGCGAGCTTCTCGGTGTCGGCCCGGTCCAGCGGTGCCAGGTCGAGCACCCGCACCGTCCGCAGCCGCCGCAGCTCGGTGAGCACCCGGCGCAGCGGGTGCGCGCCCTGCAACGACTCGGCGCGCACCGCCGCCAGCACGGAGAGCTGGAGGTCACCGAGGCCGGCCAACAGGTAGAGCAGCAACTGCCGGGTGCTGCGGTCGACCCACTGCAGGTCGTCGAGGATCAACACCAGGGGTCGGCCCTCGGCGATCAGGTGCAGCCCGCGGCTGACCCGCTCCAGCAGCGCGCCCGCGCCGTCCGGGCCGGCGGTCTCGTCGGCGAACATCTGCAGCAGCCCACGCACCGCCGAGGAGGTGCGCGCGTGCGTGCTGGCCAGGTCGGCGTCGAAGCGGCGCAGCGCCTGCAGCAGGGGGTGCAGCGGGGAGGCGTCGCCGATGTCCAGGCAGCTGCCGGTGAGCACCACGGCGCCCTGCTCACGCAGCCGCACCCCGATCTCACCCAACAGTCGGGTCTTGCCCACACCGCTCTCGCCGGTCAGGAAGACGGCGGCGGTCTGCCCGTGAGCGGCGTCACCGAGCAACGCGGACCGAACCGTCTGCACCAGCTCGGCCCGGCCCACGAGCGGTGCGGTGTCCACATCGCTGGCCATGGCACGCAGCCTAATCACAGGTCCCCGAACCGTTCTACGGCCAACTGCCGCTTGTGGTACTCCTCGCGTCGACTTTGCGACTAAAGGTTGCGGGTGGCCGACATACGTCGTTCTGCAGATCCCCCGTCAGCCCAGGAATGCCAATCTCCGGAGGTCATCAGGCCTCAGCAGGCAGAAGGGTTGGTGCGCCACCATGACCACCACCAGGATCATCGTCGGCGACGCGCGACGCAGCGTGACATCGCGCTGGCCGGTAGCGGAGGAGAGACGCACCGTCACCGTGCTCTTCGCCGACATCGTCGGCTCCACGGCACTGGTGGACCGACTCGACCCGGAGGACGTCCGCGCGTTGCAACGGGTCTACTTCGACACCGTCGCGGGCGTGCTGCACCGCTGGCAGGGAGTGGTCGAGAAGTACGTCGGCGACGCGGTGATGGCGCTGTTCGGTGCCCGGCACTCCGACGGCTTCGACGCGTACCGGGCGGTGCGCGCCGGACTGGAGATCCAGGCCGCGCTGGACCGCCGGTCGATGGTGGGGAACATCCGACTCCGGGTTCGCGTCGGTGTCGCCACCGGCGAGGTCGTGGTCGACCTGGGCGGTGCGGTCAGCGGCGGGCACGGCGTGGCCAGCGGCGCGGTGATCACCACCGCGGCCCGCCTGCAGGAGTACGCCTCACCGGGCGCCGTCGCACTCTGCGCGGCCACCGCACGAGCCACCGCCGGGCTGATCACCCAGCGTCAGTTGACGCCGGTGCAGGTCGCCGGCCGGGTGCCGCCGGTGCCGGTGTGGCACGCCGTCGGTCCGGTGCGTCCCGGCGCGGACCGGCACGACGGCCCGCTGATCGGCCGCCGCCGCGAGCTGGCCACCATCCGTGACCAGTTGACCGTGGCGATCCGGGAGCAGAACCCGCGCTGGGTCTCCCTGGTCGGGCCCACCGGCAGTGGCCGCAGTCGACTGCTGCACGAGTTGACCCGTGGGCTGACCACGGTGGACGGGGTGCCGGTGCGCTGGTGTGTGGCGACCTGCCAGCCGTACCCCGATCAGGTCCTGGCACCGGTCGCGGAGTTGCTCCGCGGTCTCGTCGGGGTGCGTCGCGGCGACGGCCCCGCGGCGGTCCACGACCGGCTCGTCGCCGCTCTGACCGCGCTGTTCCCGCCGGCTCGCGTCGCGGCGGCGGTCCCGGCGCTGCACCGGATGCTGACCACCCCGGACGGTTCGTCGGCGGCGTTGGCCGGCGCGGCGGCCTGCCAGGACATCCTGTTGCGCCTGGCCGACCAGGGGCCACTGATCGTCGCCGTGGACGACGTGGACCGCGCGGCGCCCGCGGTGAGCAGATTCCTGCACGGGCTGTTCAGCGCGGCGACGGCACGTGGGCTACCGCTGGCGGTCATCACCCTGCACCAACCACAGTGGGCCGACACCCGGCCCGGGCCAGCCCGCCGGGTGACGATCCGACCGCTGGCCACGGTGCAGTCCGGACGGCTGCTGCGCCTTCTCCTGACCCGGGTCGGCCAGCCGGTGGCCCTGGTGGACCGACTGCTGCCGCTGGTCGGCGGCCGGCCCGGGCACGCGGCGGCGTACGTCGCGTCGATCATGGACGGGGCCGACCCGGTGGCGCTCCCGCTGCCCGAGGCGGTACGCCGAGCCGTCGGCGCCGAGCTGGACCACCTCGACGGTGAGCGGCGGGCGGTCCTGATGGCCGCCGGCGTCCTCGGCGGCGTGATCTCCGGCGCGGCGGTCGACCGGGCGCTCGGCTGGGCGCCCGGCCGGTCCGCACCGACACTGCGCCGGCTGGTCGCCGCCGGGCTGCTGCTCCCCCACCACGCCGACGGGTACGTCTTCGCCGCGCCCGCGCTGCGCCAGGTCGCCGCCGAGCGGCTGCCCCGCGCGCTGCGGGCCGTCTTCACCCGCCGGGCCGCCGGCGTACCCCGCCAGGACACCGCCAGCCGGCCACCCGGCGCTGCCGTGAACCCCGCCGCGCGTACGGTCGGCGAGGGCTCGGCCACCCGGCCGGCCGAGGTCGTACGGCTGGACGCGGTGCGCTCCCGGGTCGGCCGGGACACCGCCCTCGTGGCGCTGGCCCCCGCGCCAGGATCCGGCCCGCCGCGCCCTCCCGCGCCGACGATGGCGACTCCGCCGGCCGCGCTGCCCCGGGGAGCCAACCGTGCGGCGGGCGTCAACCGGCTCCGAGCCGTCGCACCGGCCGGTGACCTGCCGCCGGCCTCGGCCGCGACGGTGTCGGCGGCGCGGGCCAACGCGGGCGGTCACTGGCCCTCGGACGTCGACCGCGTCCCGGTGGCGATCCGCGTGGTGCCCGTCGTGGCGAGGTCGGCCGGACCCGGTGTCGGCGCTACGCCCAGCGCGAGGCGCGCCGTACCCCGCCCGCCGTTGATCCGCCAGCCGGACGGCCTGGCCGACTCGGCCTGAGGGTCCGCCGCGCGGCGGATCGAGTCGGGGTGAGACCACTATCCGACTCGGAGTGGTCCAGCTCGAGGCCCGAGGACCCCGGCCGAGGCGGGTGCGTCACGACGAACCACTGTCCCCCGACGGCCGGCCGCCGAACTGCCAGTTGTGCACCTCGACGTCGGCGTACCGGTCCACGGTCAGGATGGCGCGCGCCGCGTCCGGGGTCGGTGCCCGGACCAGCGCGGCGGTGCCCAGCCACGTGGCGCCGTCGTCGGACAGCAGCGGCCCGTACGCGATCAGCTCGTCCGGGTCGGGTGGCAGGGGCAGGTCGACGGGCTGCCCCGCGCCGAGGCCCAGCACCAGGTAGCGGTTGCCGCCGGTCCGACCACCGGGGAAGTCCCACATGGTGCGGCCCAGCGTGTTGCGCCATCGGCGCAGCAGCACGTCGCGGTACACGCCGGCCTGGTAGTTGGGTTCGTCGAAGGCGAACGCCCGTGCGGCGGCCGGATCGGGCATGTCGACGATGTGCACGCTGCCGGTGGCCGTGTCGCCGGACAAGGTCGGGCCGCGGGCGATCAACTCCTGCCCGTACCGATCCATGTAGGACCAGTGCTCGGCCAACAACTCGTCGCGCAACGTCGCCGGGCCGGTCGCGGTGGTAGCACAGGAACTCCATGCCCCGCATTCTCGACGTGGCGCCGCACCCGCGGACGGCCGGGTGTCGCTCCGCCGCCTACGGCACGGAAGCCGCGGCCAGCAGCGCCGCGGTCGGCAGCGCGAGCAGGCCGTCGCGGTCCCGGTAGGCGGCGGTCAGCTCGTCGTACGCGGCACGGATCCGGGTGCGCACGTCCGGCGGCTGGGCCGCCAGTACCAGGCCGGCCCTGCTGATGCCGTTGGCCGGGCCGCTCCACCAGGCCTCGGGGTCGGTACGATGCACCCAGGTGATCGTGTCGCAGCGCACGTCGGTGAGGCCGGCGGCGTCGAGCAAACCCGCGAAACCCTCGGGGGTACGCGGAAAGTCCCGCTCCGCGTCCACGGTCGGCACCGAGGTCGGACGGTCGACCCCGGCGGCGTCGAACACCACGCCCCACAACCGCTGCGCCTCCGGCGGCGGGTCGGGCCAGATCGTCACCGCGATCCGTCCGGCCGGCCGGACGACCCGTCGCAGTTCGCTGATCGCGGCCAGCGGATCACCGACGTGATTGATCACGAAGTTCGCCACGGCCGCGTCGAACGACCGCGAGGCGAACGGCAGGTGCGGCAGGGCCGCGAGGCGGACCTCTTCGGCGGCTGGCACCCGGCCGCGCGCCAGCTCGACCATGCTGGGCTCGGCGTCGACGGCGACGACCGTCGCGCCACGAGCGCTCGCCGACCCGGCCACGGTCCCGGAACCGGTGCCCACGTCCAGCACCCGCATGCCCGCCGCGATGCCAGCGGCGTCCAGCAACGCAGGTGCGGGATGGGCACAGAGGGCGGCGAAGCTGCTGTCGAACGCCTTCGCGCGCCCGGCCCAGCGCGACCGCTCGTGCTCGTCGAAAGCCGTCCTTGGCACTGCTCCCCCGCTCACGGATCTCGGTGGTGGCCGCCACGATATCGAACGAGATCTGTTGTCAGCCTCTTGGCACCGGGCCGAGCGTCAGGTGGGAGGTCGGCCGAGCACACCGCCCGCGAGGCCCTTGGAGTGGCCCGCGCGGGCGGTGGTGGGTGGATCTAGGCGGCGGCTCCCCCGTCGAACACCAGATCGGTGCCGACGGCGAAGCCGGCGTCGGGTGAGGCCAGGTACAGCACCGCCGCGGCGATCTCGTCGAGGGTGCCGACGCGGCCGATCGGCAGCTGTGCCGCCATCCGGTCGGCGCGGTCGGCGGGGCTTTCCCCGGGCCGGAGAGACATCGCGGTGTCCATCGGCCCGGGGCTGATGCTGTTGATCCGGATCCCATCTCGGATGTGGTCCAGGGCGGCGTTGCGGGTCAGCGCGCTCACCGCGGCCTTTGTCGCCACGTACGCGCCGAGCCCTTCGAGCCGCGCGTGAGCACCGAGGTTCGAGGCGATGTTGACGATGACGCCGCCACCGTGGGCCCGCATGTGGGCGATTTCGTGCTTCATGGACAGCAGCGTGCCGGTGAGGTTCACCGCGACGAGGTGTTGCCACTGCTGCTCGTCGACATCGCCGAGCGGGCCGACCGCGGTCAGGGTGCCGGCGCTGTTGACCGCGATGTCGAGCCCGCCGTACCGGCTGGTGGTCTCGGCCACCATCCGGGCCAGGTCGGCCGAGTGGGTGACGTCGGCGGTGACGGCCGAAGCCCGGCCGCCCTCGTCCTCGATGAGCTTGACGGTGGCGTCGAGCGAGCCGGGCGTGCGACCCGCCACGACGACGGCCGCCCCCTCGCGGGCGAACGCTCGTGCGACGGCCTGGCCGATACCGGTGCCGCCGCCGGTGACGAGGGCGACCTTGCTGGTGAATCGTGCGGTCACGGTGGTGACTCCTCCTGGGTGTCGGATCGGTTGTGGTGGTGGGTTCGCTTTCCGGGGGGCGCCATCGGCCGAGGTTGTTGTGGCCCGTCGGCCGGACGGGTGGGGGCGGGTGCGTCCGGTCAGTGCGGTGACAGCGGCGAGTGCGGCGAACGCGGACCCGGCGGCGCCGAACGCCCAGGCGTACCCGCTGGTGGTGGCGTCGGGTAGGCCGGCACCGCCGGCCTCGAGGTGCGTGGAGCGCGCCGTGGCGAGCGCGGTCAGCAGGGCGAGGCCTGCCGTTGGTCCCACCTCCATCGCCGTGTTCAGCACACCTCCGGCGAGCCCCGCTTCACGTGGTCGCACGTCAGACAGCGCGAGCACGGACCCGGCGGAGAAGGACAACGCGACTCCGGCCGGCAGGAGAGCGAGGCCAGGCAGCAGACCGAGGCCGTATCCGGTGTGCGGGTGCACGCCGGCCAGCAGGAGCAGGCCACCGGCCGCCAGCGCGAGCCCCGCGGAGGTGACGCGTTGGGCTCCCCAGCGGGCGATGAGTCGCCCGGACAGCCGCCCGGCGACGACGAGGACCACCGCGTACGGGAGGAACGCCATGGAGGTACGCAGCGGCGTCCAGTTGCGGACCTGTTGGAGATACAGGGCCAGGAGGAGGAAGACGAGTGCGGTTCCGGCCGCGGACACGGCGATCACGAGCAGCGCGGTCGCCCGCCGGAGATCAGCCAGGAAGGACATCGGCAGGAGCGGTTCGGCGCTGGACAGTTCGACCGCGACGAAGGCGCCGAGCAGTGCCAGGCCCGAGGCCAGCGGGGCCAGCACCATCGCCGAGGTCCACCCGTGTTCGCCGGTGACCACCAGGCCACAGCTGAGCAGCGTGATTCCCGTGGTGGCGAGCAACGCGCCCGGCAGGTCGAGCGTGGCCCGCCCGTGCCGGGTGTCCGCGGGCAGCGTCCGCGGCGTCACCACCGCCGCCACCGCGGCGACCACCAGCGGAACCGCCACCATCCACCGCCACGACAACCAGGTGGCGACGATCCCGGAGAGGAGACTTCCCAACGTCGCACCGAGTACCGACAGGCCGCCCCAGGTCGCCATCGCTCGGCCATAGCTGACGGGATCCGGGAACACCCGTCGCAACACCGCCACGGCTGCCGGCGCGACGAGGGCGGCGCCCACCCCCTGGGCGAAGCGCGCGGCGGTGAGGGTCGCACTTCCGGGAGCGAGTGTCGCCGCCGTCGAGGCGGCGGCAAAGACAACGAGACCGGTGGTGAACATCCGGCGTCCGCCGTACCGGTCGGTGAGCCGACCGCCGAAGAGCAACAGACCGCTGAAGGACAACCCGTAGGCGGCGCTGAGGAGGACCAGGCTGGACTGGCCCAGTCCCCACTCTCGGCCGATCACCGGCAGCGGTACGGAGATGACGGTGACAGTGAAGATCAGCGTCGTCTGTACGGTGCCGAGCAGCGCGAAGGCAGGGCCGACGGATGGTTCTCCCGGCTCGCCGTGCTGGCCTTCGGGTCGCGGCCACGGGCTACGACTGTGCGCCACCGCACCGGGCCTGCCCGGCGGTAGGTCGGGGACCGCTGTCGCCATCGTCGCCCACCCTCCAGCATTCGGGACCATTCGTTCCAGATTCGGCGCAGGGGCAACGCCGCACGGTCGAGAAAGGAACGTCGACACCGCGCCATCGGCTCAGCTCCGCGCCGTGGCGAGCCGGTGCGCGATCAGCGGTGCGCTGCGGCGGCCCGCCGTCAGTCGAGCAGGGACAACGCCTGGGCGGCGGCGTCCCGCAGCCGCCGCGGCTCGGCCGACACCTTGCCGACCACCCGGATGCCCTGCAACAGCACGAGCAGAAGCCGGGCCAGCGCTCGGGGGTCCTTGCCCGGCGCGAGCTCACCCTGGGACTGCGCCCGAATCAACGCAGAGGTCAGCGCGGTTTCCAGGTAGTCCCAGCTCGCCGTCACGCGTCGTGCCGCCTGTCGATCATGCGGCGCGACCTCCACGGCCGTGTTGACGATGAAGCAGCCACGCCGCCCGCCGTCGTCGCCGGCCTCGCACGCGTATCGCTCGACGAGGGCTCGGACGGCCGGCAGCGCCGGACCCGGCTGCGACAGGTCACGCAGCAGGATGGGGTCGACCAGGTCGCCGTACCGGTCGAGCGCCTTGAGATAGAGATCGTGTTTGTTGCCGAACGTCGCGTAGATGCTCGCTCGCGCGACACCCAGATGCTCGACCAGGTCGGCCATCGAGGTGGCCTCGTAGCCCCGCTCCCAGAACAGGTCGAGGGCCGCCCGCAGTGCCGCATCCGGATCGAACTCCTTGGTCCGTGCCACGACTCGACTCTAACCGTATCCAGATCGTTCGGTCAAGAAAGGTGGAGCCGCACCGCCTGGACACCGCAGGTACCCTCGGTGACCGGGCCGGCCGTTGCGCGGTAGACCGGGAAGGCCACCCGGCGCGTGACTAGGATTGGCCCGGTCATGCTGCTACGGGTGCTCGGGCCGCTTGAGGTCGAGGTCGACTCAGGCGGACCTGTCGACCTCGGCGGCCCCCGCCAACGCGCCGTGCTCGCGCTGCTGCTGGCGGCCCGGGGCGAGGTCGTCTCCACCGGTCAGATGATCGAGGATCTGTGGCGGGGTGACCCGCCGCCACGGGCGATCGCCTCCCTCCAGGCGTACGTCTCGCACCTGCGCCGCCTGGTGGAGCCGTCCCGCGAGCGCCGCGCGCCGGCCCGGGTCCTGGTCAGCGCGCCGCCCGGCTACGCGATCCGGGTGCCCGCCGACGCGGTCGACGCCGGCCGGTTCGAGCGGCTGCTCGTGCAGGCGCGAGCGGTCAGCCCCACCGACCCGGGCCGGGCACGTCACCTGCTGGGCACGGGGCTCGACCTGTGGCGTGGTCGGGCGTACGCCGAATTCGCCGGGGAGCCGTGGGCGCAGGCCGAGGTGCTGCGGCTGGAGGAGTTGCGTCTCGGCGCCCGGGAGCTGCTGCTCGATCTGACGGTGCGCTTCGGCGACCCGGCCGAGGCGGTGTCCGAGGCGGAGGTGCTGACCCGGCAGGCGCCGCTGCGGGAGGAGTGTTGGCGCCTGCTGGCGTTGGCGTTGTGGCGTGCCGGTCGGCAGGGCGACGCGCTCGCCGCGCTGCGCCGGGCGCGAGCGACCCTCGCGGACCAGCTCGGCCTCGATCCGGGGCCGGCGTTGGTCGAGGTGGAGTCCGCGATCCTGGGCCAGCGCCTCGACCTGCTGCCCCCGGTGGCCGCCACGGCGGTACGCGTCGGCACCGAGCGACAGGTGCCGGAGGAGGTGTTCGTCGGGCGGGAGGCCGAGCTGGCGGCTCTCCGGCAGGCCGCGGCCGAGGCGGTGGCCGACGGGCCACGCGTCGCGCTGCTCAGCGGGGAGGCCGGGGCCGGCAAGACGAGCCTGCTCACCCGGTTCCGCGACGGGCTCGCCGCCGACGGCTGGCTGGTCACGGTGGGCCGCTGCCCCGAGGTCGAGGGCGCCCCGCCGGCCTGGGCCTGGGTCGAGGCGTTGCGTCAGCTCGCCGGGCAGGCGCCGCCGGGTGATCTCGCACCGGCCCTCGCACCACTGCTCGGCGACGGCGACGGCGACGGAGGGGGCGACGTCACCGCCGGCCGGTTCCGGCTGCACCGTGCCGTCGGGGCCTGGTTGGACGCCGCCGCGGTCCGCCGACCGGTCGCCGTCGTCCTCGACGACCTGCACGCCGCCGACGCCGAGACGCTGCTCCTGCTGAACAGCGTCATCGAGGTGACCACCGGGGCCGTCCTGTTCGTCGCGGCGTTGCGCCCGGCCGAGCACCGCGAGCGGCTCGCCGACACGATGGCCGTCCTGGCCCGCCGAGCACCCCTGCGGATCCCGTTGGCCGGGCTGACGCCGCCCGAGGTGCAACGGCTGCTCAGCGCGCTGGCCCGGACCACCGTCGACCCGGACACCGTCGCCGCGCTGGCCGAGCGGACCGGCGGCAACCCGTTCTACGTGCGGGAGTCGGCCCGACTGTTGGCCACCGAGGGCACGCTCGTGGCCACCAGCGACGTGCCGGAGGGCGTACGCGACGTGCTGCGCCGACGGCTCTCCCGCCTGCCCTCGGCTGCCGTCTCGGCGCTGCGCCTCACCGCGGCCGCCGGGCGGGAGGCTGAGGTGCGCACACTTGTCGACGCCGCCGGCACCGACGAGACCTCCGTCCTCGAAGCGCTGGAGGTCGGGCTGGCCGCCGGGCTGCTCACCGAACCGGCGCCGGGGCGGGTGCGCTTCGTGCACGGGCTGGTCCGCGACACCATCTACACCGACCTGCCCCAGCTGCGCCGCACCCGCCTGCACGCCCGGATCGCCGCGGCCACCCGCCGGCTGACACCCGACGACTATCCGGCCCTGGCCCACCACTACGCCCGGGCGGCGTCGGCCGACACCGCGCCGCTCGCCGTCGAGTACGCCATCCGCGCCGCCGAACTGGCCGAGCGGCGGTACGCGTACGACGCGGCGATCGAGGTGCTCACCAACGCCGTGGACGTCGCCGGGTCGGTCAGCGGGGATCACGACGCGCTGCGGGTCGACCTGCTCGGCCGGCTGCTGCGCGCCCAGGCGCGGGCCGGCGCGGTGGCCGCCGCCCGGCGGACCCGCGCCCGAGCCGTCGACGTCGCCACCGCGTCCGACCGGGAGGAGCTGCTGGTCGCGGCCTTCACCGCGTGGACCGTCCCCACCCCGTGGCTGACCCACGAGTACGGCGTGGTGGACCACCGCGTCGTCGAGTTGCTCACCCGGCTGCTGCGTGCCGACGACCTGGACCCGGTCGCCCGCTGCCGGCTGCTGGAGGCGCTGGCCACGGAGCTGGACGGCGAGGCAGATCCCCGGGGCGTGGCGGCCGGGCGGGAGGCGCTGGCCCTCGGCCGGCGGCTGGACGACCCCGAGGTGCGGGCCCTCGGGCTGGCCGCGCGGGTGCGCACCATGAGCTACGAGCGGGAGGCGCCGGAACGCCGGGGGTTGGCCTTGGAGCTGGGCGACCTCGCCGCCGAGCACGCGCTGGTGACCTACCGCTCGGTCGCCGAGCAGGTGCTCGGTCACTGTGCTGCCGCGCTCAACGAGCCGGACGAGCTGCGCCGCAGCGTCGCCCGGCACGGGTGGCTGGCCGAGACGTACCAGCTCAACGAGGCGCAGACGATCCACAGGTGCGCACTGGCCGCCCTCGCGCACGTCACCGGCGACTTCGTCGCGGCGCGACGGCACTACGACGAGGTCGCCGAGCAGATGCGGCGGCAGGGCTCCCTGCACGCCGAGGCCTTCCATTTCTTCTCGGTGGGGACCCTGCTGATCAGCCAGGGGCGCTTCGGGGAGCATCTGGAGGCGACCCGGCGGATACGCGGGTCGCTGGGTCCGATCGTGGACGACCTGCTGGCGCTGGCACTGATCGACAGCGAACGGGTGGACGAGGCGCGGGCCCTGCCGATCGCACGGCACATCTACCGCCCGGACTACTTCGAGTCGGCGCTGCTCAGCGTGCGGGCGATGGTCATCGTGGCGCTGGGCCGCCGGGACCTGGCCCAGCCCGTGATCGACGCCCTGCTCCCGGTCCGCGACCAGCTGGCCGGTTTCTCCACCACGGCGGCCGTGGTGCGGCCGGTCGCACTGACGCTTGGCGAGCTGTTCCGGTTGCTGGGCCGCACCGACGAGGCCACCCGGCACTTCACGCTGGCGGCCGAGGTGGCCCGCCGGTGGGAGTCGCCGCACTGGCTGGCCGAGGCGACGGCCGCACTGGCCGCCTGATCCCCGGTTGGTGGATTCCAAGCCGTTTCCAAGTGCCACCGCGCATGATCAACATATCTGTGTCAGTTGATCCCTCGGAAAGGGCACCGTGAACAAGAACCACTCCGAAGCCATGGCCGACGTCCGCGACATGTACATGGCCCACGCCGTGTTCCGTCGCGAGTTCAGCCTCCTCCCGCAGCTCGTCCGCGACGTCAGGCCGGGCGACGTCAGCCGCGCGGAGGTCGTCGGCGCCCACGCCGAGATGCTCTGCCACACCCTGCACCTGCACCACGAGGGCGAGGACCTGCTGCTGTGGCCCCGGCTGGTGGAACGCGGCGGCGCGGCGGCGGCGGCCATCGTCCCCACCATGGAGGCGCAGCACCACGCCATCGAGGACGGCCACGCGGCGGTGGTCGCGCTGCTACCGCAGTGGCGTCGTACCGGGCACGGCGGTGCGCGGCTCGCGGAGGCGCTGGAGCAGCTGCGGGTCGCGCTGATCGAGCACATGGCCATGGAGGAGGCCGAGATCCTGCCGTTGGCCGCACGGTACGTCACCGCCGCGGAGTGGATGCAGCTCGGCGAGCACGGGATGGCTCAGACCCCGAAGAAGCGGCTGCCGCTGGCCTTCGGCCTGGCCATGTACGAGGGTGACCCCGAGGTGATCAAGGCGGTGTTGGCGCACGCGCCGCTGCCGGCCCGTCTCCTCATGCCGATCATCGCCCCCCGGCTGTTTGCCGCCCACGCCAGGCGGGTGCACGGCACCGCGACTCCCCCGCGCATCGGCGCCGGCACGCGCTGAGCGAAAGCCGGGACGGCCGCCGCCGGGAGTCGCCGCCGCTCAGCGGGGCGCCAGGAAGGCCAACACGCGCGGCCAGGTCGCCGCGGTGGCGTCCGGGGAGTGCTCGGCGAGGTCCGGGTCGGTGAACAGGTGGCCCACGCCTGGGTAGCGGAAGACCGCCAGGTCGGCGCCGGCGTCGGTGAGCGCCTGCTGCCACTCGTCGACCTCGTCCGGCGCGTCGAACGGGTCGGGGTCGGCGAGGTGCAACTGCACCGGCAACCCGGGCCGGACCGCGTCGGGTGCGCCGCCGGTGCCGTGCAACAGGAGCAGGCCAGCGCAGTGGGGGCGCTCGGCCAACAGCGCCCCGGCCACACCGGCGCCCATCGAGAAGCCGGCGAGCACCGTCTCCGGTGGCAGGTCACGCAGTGCCACCCGGGCCCGGTCGAGCACCACCTCGTGGCCGACCTTGTCGAGCAGCGCGAAGCCGTCCTCGACGGAGTCGGTGGCCGGTACGCCGTACAGGTCGGGGGTGGCGACCTGGTGCCCGGCGGCACGCAACCGGTCGGCGGCGGCGCGCACGGCGGGCCGCAGCCCGTACACGGAGTGGAACAGCACGACGTGTCGCATCACGTCATCCTGCCCCAGCGGACCGCGCTCCCGGCGCGGCCACGCGGGGTAACCGTCAGGCCAGTGCCGCCAGCCGCGTGGCCAGGTCGGCCGGCGGCGGCATCGCGGCGATCTCCCGGCTGACCTGCCCGGCGGCGGTACGCAGGCGGTCGTCGGTGAGTAGCTGGGTCAGCGCCCCCGCGGTGATGGACCGGGGGCGCAGCGCCAGACCGGCACCCCGGCGGGCCACCAGCTCGGCGTTGTGCCGCCGGTCCCCCGGACCCGTGGTGGCGAGCTGCGGCAGGCCGGCGGCGAGGGCACCGAAGATGCTGCCCGCCCCGCCGTGGTGCACCAGCGCCGCACTCGACGGCAACGCCGCGTCGAGCGGGATCCAGTCGACTACCCGCACGTTGCCGGGCAGCGACCGGGTCGACCGCTCGTCGGGCCGGACCAGCACGATCTCGGCGTCCACCTCGGCGGCTGCGGCGACCACGGCGGGCATCGGCCCCCGGTCGCCGGGGCCGGTCAACGTGCTGCGGGTGACCAGGATGCGCGGTCGTTCACCCGGCTCCCGCAGCCAGGCCGGTAGCTCGCCGCCGCCGACGTAGGAGTCGTAGCGCATCGGCCAGCCATCCTGCCTCGCCACGCTGGGCGGGGCCACCGCGAGGGCGGCGGCCGGCGGCGGCAGCTCGGTCAGGCCGTGCCGCCGCAGCGCGGAACCGAGCCGGGCGGTGGTGGCGCGGACCAGGTCCCGGCCGTCGAAGAGGGAGTTCTCCTGGCGTACGGCCGGCACGCCCAGCCGGGCGGCGGCCACCGCGCCGGCCACCGCGAACGGCTCGTGCAGCACCAGGTCCGGCCGCCACTCGGTGGCCAGGGTAACCACCGGGTCGGTGAGCCGATCGTTGAGCGCGCCGAAGAGCAGGCCGGCGCCCCGGGTGTCGGCGGTGCCGGCCAACTCGGCGCGGGCGATCAGCGGGTGCCGGGGAAAGACCCGCAGCGCGATCCGGCCGAAGTCGAAGCCCGGCGCGACGTCGTGCACCGACAGACCCGCGTCGGCGGCGGCCAGGCCACCCCCGCCGGTGGCCAGCAGCACCTCGTGGCCGGCGTCGCGCAACGCGACCGCGAGCGGCACCAGCGGGAAGACGTGCCCGACCAGCGGGGCGGAGACCACCAGCACACGCATGGGCAGGATCATAGGCGGCGACGCAACCGGAGCGCCCCGGCTGTGGGTTCAGCGCGTCCGCCTGCCCGTGCCGCCCACCTGCGGCAGGTGGTCCACGAGCCACAGCCACAGCGGGCTACGCCGACGTGCGGTTTCCGCCTCCGCCTGCCGCGACGCGTCAACCGCGGCGAAGCCGTAGGCACGCATCCGTTCCTCGTACTCGCCGATCGCCGCCACGAGGTCGCTGCCGCCGGTGAGCGCGTCGCACAGCTGTGCCGCGTCCATCAGCGCGGTGTTCGCGCCGGAGCCGCCGGCCGGGCTCATCGTGTGGATGGCGTCACCGAGCAGAGTCACCCGGCTCGGGATCCACGCCGGCACACGCTGGCTGCTGCGGACCCGGACGAGGAACGTTTCCCGCACAGCCGCCGCGCCCAGCAGGGCACGCAGGTCGGGGTGCCACGACCGGATCGCCCGGCAGGCGACGGAGTGCAGGGTCGCGGCGTCGGCCTCGGCAAGATTCCCGTCGGACACCGGCAGCCGGTCACGTCGCGCGGAAAGCGCCCACATCAGGTAGTCACCGGCCGGGCTCAGGCGTACGTCTGGAGCGATCGCGGCGGCCGCGTCCACGGGTCGACGCCGGAACTCGACGAGCCCGGCAGCCAGACCGACGTGGCCGCCCACGATCGCGGTGAACCCGTCGTACAGGGCCGACGGGACGAGCTGCCGGGCCGCGTCGTCGAGTGGTGTCTTGCCGTAGATGATCCGCGTGCCGGTGTCGACCTGCCGCGCGTGTGGCAGCAGTACGCGCCGGACCGCCGAACCCACCCCGTCCGCGCCGACCAGGACGTCGGCGCGCGTCGTGGAGCCGTCCGCGAAGCGCAGCGTCACCCCGTCCGGGTCCTGGTCGTAGCCGGTGAGCTCGTGACAGTAGTGAATCCGGTCCCCCAGTCCGGCGGCGAGGATCTCGCGCAGCGTCCGTCGATCAACCGACGTGGACAGAGTTGCCGGGTCGTCTGGGTCGCGCGACGGGCCGGCGGGCGTCTCGTGCAGGACACGCAGCCGCCCGGACAGCACCGTCACCCTGCTCCCCGGGCGGCCCGTCGTGGCCAGGAACAACCGAAACAGCGGTGGCGGCAGGCATTTCTCCAGCGCGAGAGCCGCGCGAGCGTCGACGTGCAGGCGGTAACCCTGCCGGCGGCTGTCCAGCGCGGCATCCCGCTCGTAGACGTCGACGTCGACACCGGCGCGCAGCAGGCCCTGAGCGAGGCACAGCCCGCCCAGACCGGCGCCGGCCACCGCCACTCGCAGGCTGTCGCTCAACGCCCAACCCCGTCGTACCGGCGGGCAACCCGTTGAGCCGCCACTGTCGAACGTCCGTTCACGCCGCCGTCCGCGGTGACTGTCGCCCGTCGACGATGCGGCGCATCTTGCCCACCGACCGTTCCACCGCGTCCGGCGCGAGGACGTCGACCGCCACGCTCACGCCGACGGTGTTCTTGACCAGCTCGACCAATGTCGCGCCGGCCCGCTCGGCGGCGTCCGCCGCGACCCCGGCCCGTCGCTCCACCCGGACCGTCAGGGTGTCCAACCGGCCCTGCCGATCGAGGACACACTGGAAGTGCGGCGACAACTGCGGGGTACGCAGGATCAGCTCCTCGATCTGGGTGGGGAAGATGTTCACCCCGCGCACGATCATCATGTCGTCCGTCCGGCCGGTGATCTTCTCGATCCGGCGCATCGGGCGGGCGGTGCCGGGCAGCAGCCGGGTCAGGTCGCGGGTGCGGTAACGCACTACCGGCATCGCCTCCTTGGTCAGCGAGGTCAACACCAGCTCGCCCCGCTCGCCGTCGGGCAGCACCGCCCCGGTCACCGGGTCGATGATCTCCGGGTAGAAGTGGTCCTCCCAGAGGTGCAGGCCGTCCTTGGTCTCGACGCACTCGGTGGCCACGCCGGGGCCCATCACCTCGGACAGCCCGTAGATGTCGACGGCGTGGATGTCCAACTGCTGCTCGATCTCGCGGCGCATGTCCTCGGTCCACGGCTCGGCTCCGAAGATGCCCACCTGCAGTGAGGTGGCCCGCGGGTCGATGCCCTGGCGGCGCATCTCGTCGACGATGGCCAGCAGGTAGCTGGGCGTGACCATGATGACCTCGGGTTCGAAGTCGCGGATCAGCAGCACCTGACGCTCGGTCATGCCCCCGGAGACCGGGATGACGGTGCAGCCCAGTTCCTCGGCCCCGTAGTGCGCGCCGAGGCCACCGGTGAAGAGCCCGTAGCCGTACGCGACGTGCACCCGGTCGCCGGGGCGACCGCCGGAGGCGCGGATCGAGCGGGCCATCAGCCGCGCCCAGGTGCGCAGGTCGTCGCGGGTGTAGCCGACGACTGTCGGCCGGCCGGTGGTGCCGGAGGAGGCGTGCAGCCGGGCGACCCGCTCCCGGGGGACGGCGAACATGCCGAACGGGTAGTTGTCCCGCAGCTCCGCCTTGCCGGTGAACGGGAAGCGGGCCAGGTCGTCGAGGTCCCGGCAGTCGTCGGGGTGCACCCCGGCCGCGTCGAACGCCCGGCGGTAGTGCGGCACGTTGTCGTACGCGTGCCGCAACGACCAGCGCAGCCGTTCGCGTTGCAGGGCGCGCAGCTCGTCGATGCCGGCGCGCTCGACCGGCTCCAGCTCCTCCGCACGAGGGGTGCGGTCCTGCATCGCGTGCCTCCTTGGCGCGGCGGTCCCGGTGGGGCTGCGGGTACCGTACGCCCGCCGTCGCCCGGACCGGCGGGGCGGTCAGCGGCTGGCCGGCAGCCGATGCAGGGCGTCGACCAGCGGGGCCAGCTCGGGGGTGGCCTCGGCCTCGGCGAGCGCGTCGGTGAGCACCCGGTCGTGGGTCGGTCGAGTCTGGGCGAGCAGCTCGGAGCCGGCCGGGGTCAGCTCGGTGTAGATGCCGCGCCGGTCGTCGGCGCAGAGGATGCGGGTGAGCAGCCCCCGCTGTTCGAGGCGGGTAACCAGCCGGGTGGTGGCACTGCCGGAGAGCGCGGCGGCGCGGGCGAGCTGACTCATCCGCATGTGCCAGCCGTCCTGCCGGGAGAGCGCGTCGAGCACCGTGTATTCGACGACGGAGAGGTCGTGGCCTGCCTGCAGGGCCCGCTCCAGGGACGTCTCGATCAGTCCGTGCAGGGCGGCGAGGGTGCGCCAACCCTGCGCGCGGATCTCGACCGCGTCGTCGGCGATGCCCATGCCGGCCCTCCTCGGGTGTGACCTCGACGGCCCCAGGCTAGCACGCTTGCGCAGGTATCCAGCGCGTGCAAGTATCTCGTTGCTGGCGCGTGTAGTTGCACGCGCCGCATATCTGCCCCCTCCCCGATGGGAAGACCATGTCCGTACGCCAGAAGTCCCTGCCGCCCGGCCTGATCGCGCTGGCCATCGGCGCGTTCGGCATCGGGCTCACCGAATTCGTGATCATGGGACTGTTGCCCGAGGTGGCCGCCGACTTCGCGGTCACCGAGCCGGTGGCCGGCTGGTTGATCTCCGGCTACGCGCTCAGCGTGGCCGTCGGCGGGGTCGCCCTCACCGCGGCGGTCACCCGCCTGCCGCGCAAACCGGTGCTGCTCGGCCTGATGGTGCTGTTCATCATCGGCAACCTGCTCTCCGCCGTCGCCGGCGACTACGCCGTGCTGATGGCCGGCCGGATCGTCGCCGCGCTCTGCCACGGCGCGTTCTTCGGCATCGGCGCCGTGGTGGCCGCCGGCCTGGTCGCACCGGCCCGCCGGGCGGGCGCCATCGCCATGATGTTCGCCGGCCTGACCATCGCCAACGTGCTCGGCGTGCCGTTCGGCACCTTCCTCGGGCAGCACTTCGGCTGGCGGTCGACGTTCTGGGCGATCACCGCCATCGGGGTGGTCGCCCTGATCGGGCTGGCCCTGCTCATCCCGGCGGGCGACACCGCAAACGCCGACCGCCCGGCCGGTGGGCTGCGCGGCGAGTTGCGGGCCTTCACCCACCCGCAGGTCTGGCTCTCCCTGGTGATCACCGTTCTGGGCTTCGGCGGGATGTTCGGCGCGTTCACCTACATCGCCTACACGCTGACCGAGGTCAGCGGCTTCGCCACCGGCACCGTGCCGTGGCTGCTCGTCCTCTTCGGCGTGGGGCTCTTCGCCGGCAACCTGCTCGGCGGCCGGGCGGCGGACAGGTCGCTGTCGCGCACCCTGGTCACCGTCCTGGCGGTGCTCACCGTGGTGCTCGTCGGCTTCGCGCTGACCGCCACCAACCCGGCGCTGACCATCGTCGCACTGGTGCTGATGGGCGGGTTCGGGTTCGCCACCGTGCCGCCGCTGCAGATGCGGATCATGCGGTACGCCCAGCAGGCGCCGACGCTGGCGTCCGGGGCGAACATCGCCGCGTTCAACCTCGGCAACGCGCTGGGCGCGTGGATCGGCGGGGTGACCATCGCCGCCGGCCTCGGCTACACCTCGCCGATCTGGGCCGGCGCCGCACTCACCCTCATCGGCCTGGGCGTACTCCTCGGCGCGCTGCGGCTGGCCCGTCGCGACGAGCCGGCCCGGGTCGACGCGAGCCTGGTGGACGCCACGCTCTGACCTCGCCGGGAGGAGGACGCCGGGCCGGGCGGATGCCCGACCCGGCGTCGCTCTGATCATCGCCCTGCCATCATCATGCAATTGCAAAAGATGTGCAACAACGTCTGGACAACACGCTCGTCTCGTAACTAGCCTGCTCGCTATGAGTCCTTACATTTCGGAGCCCTCGGCCTGGCAGGAGAGCTGGGACCGTCAGCAGGAGGCCTACCTGCCGGACCGGGAACACCGGTTCGCCACCATGCTGGACACCGTGGACGCGGTGCTCGACGGTCGGCCGCCGCGCGTGCTCGACCTGGCCGGCGGCACCGGCACCATCTCGCTGCGGACGCTGGCGCGCTTCCCCGACGCGGAGGTGACCCTGGTGGACCTCGACCCGGCGCTGCTCGCCATCGCCGGCGCCTCGCTGGCCGGCCGGGCCACCATCGTCACGGCCGACCTCGGCACCCCCGAGTGGCGCTCCGCGCTCCCCCACCAGGAGTACGACGCCGTGCTGACCGCCACCGCCCTGCACTGGCTGCCGGCCGACCGGCTCGGGCAGCTCTACGCCGAGTTGCGTGACGTGCTGCGACCGGGCGGTGTCTTCGTCAACGCCGACCACATGCCCGACGACAGCCTGCCGGAGCTGACCAAGCGGCTGATGGACCGGGCCCGGGACCGGCGCGACGCCCGGTACGCCGCCGGCTCGGTGCTGTCCTGGCCGGACTGGTGGGAGCGGGCCGCCGCCGATCCGGCGCTTGCCCCGCTCGTCGCCCAGCGGCAGGCCATCTACCCGACCGGGCACAGCCCGGAGTGGAACCCGCCCGTCTCGTGGCACCTGGCCGCACTCACCGCGGCCGGCTTCACCGAGGTCGGCGCGGTGTGGCGCGGCGGCCCGGACGCCGCCGTCGCGGCCGTACGCTGACCGCCGCCGTCGCGGCACTACGCTGAGGACCCGTGGCAGAGCCCCCGGACCAGCGCACCGACCCCGACGTCGACCTCCGTGTCGACGCCGATCGGGGCGAGCTGACCACTCGCCCCGCGACGATCCTCGCCAGCATCGCGGCCGGCGGGGTGGTCGGCGCGCTGGCCCGAGCCGCCCTGCAACACGCCGCCCCCCACGCGGCGACGGGCTTCCCGTGGGCCACGTTCGCCATCAACCTGTCCGGCTGCCTGCTGATCGGTGTGCTGATGGCGATCCTTACCCACCTCGGCGGTGGGCATCCGCTGGCCCGCCCGTTCCTCGGCGTCGGGGTGCTCGGCGGGTTCACCACGTTCTCCACCTACGCGGTGGACGTCCAGCAGGCACTTGTCGCGGGCGCACCGGGCACCGCGCTGGCGTACCTGGCCGGCACGGTGCTCGGTGCGCTTGTCGCGGTCGGGCTGGGCGACGCCGTGACCGCCGCACTGCTGCGGCGGCGGGTGGCCCGATGACAGTCCTGCTCATCGCCCTGGGGGCGGCCGTCGGCGCACCGTTGCGCTATTTCACCGACCGGGCCGTGCAGTCCCGGCACGACTCGGCGTTTCCGTGGGGCACGCTCACCGTCAACGTGGTCGGCTCGCTGCTGCTCGGCGTGCTCGTCGGGTGGCCGACCGGCCCGGCGGTCAGCGCGCTGCTCGGCACCGGGTTCTGTGGGGCGCTGACCACCTACTCCACCTTCAGCTACGAGACGCTGCGGCTGGCGCGGGGCGGTCGTCGATTCCTCGCGCTGGCCAATGTGCTGGGCAGCGTGGCCGCCGGGCTCGCCGCGGCCACCGCCGGCTACGCCGTGGCCCGCGCCCTGGCCGGCTGACCGCACGCCAGCCGCGGCGCGCCCCGCCTCCCTCCGCACCAACGCCTGGACCAGGGCAAACCCACAACACACCGGGGGTATATACGCGAGGTATACCCGCGGTGTAGTCTGCTGGCATGAGCGTGCCACTGACACTCCTCGGCCTCCTCGAACGGGAGCCCAGCCACGGATACGACCTGAAGCGCGACTACGACGCCTTCTTCGGCCGGGGCAAGCCACTGCCGTTCGGCCAGGTCTACTCCACCCTCAGCCGCCTGGCCCGCGACGGCAAGGTGGTGATCAGCGACGTCGCCCCCGGCTCCGGCCCCGACCGCAAGCGCTACATCATCACCGATTTCGGCGCGACCGAGGTCGAGCAGTGGCTGACCCAGCCGGTCGACCCCGAGCCACACCTGCAGACGGTGCTCTTCGCCAAGGTCGTGCTCGCGCTGATGCTCGACCGACCGGCCGCCGACTACCTCGACACCCAGCGCAGCGCACACCTGCATCGGATGCGCGAGCTGACCGAGATCAAGCGCGCCGGCAGTCTGGTCGACGCGCTGCTCGCCGACCACGGCCTCTACCACCTGGAGGCGGATCTCCGGTGGATCGAGATGACCGGCGCCCGACTGGACGCCCTGCGCAAGGAGGTGCGGCGATGACCGTCGTGATCGAAGCACGTGACGTGACGTTCTCCTTCGGCCAGACAACCGCCCTGCGCGGTGCCAGCGTCGCCGTGCAGGCGGGCGAGATCCTCGCCGTCATGGGCCCCAGCGGCTCGGGCAAGTCCACCCTGCTGCACTGCCTGGCCGGCATCCTGGTGCCCGGCTCCGGTGAGATCCTCTTCGCCGGGGCGCGGGTCGACACCATGGCCGAGACCCAGCGCAGCAGCCTGCGCCGCGACCGCTTCGGCTTCGTGTTCCAGTTCGGTCAACTCGTCCCCGAGCTGACCGCTGTGGAGAACGTCGCCCTGCCGCTGCTGCTCAGCGGCGTACACCGCAAGCAGGCGCTGCCCAGAGCGCGAGCCTGGTTCGCGCGCCTCGGCCTGGACGGCCTGGAGCAGCGGCGCTCGGGCGAGCTCTCCGGCGGGCAGGCGCAACGTGTCGCCCTCGCCCGGGGCCTGGTCGCCGAGCCGCAGGTGCTCTTCGCCGACGAGCCGACCGGCGCACTCGACTCACTCACCGGTGAGCAGGTGATGGACCTGCTGGTCGGCGCCGCCCGCGAGCAGGGCACCACTGTCATCCTGGTCACCCACGAGCCGAGGATCGCGGCGTACGCCGACCGTGAGGTCATGGTCCGCGACGGGCGCGTGAACGCGCCGGACCGGATCGCCTCATGATCCGCTTCGGGCTCCGCCTCGCCGTGGCCGGCGGCCGGGAGGCGCTGACCCGCCTGCTCGTCATCGCCGCCGCCGTCGCGATCGGCAGCGGGCTGCTGCTGACCACCCTCGCCGGGGTCAACGCGGTCAACGCTCAGCTCACCCGGTACGCGTCGATGTATCCCAACGCCTCGACCGGCGACGCCGACCCGCTGTGGTGGTCGACCCGGCACGACTACTTCCACGGCAAGCAGATCATCCGGATCGACGTCGCCGCGACCGGTCCGAGCGCGCCCACCCCGGTCGGCGTCCCGATCACCCCGGGTCCCGGCGAGTACTACGCCTCACCCGCGTTTCGCGACCTGCTGGCCGCCCAGCCGGCCGACCAACTGGGCGACCGCTACCCGGGGCGCGACCTCGGCACCGTTGGTCCGGCCGCGCTGACCTCGCCGGACACCCTGCTCGTCATCGCGGGGGGCACCCCCGACCAGGTCGCCAAGCTACCCACTGCGAAGCAGGTCACCAGCGTCGGCGACACCCCCGCTCTCCCCGAGACCACGGTGAACCTCATCCTGGGCGTCATCGCCGGCGGGTTGCTGTTCCCGGTGCTGATCTTCATCGGCACCGCCACCCGCCTCAGTGCCGCCCGCCGGGAGCAGCGTTTCGCCGCGATGCGCCTGGTCGGCGCGACACCCCGGCAGATCGCGATGGTCGCCGCGGTGGAGGCGACCGCCGCCGCCATCGCCGGCACCGCCGTCGGCTTCGGGCTGTTCTACGCCTTCCGCGACCCGCTCGCGAGCATCCCGTTCACCGGCATGCCGTTCTACCCCAACGACATGTCCCTGGGCGTACTGAACGTCCTGCTCGTGGCGCTCGGCGTCCCGGCCGGCGCGGCGGTGGCGGCCCAGGTCTCGCTGCGCCGCGTACGAATCTCGCCGCTGGGCGTCACCCGGCGGGTCACCCCCCGCGCGCCGCGCGCGTACCGGCTGATCCCGGCCCTGCTCGGTGTCGCCGTGCTGTTCTTCGCCATCGGCTTCAAACCGGAAACGTCCGACGGCCAGACCGCGATCTTCCTGCCCGCCCTGCTGCTCATCATGGCCGGCCTGGTCTTCGCCGGCCCGTGGTTGACGATGGTCGGGGCCCGGATCCTGGCCCGCTACGCCAACCGCCCGGCCACGCTCATCGCCGCGCGGCGCCTCGCCGACAACCCGAAGGCCGGCTTCCGGGCGATCAGCGGCATCATGCTCGCGCTCTTCGTGACGAGCGTGGCCGTCGGCGTGATCACCACGATCGTCGCCAACCGGGGTCCGGCGCCGATCGGCTCGATCGAGGCGGGACAGGTGTCTCTCTACCTTCCCGATGATGCGCCGGCGGCACCTGACACGCTCTTCACCGGGCTTCGCTCGATCAACGGCGTGCGGTCCGCGACCGCGGTGCGCGAGAACCCGGACAGGATGAACGCCAGCGAACCCGGCCTGATCGCGTGCACCGACATCCCGAGCGCGTACGGCCGGTGCGCCGAGGGTGCCACCGTCGCCGAGGTCGCGACGGGCCTCATCCCCTTCCGGGAGTCGGCGTCGTCCGCCAGAGTCTGGCCCGCCGCGTCGGTCCCACTCGGCGATCTACACCAGCTCCCGGTGATGTCGATCGTCGTCGACACGGACGGTTCCGCGGCCGCCATCGAGCGCACCCGCACGGTGCTGGAGATCGCCTTCCCGACCTTCTGGACGGGGCCGAATGTGCCCGGCGACTTCGAGTCGGACTTCGCGAACACGCTGCGCGGCTGGGAACAACTGGCAAACGTCGTCATCATCGCCAGTCTCGCGCTCGGCGGGTGCAGCCTCGCGGTCAGCGTCATCGGCGGTCTCACCGAACGCCGACGCCCGTTCAGCCTGCTGCGCCTCAGCGGCGCGCCGGTACGGGTCCTGCGCCGGGTGGTGGCGCTGGAGAGCGCGGTGCCCATGCTCGCCGTCGCCGCCGTCGCCATCGGCATGGGCCTGCTCGCCGCCCACCTGTTCCTGCGGGCGCAGATGGACTACAGGCTGATCGCGCCGGAGCCACGCTTCTACGTGATCGTCGTCGTCGGGTTGGCCACCTGCCTCGGCGTCATCGCCTCCACCCTGCCGCTGTTGGAACGCATCACCGGTCCGGAGACCGCCCGCAGCGAGTAGTCGTCAGGCCCTCGGCCCGGTGGTGGTGAGAGCGACCACCGGGCCGAGGACGAAGACAGCGGGCGGGCCCACGCTCTCCCGGGCGGCGACCGCGCCGATCTCGTCCAGCCGGGCGGGCAGCGACCGCTGGCCGGGCTGCCCGGCGTCCTGCACGGCGAGCACCGGGGTCTCCGGGGCCCGGCCGTGCTCGATCAACACTGACGCGATCTTGGCGATGGTGTCGACGGCCATCAGCAGCACGACGGTGCCCCGGGCGCGGGCCAGCGCCGCCCAGTCGACAAGCGAGTCGGGGTGCCCGGGCGGCAGGTGTCCGGACACGACTGTGACGTCGTGCGCCACGCCCCGGTGCGTCACCGGCACGCCGGCGAGGGCCGGCGCGGCGATCGCGCTGCTCACCCCGGGGACCACCGTCACCGGCACACCGGCCGCCACGCAGGCCTGCACCTCCTCGTGGCCACGTCCGAAGACGTACGGGTCGCCGCCCTTGAGCCGGACCACCCGGCGACCGGCGCGGGCGTGCGACACCAGGGCCTCGTTGATCGCCTCCTGGGCCATCGATGGGCCACGGGGCACCTTCGCGGCGTCGATGACCAGCACGTCGGGGCGCAGCCCGGCGAGCAACCCCGTAGGGGCCAGCCGGTCGGCCACCACGACGTCCGCCGCGTCGAGCAGCGCCCTTCCGCGTACCGTGATCAGGTCGTCGGGCCCCGGCCCGCCGCCGACCACCGCGACCGAGCCGTGGTCGTGCCCGTGGTGGCCGTGCCCGTGCTGGTGGTGCCCGTGGTGGTGGCCGACCGGGTCGTCGGGGTGGTCGTGCGGGCGTTGCGGGCGGCCCACCTTGTCGGCGAAGCCGGGCATCAACACCCGGTACGCGCAGGTGTCGCAGTTCATCCGGATGTCCCCGGCCAGCGCCTCGGCGTAGCGCTCCCGCACCAGGTCGGCGAGGGCGTCGCAGTCGCCGATCACCTCGGCGACGCGGACGTCGAGGTCGGGGTGGGCGGCGGCGAACTCCGCCGACTGGGCGACGATGCGGTCGGGCAACACGCCGGCGAACAGGAAGTACGGTGCCACGACGATCCGCCGCGCGCCGAGGCGGCGCAACCGCTCCAGCACCGCCGGCACCGACGGTTGCGCCAGGGAGACGAACCCCGGCTCCACGCCCGCGTAGCCGCGCCCCTCCCAGAGCAGCCGGGCCACCTTGGCCACCTCGGCGTTGGCGTCCGGGTCGGTGGACCCCCGGCCGATCAACGCGACCCACGTGCCGGCCCGATCGGCACCCGCCAGCGCCGTGCCGGCCCGATCGGCACCCGCCAGCGCCGTGCCGGCCCGATCGGCACCCGCCAACACCGCGTCGATGCGCTGTTCGAGGGCGTCGTGCAGCAGCGGGTGTGGGCCGAGCGGGCGACCGTAGCGGTAGGTCAGCCCGGGGTGCCGCTGCTGTTCGCGACCCATCGCGGCGGGGATGTCGCCCTTGCCGTGCCCGGCGCCGGTCAGCACCAGCGGCAACGCCACCAGCGCCCGGTGCCCCCGCGCGACGAGCGCGCCGACCGCGTCGGTCAGCGGCGGGCGAGACAACTCGATGAAGCCGCCCTCGACGTCGCCGATGTCACCGCGACGACGGACCCGCTCGACCAGTGCGGCGAACTGGTCGACCCCGGCCGCGCTGCGCGTACCGTGCCCGACGATGACCAACCCGGTCATGACTTCTCCTCGATGTAGAGCAGGGCGTTGAGGGCGGCGGCGGCGACCGCCGACCCGCCCTTCTCCCCCACGTTGGACACGGCGGGCAGACCGCTGGCCCGCAGCGCCGCCTTCGACTCGGCGGCTCCGACGAAGCCGACCGGCAGGCCGACGACGAGCGCCGGAGCGGCATCCAGGGTGAGCAGTTCGACGAGTGCGGTGGGTGCGCAGCCGACCACCCAGACCGCGCCCGGCCCGACCCGGTCGAGGGCGATCCGCACGGCCGCCGCCGAGCGGGTGATCCCGGCCGCGCGGCCCAGCTCGGCGGCGGCCGGCTCGGCGACCGGGCAGACCAACTCCAGGCCCGCCCGGGTGATGCCGGCGGCGACCATCGCCACGTCGGTCACCACCGGTGCCCCGGCGCGCAGCGCCGCCAGCCCCGACTCCAGCGCCGCCTCGTCGCAGACCAACTCGTCGACGTACGCGAGGTCGGCGCTGGCGTGCACCACCCGCTCGGTCACCGCGCGGCTCAGCGGCGGCAGGTGCGACAGGTCGACCCGCTCCCGCAGGATGCGGTACGACTCGACCTCGATCGGGTGCACCATCCGGCTCATCGGGCTCCTTCGCGAGGGTCGGGGTCGAGCACGCGGATCGCGTCGACCGGGCAGATCTCCAGGCACTCCAGGCAGCCGGTGCACCTGTCGGCGCGGACCGTCAGGCCGCCGGCGACCGGTCGGATCGCGTGCGTGGGGCAGGTGAGCAGGCAGGCGCCACAGCCCTGGCAGGCGTCGATCGTCACGATCGCCATCGGTACCCCCGGGGCGTGACCATCCGACCGGCGACCACCCTCGTGTCGCTGTTGCCGACCACCACGACGCTGTACATGTCGACCACGGCCGGGTCGAGGGTGGCCAGGGTCGCCAGGTGCAGCCGCTCGCCGGGGCGGCTGGCGTTGCGCACCACACCGACCGGGGTGTCCGGTGGGCGGTGGCCGGCGAGGATGCCGAGCGCCTTGCCGAGCTGCCAGTCCCGGGCCCGGCTGCGCGGGTTGTAGAACAGCGTCACGAAGTCACCCTCGGCCGCCGCGGTCACCCGTCGCTCGATGACCTCCCACGGGGTGTGCAGGTCGGACAGGCTGACATAGGCGTGGTCGTGGCCGAGGGGGGCACCGAGCAGCGCCCCGGCGGCCAGTGCGGCGGTCACCCCGGGCACGCCGATGACGTCGATGCGTTCGTCGGCGTACTCCAGGGCGGGGCTGGCCATCGCGTACACCCCGGCGTCGCCGGAGCCGATCAGCGCGACCGCGCGGCCGGCGACGGCCTCGGCGACGGCGGCGCGGGCCCGTGCCTCCTCCGCGCCGAGCCCGCTGGACAGCACCCGCGTGCCCGGGCGGAGCACGTCGCGGACCTGGTCGAGGTACTGGTCCAGGCCGACCACCACGGCGGCGCGCCGCAGCTCGGCCACCGCGCGGGGGGTGCGCAGGTCGGCGGCGCCCGGTCCGAGCCCGACGACGGCCAGCCGGCCGCGTGGCGCGTGCCGGGCCACCGCGACGGTGGCCATCGCCGTCGCGGTCTTGCCCACCAACAGCGTGGCGTCGTCCGGACGGCCGGCCGGGCCGAGCAGGGCCGCGGCCTCCGCCACGCTCGGCGTGCCGACCGCGGCACGGACCACCTCGCTGGGGTGCGGCACGTCGACCGCCGCCAGCCGCGTCGCCGGCCAGGTCACCAGGGGTACGCCGAGCGCGTCGGCGGTGCTCCGGATGCCCGCCTCGTCGGCTTTCACGTCGGCGCTGGCCAGGCAGCGCAGGCTCGCGGCGCTCAGGCCGGCCTCGGCCAGCACCCGGTGCAGCAGCTCCGCCACCTCGGCGGCGGGTACGCCCCGGCTCGCGCCCACGCCGGCGACCAGTGACGGCGGCCGGAGCACGGCGGTCCGCCCGTCGAGCGGCACCACCCGGTCGGTGACCAACAGTCGGTAGCCTGCGTCGACACCGCCGGCGTCGTCGACGGCGGCCCCGTCGACGGCCGCGGCCCCGTCGACGGCGGCGATCCCGTTGTCGCCGCCGGCGGCGTTGTCGGCGGCCTCGTTGTCGGCGGCGGTCCGGCAGGGTGCGGCGGCGGGTTGGGGCCGGACGTTCGGGGGCAGGGCGGGCAACGGCCAGTGGGCGTCGGCGACCAGCTGGACCGGCTCGCCGTCCAGGATGGCCCGGGACACCGCGGCGACCGCGCCCTGGACCGGCCAGCCGAGGGTGTCCAGACCCGGTAACCCGACCGCGTCGGTGGCGGTGGTGATCACCGGTCGGGCGTCCAGCAGCGCGGCGACCCGCTCGGCGAGGTCGTTGCCGCCGCCGGCGTGCCCGCCGAGCAGCGCCACGGCGTGCCGGGCGGCCTCGTCGACGACCACCACGGCCGGGTCGCCGTGCTTGTCGGCGAGCAGCGGCGCGAGGATCCGCACCACCGCACCGGTGGCCAGGAACGCGACCACCGCGTCACTGTCCACCCAGGCGGTCCGCAGCGCGTCGGCGACGCTCTCCCCCTCGACCAGGCGGGCGTGCGGCCAGGCGGCGGCGACGGTGTGCGCGTGCCGTCGGCCGGCGGCCGTGGCCGCCACCAGACCGATGCGAGCGGGCGGGTTCTGGTCGGTCACGGGCGCTCCCCGGTGAGGACGACCACCGGGTTGGTGGCCGCGAGGCGGATCGACCCGCCGGGCAGGTCGGCGAGGCGGGCGGCGGAGAGCTGACAGCCCTGCACCGTGTAGCCGGCGGCGCGCAGCAGGCCAACGGCCGGTGCGACCCGGTCCAGGGCGGCCAGGGTGAGCACCACCCGCTCGGGCTGGCGGGCCACCACGGCGGCGAGCACGTCGACACCGCCACCGCCAACGAAGACCGCGTCCGGATCGGGCAGGCCGGCCAGCGCCTGCGGTGCCCGCCCGGTGACGAGCCGGACGTCCACCGCGTGCGCTGTCGCGTTGGCCCGGATGGTCGCGCCGGCTCCAGGGTCCTGTTCGACGGCGAGTACGGCAGCGCCGAGCAGGGCGCACTCGATGCCGACCGAACCGCTGCCCGCTCCGACGTCCCACACCAGCCGACCCAGTCGGGGGCGCAGTCGGGCGACGACCAGGGCGCGCACCTCCGACTTGGTGATCATGGAGTCGCGGTGGGCGTACCGGCTCTCCGGCAGCGCCCACCCGCCGGCCGGCGCGGCGGCCGGCTGGTTGTCGGCACGCATCCCACCGGGCGCGAACAGCTCGCGCGCCGAGCCGGCCGGGCCGGGCGCCGAGCCGCCGGGATCGGCGGCCGGGCCGCCCGGGGCAGCCTCGTCGGGGTCGGCGGCCGGGCCGGCGGGGGCGAGGGCTGGCGCGGGGTCGGGTGTGGCGAGGCTGAGCAGAACGTGGGGGTCGGACCAGGTCTCGGTGGCGGCCTGCTCGGGGGTCACCGTGCGGATCCGTTCCGCGGTGGTGCCCAGGTGCTCGGCGACGAGCAGGCGGCGGGACCAGCCGATCAGGCCCGCACCCAGCTCGGCGGCACCGGCGCCGGGTGCGGTGAGCACCGCGACAAGCGGCAGCGCCCGGCAGGCGTTCAGGGCCGGTCGCGGGTCGCGCCCGTGCGCGGTGACCACGACGGCGCCGTCCCAGGGCAGCCCGGCGCGGGCGAACGCGGCGGCCACACTGGACACCGCCGGCACCACCCGCAGCGGCAGCCCGGCCGCGCGCAGCCGTCGGACGATGCCGAACAGGCCGGGGTCCCCGCTGGCCAGCACCACGGCCGGCACCCCGGCGGCGACGGCCTCGGTCAGCCGCCCGACGGCCGGGGCGAGCGGCCCGAGGGCGACGGTGTCGACGCCGGCCGGCACGGGCACCGCGGCCAGGTGTCGGGCGGCCCCGACGACCAGCCCGGCGGCGGCCAGCACCGGCGCGAGGGCGGGGTGCGGTGGCGCCCCGGCCGCGTCCAGCCCGACCACGGTCACCAGCGCCTCCGGGCCGGCCGCGGTCGGCAGCGCGTCCGGTGCCGCCAGGTTCGCCAGCGCGTCCGGTGCCGCCAGGTTCGCCAGCGGATCCGGGGACGTGCGGCTCATCGGGGCCACCGCCCCGACGAGGCGACCACGTGCGCTCCGGCGAAGTCGACCATCGCCACGTCCACGGTGACCGTCGGCCCGGCGAAGCGTCGCAGCACCTGGCGGACCCGTTGGCAGAGCAGGTCACCGGCCGGGCCGAGCAGCCCGGCGGCCTCCCACAGCTCGTACGCGTGCCGGCCGGTGTTCGCCTCGGTCACCGCGGCGACAAGCGCCGGGTCGCCACCGGCCTCGGCGGTCACCGCGCCGAGCAGGGACAGGTCCACCTTGGAGCGGGTGTAGTGGGTCATCAGGATGCCCGCCGCGAGTTTGGCGAGCTTGCCGGCCATGCCGACGAAGACCACCCCGGTCATCTCGTCACCGACGGCGGCGGTGACGGCGGCCCCGGTGAAGTCGCCGACCTCGACGAAGCACACCTCGGGCAGGTCGGGCAGGAGCGCGCGGGCGGCCCGCTCGGTACGCCCGCCGGTGCACAGCACCACGGTCGGCTCACCCTGGGCGGCCATCACGTGCACGGCCTGCACGACGCTGGCCCGCCAGGAGGCGGTGGAGAACGGGCGGACGATCCCGGTGGTGCCGAGAATCGAGATGCCGCCGAGGATGCCCAGTCGGCGGTTGGTGGTCTTGCGGGCCATCATCTCGCCCCGGGGCACGCTGATCACCACCCGTACGCCGACCTCGGTGAGGTCGACCACCTCGGCCACCGCCTCGCCGATCATCCGGCGGGGGGTGTCGTTGATCGCCGGGCCGCCGACCGCGAGCCCGAGGCCGGGTTTGGTGACCGTGCCGACGCCCGCGCCGCCGGCGAGCCGCAGGCCGGGGACGTCGGTCCAGTCCACTGTCGCGGTCAGCTCGGCTCCGTGGGTGACGTCCGGGTCGTCGCCGGCGTCCTTGACGACGACCGCCTCGGCCCGCACCGGCGGGGTGCCGGTCAGCTCGCAGCGTTCGACCGGGAAGCGCACCCGCCGACCGGCGGGCAGACCGATCTCCACGTCCGGCTGGATCTCCCCGGTGACCAGGGCGGTGAGCGCCGCCTTGGCCGCCGCCGTCGCGCAGGCGCCGGTGGTCCAGCCGGTGCGCAGCGCGGTGGGCCGGACCTTCGCGGTACGCGGCAGGTCCGGCTCGCGCAGCGGCGGCTCGGCGTACGTCACGGTGTGTGCCCCGGTGTGGCTGTCCCCCCGGTGCGGGCGCCGGACTGGCGGCGCAGCTCGGCGCGGGCGGCCGGCTCGGCACGGCGGAAGGTGTGGAAGTGCCCCGGGTGGTACAGGTGTGAGCGGGTGCCCTCGGCGGCCAGTGCCGGCCCGACCAGGAAGAGGGTGTGCTTCCACAGCTTGTGCTGTTTGACCGTCGCCTCCAGGGTGCCGACCGTGCAGCGCACCACCAGCTCGTCCGGCCAGGTCGCCTGGTACGCCACCACGGCCGGGGTGTCCTGCGGGTAGCCGCCGGCCAGCAACTCGGCCTGCACCTGCCCGGAGCGGGCGGCGGAGAGGAACAGCGCCATCGTGGTGCCGTGCCGGGCGAAGTCGCGGACCCGCTCACCGGGCGGCATCGGGGTCTTGCCGCCTTCGAGGCGGGTGAGGATCACCGACTGGGCCACCTCGGGCACGGTCAGCTCCCGCCCGACGATCGCCGCGACGGCGGTGAACGAGGAGACCCCGGGCACGATCTCGACGGCCAGGCCGAGCGCCCGGCACAGGTCCAGTTGCTCCTGCACGGCGCCCCACAGCGCCGGGTCGCCGGAGTGGATCCGCGCCACGGTCAGCCCCTGCTCGGCGGCGCGCTGATAGAGCGGCAGCACACCCTCGATGGGCAGCTGCGACGAGTCGACGATCTCCGCGCCCGCACGGGCGTGGCCGAGCACGTCGGCGTGCACCAGGCTGGCCGCCCAGATCACGATGTCCGCCTCGGCGATGGCCCGGGCGGCCCGCAGGGTCAGCAGGTCCGCCGCACCGGGGCCGGCGCCGACGAACCACACCTTGCCGTCGCTTGTCACAGTTTTCCTCCTCGGTGCTCGCGGCGGGCCGGGACCAGCAGCGTCGACAGGTACGGCAGGTCGTGCGCGGTGTCGTCGACCGGCCCGATCCGTTCGCCGGGCAGGCCCAGGTTGCGCCCGAGCACGGCGTCGGCGAGGCGGCCCTGCCGGCGCAGCTCGGCGAGCAACTCCGGGTGCCGCCGCCAGCCCTTGTAGGCGACCACGGTGCCCGGCCCGGCGAGGGCGTCGGCGAACAACGCCAGGCCGGCGGTGGCCGGCAGCAGGGTCAGCGGTTCGCGTCCCTCGCAGAGCGGGGTGCCGCTGCGCGCGGCCAGTTCCTGCATGGCGGTGATGCCGGGCACTGTCGCCACCCGCACCGCCGGGTACAACGCGCGCACGCTCTGCGCCAGGTAGCCGAAGGTGGAGTAGACGTTCGGGTCACCGATGGTGGCGAACGCCAGCGACCGTGCGCCCGCGTCGATCGCGTCGACCACCACCCGGGCCGCGTCGTCCCAGGCCGCCGCCCGGCGGGCGGTCACCCCACCCCGGTCGTCCAGGGCGAACGGCAGCCGGCGCAGCCGGTCCGCCGCGACGTGGGACCGTACCGTCGCCTCGGCCCGCCCGGCGTCCGCACCCGCCGGCGTCGGCGCGGCGGTCGCGGTGGGCTCGGCCCGGTCCGCCATCACGGGTACGAAGACCAGGTCGGCCTCGCGCAGCACCCGCACCGCCTTGACGGTGAGCAGTTCCGGGTCACCGGGGCCGACCCCGACCCCGGTCAGCGTGGCGTCGGCCGATCCGCCGGCCCGACTGTCGTCGGCGCTCACCGGCACGCCTCGACCAGGCGGCGGGCCGCGTCGGGGTGACCGGCCCAGTGGGTGTGCAGGTAGGAGGCGTGCACCCGGCCGGCGACGAAGCCGTGCGCGGTGTCGTCCCAGCGCCACGCCGGCCGGTCACCGTGCCCCGGGTCGGTGGTGGTGCGGTGGAACTCGTGGCCGCGTACGCCCTCGCCGACCCGGGCCACCGGGGAGTCGGCGGCGGCCACCGCCTCGCGGTAGCCGAGGGTGAGCCGGCCGGTCATCCGGGCGGTCAGGTCCAGCCGGCCGCACATCGGCACGCCGTCCAGGGACCGCCCGAGGTAGAGCAACCCGGCGCACTCGGCCACGATCGGCCCGTCGAAGTCGGCCAGCTCGGCGCGCAGCGTGGAGTTGTCGGCCAGCGCCTGGGCGTACGCCTCGGGGAACCCGCCGCCGATGACCACCGCGCGGGTGCCGGCGGGCAGCGCCGGATCGCGCAGCGGGTCGACCGTGACCACGTCCGCGCCGGCGGCGGTGAGCAGTTCGGCGGTCTCCGCGTACGAGAAGGTGAAGGCCGGACCACCGGCGAGGGCGACCCGTGGCCGCTCGACGCCGGCCGGCCCGCCGACGGCGGCGACCGGGTCCCACGCCGGTGCGGTCAGCGGCGGGGCGGTGCGGGCCAGGTCCACCACGGCGTCGAGGTCCACGGTGGCCTCGACCAGCTCGGCGAGGGCGGTGACGATCGCCAGGGACTCGGGTGCCCGTTCGGCGACCGGCACCAACCCGAGGTGCCGGGCCGGCGCGGCCACCTCGGCGGCGCGGGTGACGGCACCGAGCACCGGTACGCCCACCTCGGCGAGGGCGTCGCGCAGCAGCGTCTCGTGCCGGGGTGAACCGACCCGGTTGAGGATCACCCCGCCGATGCGTACCGCCGGGTCGAACGCGGCCATGCCGAGCGTGAGCGCGGCGGCGGATCGGCCCTGTGCGGTGGTGTCCAGCACCAGCAGCACGGGTGCCTCGATCAGCCGGGCGACGTGTGCGGTGGAGGCGTAGTCGCGGCGGCCCACCGCCCCGTCGTGCAGGCCCATGACGCCCTCCACCACGGCAATGTCGGCGGGCGTCGGGACGCTCGCGCCGTGCCGCAGCAGCGCGGCGATCCGGTCGGCCCCGACCAGGAACGGGTCGAGGTTGCGGCCGGGCCGGCCGGCGGCGAGGGCGTGGTAGCCGGGGTCGATGTAGTCCGGCCCGACCTTGTGCGGGCTGACCGTCAGGCCGCGCCGACGCAGGGCGGCGAGCAGCCCGGTGGCCACCGTGGTCTTGCCGTGCCCGCTGGCGGGCGCGGCGACCACCAGCCGGGGCAGCGCCGTGTGACCGCTCACCACTCGATGCCCTTCTGGCCCTTCTGGCCGGCGTCCATCGGGTGCTTGACCTTGGTCAGCTCGGCCACCAGGTCGGCGGCGGCGACCAGGCGCGGGTCGGCGTCCCGGCCGGTGATCACCACGTGTTGGAAACCGGGCCGGTCAGCCAGGGTGGCCACCACCTCGTCGACGTCCACCCAGCCCCACTTCATCGGGTAGGTGAACTCGTCCAGCACGTACAGCCCGTACCGCTCGGCGGCCAGGTCGCGCTGGATCTGCCGCCAGCCTTCCAGGGCGTCGGCGGCGTGGTCGGCCTCGCCGCCGCGCTGGATCCACGACCAGCCCTCGCCCATCTTGTGCCAGGCCACCGGTGCGCCCTGGCCGGTGCGCTCGTGCACCTCGCCGAGCGCCCGGAAGGCGTTCTCCTCCCCCACCCGCCACTTGGCGCTCTTGACGAACTGGAACACGCCCACCGGCAGGCCGGCCGTCCACGCCCGCAACGCCAACCCGAAGGCCGCCGTCGACTTGCCCTTCATCTGTCCGGTGTGCACGATCACCAGTGGCCGGTGCCGGCGCTGCCGGGTGGTCAACCCGTCAAGAGGCACGGAACTCGGCTGTCCCTGCGGCATCAGCAATCTCCCCTGGCTGGCGTGCTGGTGGTGCCGGTCGAGATCTTGGAAGGAATCCGCCCTTCCAGGGGCCATTTCCTTCCAAGATCTCCTCGGGTCTGGGCCACGTCGTTCAGTTCGTGGCGGGGGGCTTGCAGCTGGGTTGCCAGGCGATTGGCCAGGTTGAGGCGGACCGGGCCGGACTCGCAGTCGACGACCACGCAGGGGGCACCGGTTGCCGCCAGGGCCGCTGCCGCTGCTGCCGCGCGGTCGAGCGGACGTTGCCCCGCGGTGGCTCTGCCGTCGGTGACGATGAGGACCAGGGGGCGGCGCTTCGGGTCGCGCAGGCGCTCCACCCGCAGCAGATCGGCGGCGGCGAGCAGGCCCTCGGCCAACGGCGTACGCCCACCGGTGGGCAACTCGGCCAACCGGGTCGAGGCGGCCAGCACCGACGACGTCGCCGGCAGCAGAGTCCGGGCGCCGGCACCCCGGAACGCGATCACCGCGACCTTGTCCCGTCGCTGGTACGCGTCGGTGAGCAGGGCGAGCACCGCGTCCTTCACGGCGGTCATCCGCTGCCGGGCGCCCATCGAGCCGCTGGCGTCCACCACGAACAACACCAGGTTGCCCTCACGACCCTCCCGGACCGCCTCGCGCACGTCGTCCGGGCGCAACCGCAGCGGGCCGGTCAACCGCCCCCGAGCGGCCTGGTGCGGCGCGGCGGCACGGACCGTCGCCGGCAGGTGCAACGCCCCGACCCGGCCCGTCGGCACCCGCGCCCCGGTGGTACGCCCCCGCCCGGTGCGGGCCCGCGAGCGCCGGCCCGGCACCCCGTCACCCACGCCGGGCGCGGTGAGCACCCGCGCCCGCAACCCACCCCGGGGTACGGCCACCGACTGAGACCTCCCGCCGCTCCGGGTCGGATCGTCGTCACCGACCGCCGATTCCCGGCCACCGCGCGGGCGCGAGTTCTGGCCGTCGTCGCCCCGGTCGCCCGCCTGGCGCTGCGGCCACCCGTCGTCGTCGCCCCGCTGACGCTGCGGCCACCCGTCGTCGCCCCGGTCGCCCGTCTGGTGCTGTGGCCAACCGTCGGCACCGTCCGGGCCGTCGGTGCGCCCGTCCGGGCCACTGCCGTCCCGCGCCGCCAAGTGCCCGGCCGACCCGGGTCCACCCTGGTCGCCGCCGTCACCGCCCTGCGCGCCGCCACCACTCGGGCCGCCCCCGTTCGAGCCGCCCCCGTCCGGGCCATCGGTGCGCCCGGCCGGGCCACTGCCGCCACCGCCCTGCGGACCGCCCCCGTTCGGGCCGCCGCCACCGTTCGGGCCGCCGCCACCGGCCGGGCCGCCACCGTTCGGGCCGTTCGGGCCACGGTCCTCGGGGCCGTTGTCGTCCGGGTCGTCGGGGTGGGCGTCCTGGGCCCGTTGCAACGCCTCGTCGAGGCGCTTCTCGTCCAGCCCGGGGGTGTCGAACGGGTCGCGGCGGCGGCGGTGCGGCAGAGCCAGCCGGGCGGCCACCCGGACGTCGTCGATGGTGACCCGGTCCCGGCCGTGCCAGGCGGCGTGGGCCAGGGCGGTACGGGCCGTGACGATGTCGGCGCGCATCCCGTCCACGTCGAACGCCGCGCACACCTCGGCGATCTGCCGCAGCGCGGCGTCCGGCAGGCGTACCCCGGGAAGCCGGCGGCGGGCGGCGGCCACCTGGGCGGCGATCTCCGCGTCGGCGTCGGCCCAGCGGGCGGCGAACCCGGCCGGGTCGGCGTCGGCGGCCAGCCGGCGGCGGACCACCTCGACCCGGACCTGCGGGTCCCGGCTGGCACCCACCTCCACGGTGAGCCCGAACCGGTCGAGCAGCTGCGGGCGCAGCTCCCCCTCCTCGGGGTTCATGGTGCCGACCAGCAGGAACCGGGCGGCGTGGCTGACCGACACGCCTTCGCGCTCGACGTGGCTGCGGCCCATCGCCGCCGCGTCCAGCAGCAGGTCCACGAGGTGGTCGTGCAGCAGGTTGACCTCGTCGACGTAGAGGACGCCCCGGTGGGCGGCGGCGAGCAGGCCCGGCTCGAAGGCGCGTACCCCCTCGCCGAGGGCCTTCTCCAAATCCAGCGAGCCGACCACCCGGTCCTCGGCGGCACCGACCGGCAGCTCGACGAGCCGGGCGGGACGGGTCTCGGCGGCGGCGTCGGCGGGGTGTGGGCCGTCCGGGCAGGCCGGGTCGGGCTCGGCCGGGTCACAGCCGAAGCGGCAGCCGGCGACGCGGCGCACCGGTGGCAGGAGTGCGGCGAGTGCCCGCACGGCGGTGGACTTGGCGGTGCCCTTCTCACCCCGGACCAGCACACCGCCGATCGCCGGGGACACCGCGTTGAGCAACAGCGCCAACCGCATGTCGGCCATGCCGAGCACCGCACTGAAGGGATAGGTGGTGCTCACGGGGCCTTCTTTCGTTCGCGACTGCGGGGCTCGCAAAACCGGCTCACTCCTCGCGCTCACACCCGGTCCTCCAGGTCGCCCTCGCTGGCCAGGTACGTGTCGCGCAGCCGGTCCAGGGTGGCCGGCTCGGGTTTGGCCCACAGCCCCCGGTCGGCGGCCTCCAACAGGCGCTCGGTGATGCCGCGCAGCGCCCACGGGTTGGACTTCTCCAGGAACTCGCGGGTGGTGTCGTCGAAGAGGTACGCGGCGGCCAGGTGCTCGTACATCCAGTCGTCGACCACACCGGCGGTGGCGTCGTAACCGAACAGGTAGTCCACGGTGGCGGCCAGCTCGAACGCGCCCTTGTAGCCGTGCCGGCGCATCGCGGCGATCCACTTCGGGTTGACCACCCGGGCCCGGAACACCCGCCGGGTCTCCTCGCCCAGCGTGCGGGTGCGCACGTCGTGCGGCATCGCCGAGTCACCCACGTACGCCTGCGGTGACGTGCCGGTGAGGTGGCGGACCATCGCCACCATCCCGCCGTGGTACTGGAAGTAGTCGTCGGAGTCGACGATGTCGTGCTCGCGGGTGTCCTGGTTCTTCACCGCCACCGCGATCCGGGCGAACGAGCGTTCCATGTCGGCGCGCGCCTCCCGCCCGTCCAGGCCCCGGCCGTAGGCGTAGCCGCCCCACACCGCGTACACCTCGGCCAGGTCGGCGTCGCTGCGCCAGGTCCGGGCGTCGATCAGCGGCAGCAGACCGGCGCCGTACGCCCCGGGCTTGGAGCCGAAGATCCGGGCGGTGGCCCGCCGCTCGTCGCCGTGCTCGGCGAGGTCGGCGGCGACGTGCGCCCGCAGGTAGTTGTCCGCCTCCGGCTCGTCCAGGGCGGCGACCTGCCGCACGGCGTCGTCGAGCAGCGCCACCACGTGCGGGAACGCGTCGCGGAAGAACCCGGAGATGCGCACTGTCACGTCCACGCGGGGTCGGCCCAGCTCGGCGGTCGGCACCACCTCGATGCCGGTGACCCGCCGGGACCGTTCGTCCCACACCGGCCGGCAGCCGAGCAGCGCGAGCACCTCGGCGATGTCGTCGCCCTGGGTGCGCATCGCGCTGGTGCCCCACACGGTCAAACCCACCGAGCGGGGGTACGCCCCGGTGTCGGCGAGGTGCCGGGCCAGCAGCGAGTCGGCGAGGGCCACCCCGACGTCCCAGGCGTTGCGGCTGGGAATGGCCTTCGGGTCGACGGAGTAGAAGTTGCGCCCGGTCGGCAGCACGTTGACCAGGCCCCGGGTGGGTGAGCCGGACGGGCCGGGCGGCACGAACCGGCCGTCGAGCGCGCCGAGGGTGTTGGTCAGCTCGTCGGTGGTCCGGCCGAGCCGGGGCACCAGCTCGGTGGCGGCGAAGTGCAGCACGGCGGCGACGTCCGGGATCGGCTGCCCGGTCACCTCGGTCACCACCGCGTCGACCGCGTCCACGGCCCAGCCCAGGGTCTCCATGCCGAGGACCAACCGTCGGGCCAGGGCCTCGATCAGGTCGATGGCGTCGGCGGCGGTGCCGGCTGGCCCGTCCACCACGTCGGTCAGCGCGGTGGGCAGCGCCAGGCGTTCGCCAGGTGCCGCGAGCAGCGCCTGCTCGTCGAGGGAGTACGCGACGGCGAGCGCCTGCCGCAGACCGGGCAGGGCGTGGGCGCCGCCCCAGATCTGCGGTGCGCGCAGCACCGCGAGGACCAGGTTGACCCGGGGCTCACCGGTGGGCGCGTCGGCGAGGATGTGCAGCCCGTCGCGGATCTGCACGTCCTTGACCTCGCACAGGTACCCGTCGAGGTGCAGCACGAACTCGTCGAAGTCGTCCGCGTCGGGCATCGCCTCGGCGTGCAGGTCGTGGTGCAGTTCGGCGGCGCGGACGAGGTCCCAGATCTGCGCCCGCACGGTGGGCACCTTCGCCGGGTCGAGGGCCTGCACGGTGGCGTACTCGTCGAGCAGTTGCTCCAGTTTGGCCAGGTCGCCGTAGGTCTCGGCGCGGGCCATCGGCGGCACCAGGTGGTCGATGACCACGGCGTGCGCCCGCCGCTTGGCCTGGGTGCCCTCGCCGGGGTCGTTGACGATGAACGGGTAGACCAGCGGCAGGTCGGTGAGGACCGCGTCGGGCGCGCAGTCGGCGGCCAGGCCGAGGCCCTTGCCGGGCAGCCACTCCAGGGTGCCGTGCTTGCCCAGGTGCACCACGGCGTCCGCGCCGAAGCCGCCGTCCGCGCTCGGCGCGGCCAACCAGCGGTACGCGGCCAGGTAGTGGTGGCTCGGCGGGAGGTCCGGGTCGTGGTAGATGGCGATCGGGTTCTCGCCGAAGCCGCGCGGCGGTTGGATCAGCAGCACCACGTTGCCGAAGCGCAGCCCGGCGAGGACGATGTCCCCGCTCTCGGTGTACAGCTCGCCGGGCGGCTCACCCCAGTGCTCCCGCATCCGTTCGCGCAGCTCGGCCGGGATCTGGTCGAACCACCGCCGGTACGTCTGCCCCGGTATCCGGGCCTCGGCGGCGGCCAGTTGTTCCGGGGTGAGCCACTCCACGTCGTGGCCTCCGGCGGCGATCAGCGCGTGGATCAGCGCGTCTCCGTCGTCGGGCACCGGGGCGTCGCCCAGGTGGTAGCCGGCGTCGGCGAGCGCGGCGAGCAGCCGGACCGCCGAGACCGGGGTGTCCAGCCCGACGGCGTTGCCGACCCGGGAGTGCTTGGTGGGGTACGAGCTGAGCACCACGGCGACCCGCTTGTCGGCGTTGGCCACGTAGCGCAGCCGGGCGTGGCGTACCGCGATCCCGGCGACCCGGGCGGCCCGCTCGGGGTCGGCGGCGTAGACGGACAGGCCGTCGGCGTCGATCTGCTTGAACGAGAACGGCACGCTGACGATCCGACCGTCGAACTCGGGGATGGCCACCTGCATCGCCGCGTCCAACGGGGACAGCCCGGCGTCGCTGGCCTCCCACTGCGCCCGGGTGCTGGTCAGGCAGAGCGCCTGGATGACCGGCACGTCCAGGGCGGCCAGGGCGCCGACGTCCCAGGCGTCCTCGTCGCCACCTCCGGAGGCGTCCGCGGCGACCGCACCGCCGGCGGCGAGCACGGTGACCAGCAGCGCGTCGCAGCGGGCGAACAGCCCGAGCGGGCCGGCGCCGGTGGTCAGCCCGCGCAGCGAGCCGCAGAAGATCGGCAGCGGGTTGCCGCCGGCCTGTTGGACCGCGTCCGCGAGCACGTCGACGAACCCGGTGTTGCCGGCGAGAGCGTGCGCCCGATAGAAGACGATCCCCACGGTGGGCCGGTCCGGGTCGGTCGGGTGGTCGCCGTGCACGCCGTACGCCGGGGTGGGGGTGGGCGGGGCGAACCCCTCGCCGGTGAGCAGCACCGTGTCGGAGAGGAACCGGGCCAGTTGCCCCAGGTTGTCCGGGCCGCCCTCCACCAGGTACGCCAACGCCTGGGTGACGACCCCGGACGGCACTGTGGAGATGGCCATCAGCTCCGCGTCGGGCAGCGCCTCGCCACCGAGCACGACCGTCGGCACCCCGGTGCCGAGCACCTCGGCGAGGCCGTCCGGCCACGCCTGTCGACCGCCGAGCAGGCGTACGACGACGAGGGCGACCCCGTCGAGCAGGGCGGGCACCTCGTCGGCGGCGACCCGCGCGGGGTTGGCGAGCCGGTAGTCGGCGCCGCTGGCGCGGGCGGCCAGCAGGTCGGTGTCGGCGGTGGAGAGCAGCAGGATGCGCACGGCGGGCTCCGGAGAGTGACGCCCTGGCCGCTGCGGAGGCGACCTGGACGAAGCGGGTGGGTGCGGCGTCAGCCGGTACGACGGCGCTGCCGGACTCGTCGACGCGGGCGTCGGAGCCGGTCAGCGGCGGGCGCTCGGCTCAGCGGTACCGGAAGCCAGCGGCCTGGCGCGCGTCGAGGCAACCGGCGCCAGACGTGCCGGCGCGGCCGGTTCCGGATGCGGGGTGTCGCCCGCGATGCGGGTCATGACGATGCTCGTCGATGAATGAGACGCCGTGCGTCATCGGGTCCTCCTCGGGTGTCCACGCCCTGGGGTACGTCCCGACGGCCGAAGTATCCTGGCTTCCGGATCGACGCTCTCCCCCGGCCTTCCAACCGCAGACACACGGCCGTGACTCACGAGGGGGGATCGCTCCCCGGTGACAGTGGCGGGACCGCGTCGGAATCGCACCGACTTCCTTCACTGCCGTCAGGCCGCGAATGCTGCCACACCGCCGCGCCGCCGGTCAACGCCGGTCCGGCCCCGCCAGGCGGGCGGCACTCATCGAGCTTCGGCGATTGGCGCGAGCGCGATTCCGCACGGCGCAGTGCCCCAGATCAATGCCGACGTCCTTTGCTCTGCATACCTATCTGCACCGGTGCCGCTCCGTTTCTGGTGCAGATAGGTATGCAGAGCAAAGACATCCCAGGTGCTTGGTTGTCAAGCGGCAGCTTCGTTGAGGTGGTGGGACCAGGCGGTGGTCTCGTTGTAGGAGGTGCCGGTTTTGAG